>JBDLWE010000166.1:0-22000 GCA_039804445.1 Bacteroidota bacterium | reverse complement strand
AACAATCTAAAGAAACATTACTAAAAAAAGAATTAAATTCTATTGATTGGAATGATGTAGATGAATATCCATCGATAGCAAATTGTGATGTTCTGGAAACCAAAGCCCAACAGCGACAATGTTTTTTTGAATATTTGAAAGCCAATGTTCAAAAAAAATTAGATTCTGTTTTAAATTCTAAACCCTCAAAAGAAGTAGATTCTTTGAACATTGAAATTTCTATTTTACCAAATTCACAAGTTGTTTACGATTACAATGATGCCGATTTAGAAATAAAAAGTGAAATTAATCTGGATAGTGTTTTTCTTTTAGAAACATTTCAATTTAAAAAATTAGAACCTGCCTTGAAACGTGGAATACCTGTTAAAATTCAGTTTGAAATTCCTGTTATGATTGGTTTAAAATAGCCGAAGATTTTTTTGCTTTCGCAGAAATTACAAGTTTTATAAAATGAATTTAACCGCAAAGTTCGCAGAGGACGTAAAGAAGGACTTAATTACATTTGATTTTTAAAATTTCTAGTACTCCATTCATACTTTCCAAAAAAGAATAAAAAGCCACCGCAACACAATAAACCAATAATAGCATTGCAAAAAGGTAGCTCATTTATTTGGTTTTAGTTTAAAATTCAAAACATAAAAACTTCCAACAATTATAGGAATCACGATGTTTAAAAACCACATAAGCGTGGTTACAAAAACCACAATCCACTGGTTTACACCAATGATTTTAAAAAAATAAATTCCGATACTGCCTTTGACAGCAAAGTCCAAAAACTGAAAATTAGGCAACGAACTAGCCAAAAAATAAACCGTTGCAATGGTCGCCATTATAACAATATATGGCAATCGAACATCAAAAGCCAAAAATAAAAAGTAATATTGATGCGAAAAGGTTACATACCGCAAAATCGCAAAACCAATGTTTTTTTGATGATTTTGCGCTGGAATATTTTTAATTTTTTTTAGAAAATCATTCAGTGAATAGCCTTTGATTTCAATTTTTTTAAAAAAAAATAGAACCGTTACAATAATGAGTATAAATCCTAAAATTTCTAAAACTTGCGTGCCGTAGCCCAAATACCAAAGCCCTAAAATTCCAAAAAAGACGGATAAAATCAGTTGAACACCATTGCAAATCAAATTCAAGAAAACAATTTCACTTGCTTTAGCTTTCTCAAAATAAAGTGCTTTGCCTGCATATTCGCCTATTCCATTTGGCGTGAAAATTCCTAAAGTTAATGCCGACAAAACTTGTTTGGTTGCCTCACCTATCGTGATTTTTTTAAATGTAAAAACCAAATTTTGCCATTTCAAGATTTCAAGAAATCGGTTTTGAAAACTTAGATATAAAATAAAAATAATACCCGAAACCGATTGGTTTTTATTGAAAATATCATAGAATTTTGTCCAATCCAATTTATCATTGTTTGCTACTTCATTGTAAATAAAATAAAAAGCACCACCAACCACAACAATTTTGATGACTTGAGTGAGTATTTGTTTATTTTTGTCTGAAATAGAAATCATGTGTGCAAAGTAACTCAAAACTTTGAACTTCAAACTCCAAATTTGAAACAAATCTTGTGGCAAACGAACGAATTATACTAGGCATAGATCCCGGAACAACAATCATGGGTTTTGGACTCATTAAGGTTGTGAACAAAAAAATGGAATTCATTCAACTCAACGAGCTGTTGCTCAGCAAGTATGACAATCATTATCAGAAACTTAAAGTTATTTTTGAACGCACCATCGAACTTATAGACACACATCATCCTGACGAAATTGCCATCGAAGCACCGTTTTTTGGCAAGAATGTGCAATCAATGCTCAAACTTGGTCGTGCGCAAGGCGTAGCCATGGCAGCGGGACTCTCGCGCGACATTCCGATTACAGAATACGAGCCTAAGAAAATCAAAATGGCAATTACCGGCAACGGAAATGCCAGTAAAGAGCAGGTTGCCAAAATGCTACAACAACTTTTGGGGCTAAAAACATTGCCAAAAAACCTAGATTCTACAGATGGGTTGGCAGCGGCAGTTTGCCATTTTTTTAATGCCGGAAAAGTGGTTGGCGCAACCAATTATTCTGGTTGGGATGCTTTTGTAAAAGACAATAAAACCAAAATCTCTGGGCAGTAAATCACATCAAAATTTTAGAATGACCATTTATATTCACATTCCGTTTTGCAAACAAGCCTGTAATTACTGTGATTTTCATTTTTCGACAAACCTAAAAAAGAAAGCCGAAATGGTATTGGCACTTGCCAAAGAAATCGAAATGCGAAAATCAGAATTTGATGGTACTACTGTTGAATCTATCTATTTTGGTGGCGGAACACCTTCGATATTAACGATTATTGATATTCGATTTTTGATTAGTTCGATTTTTAAAAATTATACAATTTGCAAAAATCCTGAAATCACTTTGGAAGCAAACCCAGATGATTTGTTTAAGACTGACTTTTCTGATTTGTCCTCCCGAGCGAAGTCGAGGGAACTTCTTAAACAATTCAAATCCATAGGCATCAACCGCCTTTCAATCGGCATTCAATCTTTTTTTGAAGACGATTTACAAATGATGAATCGCGCACACAATGCCACCGAAGCAAAACAATGTCTTGAAATTGCCACCGAATATTTTGATAATATTTCGTTAGATTTGATATATGGAATTCCAGGAATGAGTAACGCAAAATGGACTCAAAACATAGAAACAGCCTTGAGTTTCGGCATCAACCACATTTCGAGTTATGCACTTACGGTCGAACCGAAAACTGTTTTGCAGAAGCAAATTGCGAATAAAACTATCGAAGCACCAAAAGACGAAGTAGCTCGAGAACACTTTGAAGTTTTGGTTCAAAAACTTGCCGATGCAGGATTTATTCATTACGAATTGTCGAATTTTGGGCGAGACAACTATTTTTCTCGAAACAATTCAAGCTATTGGTTAGGCAAAAAATATATCGGAATCGGCCCGTCGGCTCACAGTTTTAATGGCTTTTCAAGAAGTTGGAATATTGCCAATAATTCGCTTTATATCAAAAAAATTAATTCAAACGAATTGCCATCAGAAACCGAAGTTTTATCAAAATCTGATATTTATAACGAATATGTTATGACCGGATTACGAACCATTTGGGGCGTATCTTTACTGAAAATAAAAATCGATTTTGGCAGCGATTATTTGAAATATATTTTAAAACAATCAGAGAAACATTTATTGAACGAACTGCTTTTTTTAGAAAACCAAATTTTGAAACCGACGGCAAAAGGTAAATTTTTGACCGATGGTATTGCGAGCGATTTGTTTAAGATTGCTGACTGAGCAGTTTAAAAAAGCAAAAAAAACCGCACAGAGCGCAGAGTTCGCAAGGTTGTAGCTCTTAATAATTTCATAATAATCAAAACTATGTCAGAAAACGAAATTTCAAAAATTGATCTAAATGCTTCGATTAAGGTGCACAAAGCATTAGGACCAGGTCTATTTGAAAGTGCCTATTAAGCCTACTTGTTTTACGAACTTAAAAAAGCGGGTTTGAAAGTTGAACAACAAAAACCGTTGCCATTATTATACGAAGAAATAAAACTTGATATTGGTTACAAAATTGACATTATGATTGAAAACAAAGTAATCATAGAATTAAAATCAGTTAAAGAATTGACCGATATACATTTTGCTCAAATTATAACATAATTAAAATTATCAAACTGCAAACTCGGATTGTTAATAAATTTCAATACAGAATTAGTTAAAAATGGATTTAAACGAATCGCAAATAATTTGTAATAATGACCTCCAAAGATTTATAAATCGCAGAATATGTAAAATTTATAAATTTGCACAACAATGCAAATTTTATAAATAAATTTTGACTATTTGACATTAACCAACATTACAGCAAAACCTATCTTTGCGCACTCTGCGGTTAAATTTCAAACTAAATTTCAAACTAACTTTGTGAATTCTCACTCATAAAAGCACACCATGAAAGCCACAATCATAAACCACCAAATCGACCTCGCAAAACCATTAGATATTTCTATTTCGCTTTCAAACACCGACCAAAACCCAATTGCGTGGTATCTTGAAAAACCAATTATCGAACCCGTAAAAAATGGCGATTGGATTGGACAAGTCTCCACAGGAAATTCGTCTACAAATTTCAATAACATCTCGTTCAACCCACACGGGCACGGCACGCACACCGAATGTTTAGGACATATAACTAGAGCATTTTATTCGATAAACGACTGTTTAAGAAAGTTTTTTTTTATAGCAAAACTCATTTCTGTTGCGCCAGAAAAGATTGAAAACGACGCTGTCATTACCAAAAAATGTATAGTCGATGCTATAAAATCTGCAATCAAAAACACTTCGACTGCGTTCACTGGGATAGCAACAGACGCATTAATCATAAGAACACTTCCTAATAATCTCGAAAAAAAATCTCGAAAATATTCAAACACCAATCCGCCATATCTCTCAGAAGAGGCCGCAATTTACATTCGCGAAATAGGTATTAAACACCTTTTAATCGACCTGCCAAGCGTTGACCGCGAATATGACGATGGCAAACTCCAAGCCCACAAAGCCTTTTGGAATGTCACTGATATCAACAATCTAAATACCGATGCAAGACTAGACTGCACAATAACCGAGCTCATTTTTGTGTCGTCCAAAATTAACGATGGTGATTATTTTTTGAACCTGCAAATCGCAAGTTTTGTAAACGATGCCAGCCCAAGCAAGCCCATTTTATACAAAATAGAAAGTCAATAAAAATTGAAACACATATTAAATCGTGGCGAATTTTATTTTTAAAAAATTTGTATAAAAAATATTTTTGTGGCCGTTGCTTTTGTGTCAAAGGTGCTACGGGAGCTTTTGTGCTATTTGAAATTTTTTGAATTCAGCGATAAAAAGTGGGAGTTGACTGTCAAGCTTCTTCATGTCTTTAAACCTAAATTATGCAATACAATTAATATTAACCTCTTAAGACGCTGAACCAGCAAAGTTGTGGCGTTTAATCAAGATTTTATATTTTTTCTAATGTATAATTTGGGTTAAGAGATTAGATGCAAAATGCCCAAATTTTTTGTAAACAAAAAACCGCTTCATAACTGAAACGGTTTTGTGCACTTAGGTTATAAATTTTAGTTTTTGACTTTCTTTTTAATAATTGATTGTTTTGACATCTCATCGGCCATCTTCAATGCGTTGTAAGCATTTACAATTTTGCCGTTTACAGATAGTTTATCAAAAGTTTGAATGTTTTTTGGATCGCCGCCAACTGCAACGTCGGTTGTAAGTGCAGTGCCCGAGGTCATCAAAATTTGTTTGATCTGCACGGCAGATAGTTTTGGATAATATCCGCGAATTAGTGCTGCAACACCTGCTACGTTTGGCGCCGCCATTGAGGTTCCTGCCAAATAGCGGTATTTGTTGTTTGGGGTTGTTGCATATATTTGTACGCCTGGCGCAAAAACATCTACATTTATTTTTCCGTAATTAGAAAAGTCTGCAATCAAATCACTTGTCAAGTTGAGTGCTCCAACAGTTATGGTTGTGCTTGCCAACTCGGTCACTTTGTCGTCTGAATCGTTTGGAAAATTGTTTTCGATATCAATGTTTTTGCCATCATTGCCTGCGGCATGCACAAACAAAACATCTTTTGAAGCAGCATATTTTAGGGCATCATAAACCCATTGTTTGTGTGGCGAAAAATCTTTACCAAAGCTTCCGTTAATTACTTTTGCACCATTGTCAACGGCATATCTAATACCAAGTGCAACGTCTTTGTCATACTCGTCACCATCTGGCACCGCTCTTATGGTCATGATTTGAACATTATCTGCAATTCCGTCGCCGCCAATCATGTTATTTCTACCTGCTGCTACTATGCCAGCAACGTGTGTGCCATGAAGCGCACCATCTTTTTTAGGACCAGTTACGTTATTGTTGCCATATTTGCGATCATTTAAATCGTTTGGATTGTCGCCTAACACTTTTCTATAATCGGGTACTTCTGCCGCAGCTGTTTTTAGTGGTGTTGCGTCCATTTGTTTTTTAATTTCGGTTTTTAGCTGTGCTATTGTCATGCCGTAACCAAACATTCTAATCATTCTAGTTTTGGTTTTAATCATTTCGGCATCTTCAGTCACTATTGCGGCCACATCTTCTTTGGTATAAACTGGTTTACCTAAAATTTTAACAAGCTCTTCGTCAGATTTTGTAACGCCCGCCAAAGTTTTTAGCATTTGCTCGTGCTGCGCATTGTCTTGCTTGAGTTTGTCTTCGATTTTTGCTTTGGCAGCTTTATAGGTTGCTTCGTCAGTGTTTTTCGGGTCTTTTGCAATTCGCTCATATTCATAAGCTTCTTTTTCTATATCGCCCAGAAAGTTCCAACCATTTATGTCGTCTATGTATCCGTTTTTGTCGTCGTCTTTGCCGTTGTTTACAATTTCTTTTTTGTTTGTCCAAAGCACGTTTTTCAAATCTTCGTGGGCAATATCGACGCCAGAATCAAGAATACCAACAATCACTTTTACTGGTTTCTTGCCTTTCAAAAACTCATAAGCTTTATCAACACTCATGCCTGGGACACTGTCTGTGGCAAGGTCTAGATGACTCCAACGTTGTAGTTTTGATTCTGCTAAATCAGATTTTTTAGAGGCGAAAACAGCAGTTTGTGCATTTGCTGATAACGAAATTGCGATGACGATACATGCCGTCAAGAAAGATAGTTTAGTAATTTTCATTATAGAATAATAATTATATAGTTGATTATAGTTCAAAATTAAAGAAACAATGTCACAAAATTTTTAAGATTAACATTAAATTAATACTTCGTCGCATTCAAAAACTTCTTTCAGTCGAATGCCTTTTTCGGTTATTTCGACGGTTATTACTTGATTATGTGCATCGTGCTCTAGAAAAAGATAATGATTTTCGGCAGCAGCTGTTTCCAAGAAAATAGATTTTTCGGGCATGGTCAACAGCGGCCTTGTGTCATAGCCCATTACATAAGGCAAAGGCAAATGTCCGGCAGTTGGAATCAAATCTGCACAAAAACAAATGGTTTTGTCTTTATATTTAACGCTTGGAATCATCATTTTTTCGGTGTGCCCATCTACATAAAAAATATCGAAATTCATTTCTGATGAAAATGCGAGCTGTTTATCAGTTTTTTCAATAAAATTTAACTGCCCACTTTCTTGCATCGGCAAAATATTTTCTGAAAGAAATGAAGCCTTCTCTCTGTTGTTTGGTTTTGTTGCCCAAAGCCAATGTGCTTCGTTGGTCCAGAATTTTGCATTTTTAAAAACGGGTTCGTACCCAGTTTTGTTTTTATTCCATTGAATGGCACCACCACAATGATCAAAATGAAGGTGTGTCAAAAAAACATCTGTAATATCGTCAGGATGAAACCCTTTTTCTTTTAGCGATTTATTTAAAGAATGTGTTCCCCAGAGCGAATAATATCCAAAAAACTTGTCCGTTTGCTTGTTGCCCATGCCTGTATCTATCAAAACTAGACGGTCGCCATCTTCAATCAACAAGCATCTTGCCGCAATATCTATCAAGTTGTTACTGTCGGCAGGATTGGTTTTTTGCCAAATGGTTTTTGGCACAACGCCAAACATGGCGCCACCGTCGAGCTTGAAATTTCCAGATTCTATTGCATGAAGTTTCATTAAAGTATAGTTTGGTACAAATATATAAAATTAACAAAGGTTTTAGGGCGTAGTAGTTTTAATCCCATTTTAAGATTTACCTTTGCAAAATAATAAAACTCAAAATTTTTGAGATAATTTATATTAAATGATGACACCAAAACCCGCTTCAGAATCACATACTATACTTACAGACTTAGTGCTTCCGTCAGAAACTAATCCGTTGAACAATCTTTTTGGTGGCGAACTTTTGGCCAGAATGGACAGAGCAGCTAGCATTGCGGCTCGACGACATTCTCGCAGAATAACCGTAACTGCATCTGTAAATCACGTGGCTTTCAACAGAGCCATTCCGTTGGGAAGTGTTGTAACTGTTGAGGCAAAAGTATCACGAAGTTTCAAAAGTTCGATGGAAATTTTTATAGACGTGTGGCTCGAAGACCGTGAGTCGGGCATTCGAAGCAAGGCCAACGAAGCAATTTATA
The DNA here is from genome assembly GCA_039804445.1 of Bacteroidota bacterium. Lineage (GTDB taxonomy): Bacteria > Bacteroidota > Bacteroidia > Flavobacteriales > Flavobacteriaceae > Flavobacterium. The sequence goes on along the minus strand of JBDLWE010000166.1, from coordinate 13,837 downwards.
CATTTGTGGCCGTTGACGACACGGGTCGACCAGTAGAAGTTCCTGCCATAATCCCAGAAACCGACCTCGAAAACGAACGCTTTGCAGGCGCACTGCGCCGAAAGCAATTAAGTTTGGTTTTGGCTGGCAAAATGAAACCATCAGAAGCCACAGAATTAAAGGCTTTGTTTGTAGAATAAATTACGTTAAGTTGATTTTTCTTTTTTCATCTCTTCCAAAATCTTGATAATAGCATCCAACTTTTCAATATCAATTTTGTTAAGCTGCTCGGTAAGGGCTTCGATTTCTTTTTTGGCATCGAGGTTGGTTTGATAATCGGCCTGCGCCTGAACGCGGTCACGCTCGCTTTGGCGGTTTTGCGACATCATGATAATTGGCGCGGCATAAGCAGCTTGGGTCGAAAACAATAGGTTGAGCAGTATAAACGGATAAACGTCCCAATGGTTTGTAAACGCAACAACATTTAAGACCATCCAGATTACCACAATAATGGTCTGGATGATAATGAATCGCCATGAACCCATTTCTTTGGCAACTTTGTCGGCCAGTCTGCTGCCAAAAGTTAAATTTTGTGAGTGATGCTCGTGCCAATTTTTTAGTATTTTCATTTGCGATTTATTGTTTAATACTCTTTAAAATACCTTTTATCAATCCATTAAAGTCAAAACCTTGCTCTGCTTCTTTAAGACCGAACCTTACAATTACTAAATCATGATTGGGGAATATCAATATTTTTTGACCTTGGTAACCACTGCATGAGTACATTTCTTTCGGTGCATCTTTAAAATATTGATCTTGATTAAGCCAAAAATGTGCGCCATATTTTCCGTTGGATGTGTTGGTTGGCGTTCGAACATATTTTTCCCAAGATTCATCAAAAACCTGATCGCCGTTCCAATTTCCTTTATGCAAATATAGCAATCCAAATTTTGCCCAATCACGCGCTGTTGCCCAACCGTAACTACTACCTACAAAGTTGCCCGCCATGTCCTGCTCGACAATCATCGAGTTCATGCCTATGCGGTCAATGAGGCTGGTGTACCAAAAATCGGTGCATTCTTGTTGGGTTTTAAATTGATAACTGATGATTTTGGTCAATAAGTTTGTAGTTCCAGAAGAGTAGTTCCAGGTTTGATTTGGTTTGCCAACCAACTTTTTAACGAGTTGTGATTGGGTCATGTCTGGCGATAAAAATAGCATTTTGGTTACATCAGATATTTTGTCATAATCCTCATCCCATTCTAGTCCAGAATTCATATGCAGCAAATCGTTGGTTGTAATGACTTTGCGGTCGTTATCGTGCCATTCATAAAAAGGTGCCGGTTTGTTAATATCAAACTTGCTTTGTTTTTGAAGAATGCCAAAGTAAGTTGCCGTCAAACTTTTGGTCATTGACCAACCAAGCAACATTGACTTATAATTATAACCATCGGCATATTTTTCGGCAATGATTTTGTTTTTATAAATAACCAAAACCGCTCTTGACCGTTTTAGATTTTGATTTTTTGTATCAAATGCATTTTCGACCGTTGATTTCAATAAATTATAATCAATGTTTTTAAAAACAGTGTCTTTAGGTTCTTGATGTCCATACGGAAAAGCCAAATTGTTTTTTATGACCGTTCTTTTTGGAAGATAAAAAGGCTTTGAAGCATCAAAATCGCCAACAATCAATGTCGACCCAAGTCCGTCTCGATAAATTGCTTTGCGAGTTTTCAGCCCATAAACACTTGCCGATGCGTATTTTTCTGACTCACTTATTTTGTTTTTTGCAAGGTCAATCAAATTAATGTCATTGTCATTTTTTTGTATATAAATTAAATTTCTATTGTCTATAAAATGACATGATGCCACACTTTTTGCAGAAAATCCTGAAATCAAATCTAGTTTTTGGTAGGTATCATATCCAAAGTATCCAACGATAATAAGAATCAAAAAACCAATATATTTTAAATACTTTTTCATTTTGTAGCAAGGTGTTTGTTGATGCAAGTTATAAAAAAAATATGCTTTAAGAGCCACTATTTTTTTAATTGAAAATTCTTAACAATTTTACTACAAATTTGCTTCGCCGGTAGCACTTTGTTTCGCCGATTCCCGCTTTCAGGCTCTGGTCAGGCTCAAGTCACAAATTTATACAAATTCGTACTCTTCTAACGGGCACTTTTATAACTACTAAATACGCAAATATGCGACCCTCGCGACCCTCGCGGTTACTAAAAATTGTGCAGAAAGTAGCGTCTATAATGCCTTAAATTCATTACTTTTGTATCAAAAAAAAATCAGAAAAATGTTTGACGTTCAAAAAATTAGAGCCGATTTTCCCATACTTTCTCGCACCGTAAATGGTAAACCACTTGTTTATTTAGACAATGGCGCATCGTCACAAAAACCGCAAATTGTGATAGACGCTATATCAAAATATTATCAAGAAATAAATGCCAACATTCACCGTGGTGTTCATGCCCTGAGCCAAATGGCTACCGATGCCTACGAGGTGTCGCGCAATATTTTGCAAAACCATATCAATGCCAAACATTCGCACGAAGTAATTTTTACAGCAGGTACCACACATTCAATTAATATTGTTGCCAACGGATTTGCATCAATCTTAAAACCTACTGACGAAGTTTTGATTTCTGCCATGGAACATCATTCTAACATTGTGCCCTGGCAAATGCTTTGCGAACGAACAGGCGCAACACTAAAGGTCATTCCAATGAATTTGAACGGCGAGTTAATTCTCGACCAATTTAATAATTTACTAAATTCAAACACCAAAATTGTTGCTGTAAACCACATTTCTAATGCACTTGGAACAGTAAATCCCATAGCATACGTTATTAAAAAAAGTCACGAATTTGGGGCAGCCGTTTTGATCGATGGCGCACAAGCCGTTCCACATTTGCGACCAGACGTGCAAGAATTGGATTGTGATTTCTACGTTTTCTCGGGGCACAAAATCTGTGGCCCAACAGGCGTCGGAATACTTTATGGCAAAACCGAGTGGCTCAACCTATTATCGCCGTATATGGGCGGCGGCGAAATGATAAAAGAAGTAACATTTGCCAAAACAACCTATGCAGATTTGCCCCATAAATTCGAAGCCGGAACACCCAATATTTCCGATGGAATTGTACTCGGTACAGCCGTGAAATATATGCAAAATATTGGTTTTGACAACATTGCGGCGCAAGAACAAGCACTACTTGACTATGCAACGCAAGAACTTTTGAAGATCGATGGACTAAAAATATATGGTACAGCCGCCCAAAAAACATCGGTTATATCATTCAATATAGGCGGCATTCACCCGTATGATATCGGCACGATTCTTGACAAATTAGGCATAGCCGTTCGCACAGGTCACCACTGTGCACAACCTATTATGGACTTTTTTGAAATTCCAGGCACAGTTCGCGCCAGTTTTATGTTTTATAATACCCTCGAAGAAGTAGATTTGCTGGTCGCAGCAATCAAAAAAGCACAAACTATGTTACTATAATGTCATTGCGAAGTATTAAGCAATCTGATTTGAAGCTATTTCCCGCTTTTCGCTACAATCTTTTTTTAAATTTGTCAAACGCACTTTGCGCTTAAGATGACAAATTTAAAAAAAGGATTTTCGCTACAATCGGGGCTATGGGTATAACGGTTACAAAAGTATTTCGAACTAATAAAAATCTATGAAAGCAATCATTCAATTATTCTTTGTTTTAATAACAATTTCGGGTTGCAATGCGCAAAAAAATTTAGACAATACAATTTTTGAATATATTGCAAGCACACGCGGATATTATCAAAAAATTTTGGTGCACAACCAAAGCATCGCGGTTTCAATTGAACGAAATGCCAAAGAAATGCCTGTAGCGACAAAAATTTCAAAAAAAGATTGGTTGGATATTGGTACTGCCTTCAAAAAAATAAATATCGAAAACTTACCAAATCTCGTGGCACCTTCAGAAGAACGGCATACCGACAAAACTGCATTTGCAAGTTTAAAAATCACTCAAGGTAAAAAAGAATATCAAAGTGCAGAATTCGACAATGGTAATGCGCCTGCAGAAATTGCAAAACTTGTCAATAAAATAACGAAATTAGCCCAAAAAATACAAGCCAAAAAATGACAATACCCGAAATACAAGCCGAAATAATTGATGAATTTGCTATGTTCGACGATTGGGAAGATCGATATCAACACATGATCGACCTCGGAAAATCGTTGCCAATCATTGCCGAACAGCACAAAACCGACGTCAACATAATCAAAGGTTGCCAGTCCAAGGTGTGGTTGCAAGGCGAAAAACAAGACGATAAAATTGTTTTTACCGCCGATTCTGATGCGATTCTCACAAAAGGAATCATAGCCATTTTGATTCGAGTTTTCTCACACCAAACGCCTTTAGAAATCCTCAATGCCAACATGGATTTCATTGACCAAATCGGACTTAAAGAACATCTTTCGGCAACGCGCGCCAACGGATTGGTGTCGATGATAAAAAACATAAAAATGTACGCATTGGCGTACTCAAATAATTAAAAATATAAATTTTATACGAAATCAAATGGAAGAATTTAACGACACTATAAACTTGGGCGATAACGTTGTGAAAAAACTAAAATCTATATACGATCCAGAAATTCCTGTAGATATCTACGAACTCGGATTAATTTATGACGTAATGATAAACGAAGACAACGATGTAAAAATTTTGATGACGCTAACCTCCCCAAACTGCCCGGTTGCCGAAAGCTTGCCACGCGAAGTCGAAGACAAAGTAAAAACAATTGACCAAGTAAAATCATGCGAAGTCGAAATCACGTTTGACCCGCCATGGAGCAAAGATCTGATGAGCGAAGAGGCGAAGTTAGAATTGGGAATGCTTTAGAAAAGTTAGAAGTAAGAAATACGAAGTAAGAACTACTAATTTCGACAAGGCTTCTACAAAAAATTAGCCTATATGGAAATTGTAGTTTTTACAACTTCTTAATCAATATCCAAGCATCGGGATTTTCGTTTTTTTGAATGCTTTCAAGCGCTAATTGTGCAGTTCCAAAAGTTGGATAACTACCAAAAATAACCTGTGACAATCCATCGGGGTCTTTTGCCAAGACTTGGGGTTTAAAACCTAATTTTTGCAATTTTGAAGTTAGTCTTTTTGCATTTTTAAGATTCCTAAATTTTCCTGCAACAATGTGAAAAACCATTTCTGATTCGGGAATATTGGCATTTACATAGTCCAACGGATTTGGAATCACAAACGTAGCTTGCTGGATTTTTTGTTGCACTTCTTTTTGAACCTCTAACTGCACAATTTGGTTTTTTGCCGCAACGTGTTGGTTATAAAAACTGTTGCCAACAAACCCAAACGCGCCAAGACCAATGGCAACTGACGCAGCATATTTTAAATAATTTGGTTTAGAGTGGTGTATAATGTCTAGTTTTGGTTCAAAAATAGTTTGCGGATCTTTTATGACATCTGACTTACAAATCCGTGCAATATCTTGCGAAATAAATTGATTTAAGCCAAACGAACTCATCAAAAAATTGGTATTAGGCAATGGCTCAAAAACTATTTTTTGGTTTTTATTTTCAGATAAGATACCTATTTTTGAAATCGAAATTGTTTTTTGACCTTGCAATAATTGTTGCCATTCTGTAACTGCATTTTCAATTATTAATATTGCATTTTCATAGCTAATTTTTTGATTTTCAACGATGTGATTTGCCAAAATGCCATCGTTGTTTTGCAGTAAAGCGTTAAAAGAAATAAGTTTTCGAGGTGCCGAAAATGTATTTGTAAATTCGTTAACTTCGGCCGAATAAAAAGTTGTTAAAAAAGCACCAAAACCCGGAACAGTTACACATTGATATCGGTATAAAAGCTGCGAAATATATAAATCGATTTTCATAAATTATAGTTTTAAAAAAGAATTCAAATCACAAAAAAACACATAATTGTGTTTTGAATTTTTACAAAAATAAATAAATGAAAGTCAATTCAAATTTTTTATCAACAATTTTTATTAACAATTTTATTTAGAAATCTTACAATACTGATTCGCAAAACAATATCATGACCGACGACCAGCTTTATTATGTATTGGCACTTTTGAAAGTCGAAGGAATTGGCGACATCATGGCAAAAAAATTGTTGTTGCATTGTGTGTCTGCCAAAAATGTTTTTGATGCAAAGCCTATACAATTATCAAAAATTGACGGTGTTGGCGCCGTTTTGATAAAAAATTTGAAAGACAAAACCGTTTTTGAAGCTGCAGCAAAAGAGTTGCAATTCATCAAAAAAAACGAAATAAAAGTTTTGTATTATCAAAACGACGATTATCCTGAAAAACTAAAACACTGCATCGACGGGCCAGTTTTGTTGTTCTCTGCGGGCAATATTGATTTGTCGAATCGCAAAATCATTAGCATTGTAGGCACGCGCCAAATATCTGCCTATGGCACCGAGTTTTGCAAAAAACTCATTGCCGATTTGGCACCGCTTAACCCAATTATTGTGAGCGGTTTTGCCTACGGTGTCGATATTGCTGCACATCAAGCGGCGGTCGATAACAATCTGCAAACCATAGGTGTTGTCGCACACGGATTGAATCAAATTTACCCGAAAGTGCACACTAAATATGTAGCAAAAATCGAAAAAAACGGCGGTTTTCTAACCGAATTTTGGAGCAATTCTAGCCCCGAGAAAGAAAATTTCGTGCGCCGAAACCGAATTGTGGCCGGAATGTCTGAGGCAACAATCGTTATAGAATCTGCAGATCGTGGCGGATCATTGATAACCGCAAATTTAGCAAATGACTACAATCGTGATGTTTTTGCGGTACCCGGCCGAACATCAGACAAGATGAGTCAAGGTTGCAACAACCTTATAAAAACCCAAAAAGCCAACTTGCTCACGAGTGCCGCCGACATTATATATATGCTCAACTGGGATTTAGAAACCAAAACAAAACCGATTCAAAAACAACTATTTATAGAATTAGATTTTGAAGAACAATTGATCTACGATTTTTTGAACCAAAACGGCAAAGAGCTATTAGATATTATTGCGTTGAAATGCGATTTGCCCATTTATAAAATCTCGGGAATGTTGCTCAACATGGAGCTGAAAGGCGTGATTCGTCCGTTACCGGGTAAGTTGTTTGAGGCAATTTAAAGTTGGACATAAGAATTATGAATTTCAAATTACGAATTACGAGCTGGGAAATACGAAGTTAGAAATGCGAATTACGAACTGGAAAGTGGGATTTTATAATTATGATTATCGATTTTAGATATTTGAGACGTTAACGTTGATTCCGTTTTTTTTATAAATAATAAAATCTGCACTCTAAATTCTAAAATCGTTAAATAAGAATCGTTAATCTAAAATCTTTGTTCTAAATTCAAAAAATTAACAACAAATGTCATCACAAACAAGACTAGACTTTGCTTACAAAAACGCCAGAAAAATTGAATTTGATTCCCAATCAAAATTCATACTTTTTAGCGATTGTCATCGTGGTGACGCCAGTTTTGCCGATGATTTTGCCAACAATCGCAATTTATATTTTCATGCGCTAAATCATTACTACAAAAACAATTTTGATTATATCGAGCTTGGCGATGGCGACGAACTTTGGGAAAACCTATTTTTTTCGTCTATTTTTGAAGCTAATAAAAACGTGTATTTGCTCATGCAAAAGTTTTTTACAGACAAAAAATTACACCTTATCTATGGCAATCACGACTTGGTTTATAGAGACCAAAAAGTTGTAGAAAAAAATTTAGCTGCCTATTTTGAACCCAAAACAGGTCTCAAAACACCACTTTTTCCGAACATAAAAATCAATGAAGCAATTGTTTTATTCAACAAAACTACACGACAAGAATTGTTTTTGACACACGGTCATCAAGCAGATTTTATGAATAGCGTGGCGTGGAAAATCAATAGGTTTTTGGTCAGAATTTTGTGGAAACCTCTACAAATTTGGGGCATAAAAGACCCGACAAGCCCAGCAAAAAACTATACCGAGCTCATAAAAGTCGAACGTCGCATTAAGCAATGGATTATCAATAACGGCAACAAAATAACCATAACTGGGCACACGCATCGACCACGTTTCCCGAAACCAGGTCAAGAGACAATCAACTATTTTAACGTCGGGAGCTGCGTATCGCCAAGAAGCATTACGGGCATCGAAATTTTTGAAGGTCAAATTGCGTTAGTCAAATGGTTTATCGACACCACCGACGATGGGTTTTTGCAAATTGTGAAAGAATATGTTGAAAATCCAGAATTTATAGTCAATTATAAAACGATCATCAAAATTGTTTGAATGTTTTGTGTTTTTTTTGACAAAAATTATTATACTTTTTTATGCACTTTATCTAAAACTATGAATTAAAACAACAATATCAATTAAGTTTTTTTGATATTTATAAAATTGGTCAACAGCTTCTGAGCATTAAGCATGGTCATATAAATCATGTCATTGCGTGAAACGAAGTAATCTTTTAATTAAATTGCTTCGTCCCTCGCAGTGACAGATTGGAACTACAACCAGGGCGCGCTTCGCGTCGCGGCGGCCACTCGTACGGCACAAATTAAAGTATTTTTTTAATAATGCTTATTTTGAATTAAAACGACTATGAACAACGAACCATTCAAAAATTTTTATTGCAAGCTTTCTTCAATGCGCTTCATGGCCTCGATCAAAACGTCTTGACTGGTGGCATAAGATATTCTAATACAATTTGGGTTACCGAAGGCGTCGCCTGTGACAGTGGCTACGTTGGCTTCGCTAAGCAAGTACATAGAAAAATCGTCGGCGTTATTGATTGTTTTTCCTCGAAGGATTTTTCCAAAATAACTTGATACGTCTGGAAAAACATAAAAAGCACCGTCAGGGTTATTTATTTTTATGCCTGGTATCTTTTTCATTAATTCGACAACCAAGTCGCGCCGTTTATGAAACTCTGTCACCATAAATTGAATTTCTTTTGGATCGGCAAGCACCGCCGCAATAGTAGCTCGTTGTGCAATGCTATTGGCACCGCTCGTTATTTGACCTTGCATTTTGGTGCAGGCTTTTGCAATAAATTCTGGACCACCCATATAACCAATTCTCCAACCTGTCATCGCAAATGCTTTTGAAACACCGTTTACAGTAATAGTTCTATCATACATACCTGGTATTGTGGCGATGCTGCAGAAACCGTTAGTAAAATTTATATGCTCATAAATTTCGTCAGAAACAACAAAAATATTTGGGTGTTTTTCTAAAATCTTTGCCAGGGCAGTAAGCTCGTCGCGATTATATACCGACCCACTTGGGTTGCAAGGTGAGCTATACCAAATCATTTTGGTTTTTGGCGTTATTGCAGCTTCAAGTTGCGCAGCGGTGATTTTAAAATCAGACTCAATTGTGGTTGGCACCTCAACAGGAATTGCATCTGCCATTTTTACAATTTCTGAATATGAAACCCAATATGGCGCTGGCAATATACATTCGTCACCCGGATTTAAGAGCACTTGGGCTAAGTTAAATAACGCCTGTTTTGCACCAGTTGATACCACAATTTGTGACGGTTTGTAATCAAGATTATTGTCGCGTTTGAATTTTATAGAAATCGCTTCTTTCAATTCTTGATAGCCGTCAACGGGTGTATATTGTGAAAAGTTTTCGTCAATAGCTTTTTTTGCGGCATTTTTGACAAAATCGGGTGTGTTAAAATCGGGTTCACCCAAACTAAGACTAATAATGTCTTTGCCCTGCGATTTCAGTTCGCGGGCCAAAGCCGCCATTGCTAAAGTTTGTGATGTAGATAGATTATTAATTCTATCAGATAAAAAATGTTCCATTGTCTTAAATTGATATTGTTGTTAGACTTAAGCAAATTAACAAAGTAATTTTTACAATATAAACTTGAATTGAGATTTATTTATAAAAAAAAAGAGAAACTTTGAAAGTTTCTCTTCATTGCTTTAGGCTAATTGAAGCGGACGTTGCCCCAAATCTTTTAAATGTTTGAAATGCGCAATTACTGCGCTTGTCATTGTTCTATATTCATGGTATGGCAAGTTGCACTCTATGGCAGTTTCTTTAACGATTTTTGCTATTTTACCATAATGAATATGACTAATATGCGGAAAAATATGATGTTCAATTTGATGATTTAATCCGCCAGTATACCAGTTTACAAACCAACTTTTAGGAGCAAAATTTACTGTTGTAAAAAGTTGATGAATTGCCCAAGTATTTTCGATTTCACCCAAATCATTTGGCACAGGATTCGTTGTGTCATCAATAATATGTGCCAACTGAAAAACTATACTTAAAATTAGTCCAGCTGTATAATGCATAATAAAATAACCCAATAAGACTTTCCACCAAACTATACCAATTGCAATTGGTAGGATTATCCAAATCGAAACATAAATTATTTTGGTGATTACCAGTGTTGTCCACAAAAATTTGTGCGATTTAACCTCGCCGTAAGATAATTTACGTTTTAGGTACTCGCCCATTTGCTTAAAATCGGTCGTTAAGGCCCAATTAAAAGTCAATAGCCCATATAAAAAAACTGAGTAGTAATGCTGAAATCTATGAAAACTATACCATTTTGCATGTTTTGTAAAACGTATTACTCTGCCAGCATCAAGATCTTCGTCGTGACCTGGAATATTTGTGTAGGTGTGGTGCAAAACATTGTGCTGCACCTGCCAATTATATACATTGCCAGCAAGTACATAAATGGTGCCTCCCATAAACTTATTTACCCAAGATTTATTAGAATATGAACCGTGGTTTCCGTCATGCATCACGTTCATACCAATTCCTGCCATTCCAATTCCCATAACAATTGACAGCAAAAATGTTCCTAAAAACGGTAAGTCTTTATAAAATAGAAGTAAAAAATATGGAGCCAAAAACAATGTAAACAAAACAATGGTCTTTAAATGTAGCTTCCAATTGCCTGTTTTTGAGATATTGTTTTCTTTAAAATAATTATTCACACGAGCATTAAGGGTTCTAAAAAACTTTAAACTATCTTGCTTGGCAAACGAAGGTTGGGTAAAATTCATATTAAAAATTTAATTTTTAACAAATATAAAAGGTTGTATTTAAAATCTGGTATAAAATTGATATAAAAAATTTTAAAAGAATGTATTACTTTTGTTAAAAATTAAATTTATGGACGAAATTATTAAGAATTTCCCAAATTTGACCGCAATGCAGCTCAGTCAATTCGAAAAACTTGAAGATTTGTACAAAAATTGGAATTCAAAAATTAATGTGATCTCGAGAAAAGATATCGATCAACTGTATCTAAAACACGTGTTACACTCGCTTGCCATAGCAAAAATTCAGGATTTTAAACCAAATACGTATATTCTAGACGTGGGTACGGGCGGCGGTTTTCCAGGAATTCCGTTGGCTATTTTATATCCTGAAACAAATTTTTATTTAATTGATATTATATTAAAAAAAATAATCGTAGTCAAAGCAATTACTGAATCATTAGGTCTAAAAAACGTTAAAGCAGAACAAATGCGAGCCGAAAATGTCAGCGGTGATTTTGATTTTGTGCTGAGCAGAGCGGTAACCAACATGACAGATTTTGTATCATGGACCTCAAAAAAAATTAAAAAGAAAAGCAAACATAAACTACAAAACGGTATTCTATATCTAAAAGGAGGCGATTTAACAACAGAACTGCAAGATTTTCCAAAAACTGTACAATATAAAATCTCTGATTTTTTTGAAAATGAATTTTTTGAAACAAAAAAAGTTGTTTACTTGCCGCTATAAATTTTTAAAATAAACAACCACATATAAAAAAACCAGATTAAAAACTGAATGTTTGTTATTAAACTATTTATACATTTGCATCAAATTTGATTATGGTATCAAGCACTTCAAAAAAAATATATTTTGCATCAGACCAGCACTTTGGTGCACCAACACCTGAGTTAAGTTTTGTGCGTGAACAGCGGTTTGTGGCTTGGTTAGATTCAATCAAAAATAATGCAGAATCGTTATACCTACTAGGAGATTTGTTTGACTTTTGGTTTGATTATAAAACAGTTGTGCCACGAGGCTTTGTGCGTGTTTTGGGCAAACTATCCGAACTTCGTGACATGGGTATTCCAATTTATTTTTTTGTAGGAAATCATGATTTATGGATGGACGACTATTTTGAAAAAGAATTAAATATACCAATTTATAGAAATAATTTAGAAATAGAACTTCAGGGCAAAAAGTTTTTGATTGGTCACGGCGATGGAAAAGGACCTGGCGATTTGGGTTATAAACGAATGAAAAAAGTTTTTACAAATCCGTTTTCAAAATGGCTTTATCGTTGGTTACATCCAGATATTGGCGTGAAACTTGCTCAATATTTATCAGTAAAAAATAAATTGATTTCTGGCGATACCGACGTTAAATTCCTTGGCGAAGACAAAGAGTGGCTTGTACAATATTGCAAAAGAAAATTAGAATCCAAATATTATGACTTTTTTGTATTCGGTCACAGGCATTTGCCCATGACCATCGATTTAGGGCAGCAATCTACTTATATAAATCTGGGCGATTGGATAGAATATTTCACCTACGGCGTTTTTGACGGCACTACTGTCGAAATAAAAGAATTTATAAATTAAGAAACCATAGCAGATTTTATGAAATTTAATACAAAAACCATCCACGGTGGTCAGCATCACGACCCAGCAACAGGCGCAGTAATGACACCCGTTTACATGACATCTACTTTTGTGCAAAACAGTCCTGGCCAACCCCTAAATCCTGACTATGAGTATAGCCGCGCCGCAAACCCAACCCGAACAGCACTCGAAAACAGTTTAGCAAGTCTAGAGAACGGCGCCCGCGGACTCGCTTTTTCGTCAGGATTAGCAGCCACAGATTGCCTTTTGCGAGGGCTAAAAGTTGGTGACGAAGTCATAGCCATGGACGATTTATACGGCGGCACGTACAGAATGTTTACCCGAATTTACAAAGATTCTGGCATTATATTTCATTTTGTAGACATGATGAATTTAAGCAAATTCAAGTCACTAATAAATGCCAACACAAAACTCGTTTGGGTAGAAACACCCACAAACCCATTGATGAAGTTGGCAGACATTGCCGAAATTGCCAAGATCTTGAATCCCCTAAAAATTCTTTTTGCCGTTGATAATACTTTTGCGACACCATATCTGCAACGACCACTTGATTTAGGCGCAGACGTAGTCATGCACTCTGCCACAAAATATTTGGGTGGCCATTCAGACGTGATTGCAGGAGCGTTAGTAGTCAAAGATGCTGCACTTGGCGAGCAACTTCATTTTCAGCAATTTGCAACCGGTGCAACGCTCGGGCCAATGGACTCTTTTTTGGTTCTTCGAGGCATCAAAACCCTTCATTTGCGGGTTCAACGAAGTTGTGAAAATGCCACAAAAGTTGTCGAATTTTTAAATAATCATCATGCAGTTCAAACCGTTTTTTATCCAGGTTTGACATCACATCCGCATCACGACATTGCCAAAAAACAAATGAGCGGTTACGGTGGCATGGTATCGTTTAATTTTAAATCAGGTTTAAATAACGATGCAGTTTCGTTTCTCGAAAAACTCAAGGTTTTTACTTTAGCAGAGTCATTGGGTGGCGTCGAGTCGTTGGCAAATCACCCTGCACTTATGACCCACGCCAGCATTCCCGCCGAAAAACGCGCCGAAGTCGGCATTACCGATGATTTGATAAGACTAAGTGTTGGCGTAGAAGACATTGACGATTTGCTCACAGATTTGCAGCAAGCATTTCAGTAGAGTAA
>JBDLWE010000165.1:0-8338 GCA_039804445.1 Bacteroidota bacterium | reverse complement strand
CATGACGATTAAAACCTATTTGAAAAAATTCAAGTAGCGCTCCATTAGTAACCTCCATTTCAAAATTGCCTTCGGCGTCTGTTTGAACTTCGTTTTTAGAATTTAAATTTACTACAGTTGCCCCACTAATTAGATTTTGATCGCAATCTTTTATAGCTCCTTTTATTATAAACTTTTTTTTGTTTTTAATAGGTTCAAATTTTGTGCCTTTTAAGGCAATGATTCTTTGAAGATCTTTTTTACCAATATTTTTTGTGATAATTTCAACAACGCCATTTCGGGCTTTTTCGCCATATCTCGCGATACCATCCTCACTTTTAATAACATTTAAAGACTGAATATTAGTTGCCAAAAAAGCATCTGCAGCATCTGCAGCAAGTTCATAAACATTACCGTTTATCAAAAATAGTAGTGGCTGTGGGTTGCTGCTAATTGTTTTTGTGTTGGAAATATTAGGCTTGATTTGCGAATTAGCCACAAAACTAATTAACAAAATCAAGAACAGCGAACGCCGAAATTTAAAAGTTTTCATTTTTCTAGAATACATTTTATGTAAAAATAAAAAATCTCAATCATTATTTGTTAACGATTGAGATTTATTATATTGTTTGATAAAAATTATTTTACATCCATTAATTCTACATCAAAAATAAGTGTAGCGTTTGGTGGAATAGCGCCACCTGCGCCTTGCGAACCATAGCCCAAATGGCTTGGAATCACAAATCGAGCTTTGTCGCCAACCTGCAAAAGTGCAATCCCTTCGTCCCAGCCTTCGATAACCTGACCTACACCAAGTTTGAAATCGATTGGTTTTTTACGCGGGTATGATGAGTCAAAAACTTTGCCTGATTCTAATGAACCTTCGTAGTGAACAGAAACTGTTTTGCCAACTTCGGCTTTCTTGCCAGAGCCTTTTTGAATCATTTTGTAGCGTAATCCGCTTTCTGTTTTATCAAAACCTGCTGCCAGTTGTTCCATTTTGGCTTCGGCAGTTGCTTTTTCGGCGGCTTCGCGTTTTGCACGGCTGCCTTCAAAAGTTCTGAAAGCCTCAATAGCATTCCAGTTTTGAGCGTCGTCGCCAACGCGAATAATTTCAAGTTTCTCTAGTTTATCGCCTTGTTCAACTGCATCTACTATATCCTGACCTTCAACGGTATGTCCAAAAACGGTGTGTTTGCCATCTAACCAACCTGTTGGTACGTGTGTGATATAAAATTGTGACCCGTTTGTGCCAGGGCCTGAATTTGCCATTGCCAAAACGCCTGGTCGATCGTGCTTGAGGGTTGGGTGAAACTCGTCGTCAAACTTGTATCCTGGTGCGCCAGTTCCAGTGCCTTGTGGGCATCCGCCTTGGATCATAAAATCTGGAATGACGCGGTGAAACGAAAGCCCGTCATAATATGGTGTGCCTTGTGGTTTGATTTTGTTTTCGAGATTTCCTTCGGCTAGTGCCACGAAGTTGCCAACTGTTCCGGGCGTTAAATCGTGTGTAAGTTTTACTATGATTGCGCCTTTTGTGGTATTGAATTTTGCGTATATGCCGTTTTCCATGTTGTTTGATTTTATTTTTTTTGCAAATTTAGTTAAAATTATAGAATGTGGCAATGATGGATTTTTTTTTATGTTGGATTTAACCCAGATTACGATTTGCTTTTTTTATAGTTACTGCCCTAGCCCAGATTGAAGTGGAAATCCTTGTTTTGACAAGGCTATTTTTTTCTTGACTGGCAACAGCGATCCGCCGCGGCGGAAAGCTCGTTGGCGGTTTAGAAAAAAAAGCCTTGTCGGAACAAGATTGGAACAAAAAGCTGGAAATGGCTTCTTGAAAAAAATGTTATCTTTGCGGTGATATATATTAAGGTACAAAAATGAGAATTGATATTGTGACGCTTTTGCCAGATTTGTTGAAGAGCCCGTTTGAGGCTTCGATTATGAAACGAGCGATTGACAAAGGTTTGGTTGAAGTTTATTTTCATAATCTTCGGGATTATACAACCAATCGGCAAAAGTCTGTGGACGATTATCCGTATGGTGGCGGTGCGGGAATGGTGATGAGTATTCAGCCGATTGATGATTGTATTGCGTTTTTAAAATCGGAACGGACGTATGATGAGGTGATTTATATGTCGCCAGACGGGGAAACATTGAACCAGCAAATGGCAAATACAATGTCGATGCTACAAAACATAATTATTTTATGTGGGCATTATAAGGGTGTTGACCAGCGGGTTC
This sequence comes from Bacteroidota bacterium, assembly GCA_039804445.1. Taxonomy (GTDB): domain Bacteria; phylum Bacteroidota; class Bacteroidia; order Flavobacteriales; family Flavobacteriaceae; genus Flavobacterium. Next base: position 6,106 of record JBDLWE010000165.1, on the reverse strand, counting down.
GCGATCATTTTGTTACGCGTGAAATATCTATTGGCGACTATGTTTTGAGTGGTGGCGAACTTGGTGCGTTGGTGCTTTCGGATGCATTGATTCGGTTGATTCCGGGTGTTTTGAGCGACGAAACATCAGCATTAACAGATAGTTTTCAAGATGGATTGCTTTCGGGGCCAATATACACAAGGCCTGCCGAGTACAAAGGTTGGAAAGTTCCGGAGGTTTTGACTAGCGGCAATTTTGCAAAAATAGACAAATGGCGTGAAGACATGGCTTTTGAACACACGAAAACGAGAAGACCAGATTTGTTGGATGGTTAGAAATGGCAGGTTAGAAATACCTATTTCGAGGTACGAAATTAAATATACGAAAGCTGAATACGGAAATATATTTTCAACTTTCAACTTTTTTTATTCAAAATAAATTTATACATTTGCATCCGCATTAAATCAACCTCTGGCGAAAACCGCGAATGTTGCTTTGATTTAAACTTTTTACATATAATATTATGGCAGATTTGATGAAATTCGTTAAAGACGAATTTGTAACAAGAAAAGAATTTCCTGAATTTAGTGCTGGAGATACCATTACGGTTTTCTACGAAATCAAGGAAGGTGAAAAAACAAGAACGCAGTTTTTTAAAGGTGTTGTAATTCAAAGAAGAGGCTCTGGAGCAACAGAAACTTTTACAATCCGCAAAATGAGTGGTGCTGTAGGTGTTGAAAGAATTTTTCCTGTAAACTTGCCTGCGCTTCAAAAAGTTGAAATCAACAAAAAAGGTGCTGTACGTCGTGCAAGAATTTTCTATTTTAGAGAACTTACTGGCAAGAAAGCAAAAATTAGAGACAAAAGACGATAGTCTTTTTTTTATAGATTATTTAAAATCCCAACTCAAAATTTTGATTTGGGATTTTTTTTGCAAATTGAGAGCGAAGTAAATGCGTTTTTAACAAAATATTGATTTGATTTTTTGAATTTGATATTTTTAAGAAAAATATATATGAAACTGATAATTCAACCGATATAGCATTTAAAAATCAAAAAATTAAATCGCTTTTTTTATCTTTGCTATCGCTAAAAAAATTAAAACAACATTTATATGAACAAAATTAAAGTGGTCAACCCGATTGTAGAATTGGATGGAGATGAAATGACACGAATTATTTGGGCTTTTATTAAAGACAAGCTTATTCTTCCGTTTTTGGATTTGGATATCAAATATTATGACCTTGGCATGGAAAGTCGTGAGGCTACAAAAGATCAAATCACTATTGACTCTGCCGAGGCAATCAAAAGATATAATGTAGGTATTAAATGTGCAACAATTACGCCGGACGAAGAGCGCGTAAAGGAGTTTAATCTCTCGAAAATGTGGAAATCGCCAAATGGTACAATTCGCAATATTGTTGGTGGTACGGTTTTTAGAGAACCAATAATCATGAGCAACGTACCAAGATACGTTCAAGGCTGGACAAAACCAATCGTTATTGGTCGTCATGCTTTTGGCGATCAGTACAAAGCCACAGATGCCGTAATTAAAGGAAAAGGTAAACTAACAATGACTTTTGCGCCAGAAGATGGTACCGAAACCAAAACGTGGGAAGTATTTGATTTTCAAGGAGATGGCGTTGCGATGAGTATGTATAACACCGACGAGTCTATTTATGGTTTTGCACATTCGTCGTTTCAAATGGCATTGACCAAAAAATGGCCTTTATATCTTTCTACAAAAAACACAATCTTAAAAGCCTATGATGGTCGTTTCAAAGATATTTTTGAAGAAGTTTATCAGTCAACATATAAAACCGATTTTGAAGCAAATGGCATGATATACGAGCACCGATTAATTGACGATATGGTTGCATCGTGCATGAAATGGTCAGGCGGATTTGTTTGGGCCTGTAAAAACTATGACGGCGATGTGCAGTCAGACACCGTTGCACAAGGTTTTGGTTCACTGGGACTGATGACTTCGGTGCTGGTCACACCCGACGGAAAAACCGTGGAAGCCGAGGCAGCACACGGCACCGTGACTCGCCATTATCGCCAACACCAACAAGGAAAAGCGACTTCTACAAACCCAATTGCGTCAATTTTTGCTTGGACACGTGGTTTAGAACACCGCGGAAAATTAGATAATAACCAAGATTTGATCGATTTTTGCAACAAGCTCGAGGCCGTTTGTGTAGAAACCGTAGAATCTGGAAAAATGACCAAAGATTTGGCAATGTTAGTAAAACCTGAAGGGTTGACTGCAGACGACTATTTGACAACCGAAGGATTTCTTGAAGCCATAAAAACCAATTTAGAAGCTAAATTATCATAAATAGAAATAATTCAAAAAAAAAGCAATCAGAAGTGATTGCTTTTTTTTTGAAACATAATTAACGCTTATTTAACATTAGACTCGTAACAAAAACGAGCAATTGTCGTCAAATTTGTATAAAAAATATATCTATGAATTTTAAGAATGTTTTAGTAATAATTACGTTTTGTTTATCATCAATTTCGGGATTTTCTCAAGAAAAATTTACAATTTCAGGTACAGTAGTTGACTCAAAATCAAACGAAACCTTGATTGGTGTAACTATTTTTGTTCAAGAAACAAACTCGACGGTAACCACCAACGAATATGGTTTTTATTCGATTACACTAAAGACGGGGACTTATAATCTGTTGATAAGTTCGATTGGTTTTGGCACAGAATCTGCAAAAATCGATCTTGACAAAAATGTAAAGAACAATTTTAAACTGAGTTCCAACGACACACAACTCGAAGAAATTGTAATTACTGAAAAAACCACAACAAATATTCGACGGCCAGAAATGAGTGTCAACAAACTTTCGGTTGGTCAGATAAAAAAAATTCCGGTAGTTTTGGGTGAGGTTGATATTATTAAAGCCATTCTGCTTTTGCCGGGCGTTACCAATGCTGGTGAAGGCGCATCAGGCTTTAACGTCAGAGGCGGTGGTGCAGACCAAAATTTGATTCTTCTTGACGAAGCTACCATTTTTAACTCATCACACGTTTTTGGTTTCTTTTCGGTTTTTAATCCAGACGCCATCAAAGATTTAAAACTTTACAAAGGCGGAATTCCTGCACGTTATGGCGGTCGTGCCTCATCGGTTTTAGATATTTATCAAAAAGACGGTAACAGTAGCAAATTTGCAACTAGTGGCGGCATTGGACTTATTACCAGTAGATTGCTACTTGAGGGGCCTTTAGTAAAAGACAAAGGTTCTTTCTTGTTTGGTGGTCGTGCATCTTATGCGCATTTGTTTTTAAAATTATCTGAAGATCAAAAAAATAATTCGGCTTATTTTTATGATTTAAACACCAAACTGTCCTACAAACTAAACTCCAATAACAGTTTGTATTTATCAGGATATTTTGGGCGAGACGTTTTTAGTTTGAACAAACAATTTGTAAATACATACGGTAACTCGGTTTTGAATTTGCGATGGAATCATTTGTTTTCTGACAAGTTATTTTCAAATTTATCAATGATTTATAGTGATTATTATTATGGTTTAGATCTCGATTTTGTGGGTTTTAAATGGGATTCTGGCATTCGAAATATCAATATCAAATATGATTTTAAAAACTATGTTTCAGACAAATTCAAACTTGGTTATGGTGTAAATGGTATTTACTATGATTTTAATCCAGGAACAATTCGTCCATCAAATCCAACTTCAGGAATTAATTTTGGTCAACTAGACAAAAAATATGCTTTTGAACCAGCCGCATATATCGAAGCTGAACATAAAGCCACTAAAAAAATTGCTTTTAACTACGGCCTTCGATACAGTATGTTTTATCGATTGGGACAATCAAATGTAAATATTTATGCCAATAATAACCCTGTAATTTTTAATCAGCAACAACAGATTTACGAAAAAGCAACACCAATTGGTCAACATTTTTTTGGGCGCAACAAAGTTATTCAAGACTATAATTATTTTGAACCGCGATTTGCGACTTCATATCAAATCAATGAAAATCAATCGGTGAAATTCAGTTATAACCGCATGTTGCAATATTTGCAATTGGTAACAAACACGGCCTCACCTACTCCACTAGACGTCTGGACACCGTCAGACAATTTTATTAAACCACAAATTGCAGACCAAGTTGCGTTGGGTTACTTCAGAAATTTTCATGATGATGACTATTCTTTGGAAGTAGAAACATTTTATAAAAAAATTCGGAATAGAATAGATTATATCGATGGCGCAAATCTTATTGCCAACAATGCTCTCGAACAAGTTATCTTGAGTGGGCAACTTCGTGCCTACGGTCTCGAGATGCTTTTGCGTAAAAACACCGGCAAACTAACAGGTTGGATAGCCTACACATTATCACGTTCAGAACAGCAAACACCAGGTAGAACGCCGCAAGAAACAGGCATAAACAGTGGAAAATGGTATAGTTCAGCATTCGACAAATTGCATAATATTGCCGTAACAGGCACATATACACTCAATAAAAAATGGACATTTGGTTCAAACTTTATAATGCAAACAGGGCAACCAGTCAATTTTCCGAATGGTCAATATTCATATCTAGGACTCAATGTTCCAAGCTACGGTGGCAGAAACGAAAGTCGTTTGCCCGCGTTTCATCACCTAGATCTTTCGGCAACGCTCACGCCGAGCCGCAACAAAAGTCGTAGGTTACAGGGCGAATGGGTTTTTAGCATTTACAATGTTTATAACCGACAAAATGCTGCATCAATCACGTTTCAACAAAATGCAAATACGGCTGTAAACGAGGCCGTAAGAACTTCTATTTTTGGTATTGTGCCTGCAGTAACTTATAATTTTAAATTCTAAAAGATGAAAACTATATTCAAAATATTAGCACTGTTTACTTCAATTTTATTCATTCAGAGTTGCCAAAAAGTAATCGACGTCGATTTGGTAACAGCTCCGTCAAAGCTAGTTGTCGAAGCAAATATTGCTTGGCAAAAAGGCACGTCTGGCAACCGACAGACGATTAAATTATCAACCACAACGGGCTATTTTTCACAAACATTTCCAGTGGTTTCAGGCGCGATAGTACAAGTTGTAAATAGCAATAATATGGTTTTTAGTTTTTTAGAACAGGTGCCGAACAGCGGACTTTATGTTTGCATAAATTTTTTACCTGTTTTAAATGAATCCTACACTTTATCTATAATTGCTGGCGGACAAACCTATCGTGCCACCGAAAAATTGATTCCCGTAACGCCAATTACCAAGCTTGAACAAAAAAATAACGGCGGCTTTCTTGGAAACGAAATAGAGGTAAAAGCCTTTTTTATTGATCCAGGCAATGCACAAAACTTTTATTTGTACAATTATAAATACAACAATCAAATAAAACCAGATTTTTACATCGATCGTGATTTGTTTTACCAAGGCAATGAATTTTTTAGCAGGTCCAGAAACAACGACCTCAAAGCTGGCAACGTAATCAATATAACACATTTTGGCATTTCAGAAAACTATCATAACTACTTGGCAATTCTCCTCGATATTGCGGGCAGTTCCGGTGGTGGACCATTTCAATCGCCACCGGCAACCGTCAAAGGAAACGTTGTAAACCAAACCAATTTTGACAATTTTCCGCTAGGTTTTTTCAGCGTTTCAGAAACCGACTCAAGGTCGTACACTATTCAATAATTCAAAATATTTAAAATTTTCATAAATAAACTACTCTATTTTTGTATTTCAGCATAATTTTCACAACAAAAATCACAACAAAACGTACTGATATCCAAATTAATCGTTAAAATATTTTTTACATCTGGGCATTGTGTGCGCTCGCCGTGACGAGAAGCGCACTCGGGCTTTCGTTTCCATCTGTCATTGCGAGGAACGAAGCAATAACAGGATTGACACTACTATCCTTAACGCTGCAAGAGCATTGACCATGGTTTTAAAATTTTATATATTTGCAAGTTTGTTTTGATTACTTTCAAATTATAGATTCAAAAAATCTATTTTTGCATTATAATTTAACTAAAATGTCATCACACCATATCGTTCGAGACGATCAAGAACCAGCACTGATTATTGCAAACGGGCAGTCATGTAGTTCAGAACTGCTTGGTCATTTGCTAGAGTG
>JBDLWE010000164.1:0-8599 GCA_039804445.1 Bacteroidota bacterium | reverse complement strand
GATTTGTCGAGGTTTTTATATTTTGATTCGCTGTTTTTTAAATCGGTAATAATCTGTTTTTGAATATTTTGAAATTCACAAATCCAATTGTTTTCTGATTCTTTTGTCCTAGAAAAAAAATGGTTTGGATTGCAATAGTTCTGCCAAACGTCAGCCGAATTACTTCCGAGCGCAGATACTGATGAGATAGATTTTATATAGACTTTTTGCATTTTATATTTAAAATTGTGCCATTTACTTTGAGATTCCGAAAAGCGCTTTGCAAAAATACGTTTTTAGAATCATGGTTTTTGTGATAACTAAAAAACTTAATTATATTTTCAATAACGGGTGTGCTATTTATTAAGGCACTAATTTTTTATATATTTGCATTATCATAAAATTGTGTTTATTTACAATTCAATAATTTGTGTAAAACAAAATTTATATCATTTTCAGCAATGATAATTTTTCTTTTACCAATAAAAAATTTAAAGCTCGAGAGTAAATGGAAAATCAAGACATTCGCTGGAAGCAACGGTTTCAAAATTTTGAGAAAGCACTTTCTCAATTAACAAAGTTTATTGAGCACGGTGACCTAAATGAATTTGAAGAACAAGGTCTGATTCAATGTTTTGAGTATTCTCATGAATTGGCTTGGAATGTGATGAAAGATTTTTTAACAAACGATGGAGTAAGTGGAATTTTTGGATCGAAAACTGCCACACAGCAAGCATTTAATAAGGGCTTAATAGATGAAGGCGAAGTATGGATGGAGATGATAAAAAGTAGAAATGAGAGTGTGCATACTTATAACGAGAGTACGGCAGATAAAATTTCTGAGAAAATAAAAACAATTTACTTTACAGAATTTATAAAATTTTACGAAAAAATGAAAACCCTTTTGTAATGGAATTTGGACTTAAACAAACCACAATTGATAAAATAAATAGCGTTTTCGAGCAAAATCCAGAAGTTGAACAAGTTGTTATTTATGGATCGCGGGCAATGGGCAACTATAGAAATGGTTCGGATATCGACATTACGCTCAAAGGCGAATTGTTGACTCACAAAATTTTGTACAAAGTAATTGGCGAAATAGACGATTTAGACACTCCGTATATGTTTGACATTTCTATTTTTGATAGTCTAAATAGTCCAAGTCTAGAAGACCATATCAGTAGGGTTGGAAAAATTTTTTATGAAAATGTAGTTTAAACCATCTCTAAAAACCCCAAACATTTGTTGATTGATTTTGCGTTTTCAAAAGTCAATAATAATCGAAGTCCGTTGGGAGTTTGCTTCTCTTTCATTTTGCAAATGCTGGAGTTTTTTTGAACGAATTGCAAGATTTTAGTGAATTGAGCTGAGCTATAGTAACTGCTTTGCTGATCAGAAACAAAATAGCAAACCATTTTGCCTTGTTTCATAATCAGTTTTTCGATTCCGAGTTTTGAGGCTATCCACTTTATTTTGATACTGTTCAAAAGTGCAATTGCTTGTTTGGGCAACGCACCAAAACGGTCAACGAGTTTGTTCTCAAATGTTTGCAAATCGGTTTCGTTTGCAATAGCACTCAATTCGTTATACAATTTTAACCTTTCGGTAATGCTGTTTATATATTCATCTGAAAACAGTAACTCAAAATCGGTATCTATTTGTAAATCTTTCACATACACTTTTTCGATTGCATCTTCTTTGTCATTTTCATACAAGTCGGCAAACTCATTTTCTTTAAGTTCGTCGATCGCTTCGTTCATGATTTTTTGATAAGTTTCAAAACCAATTTCGTTTATAAAGCCTGACTGTTCGCCACCCAAAAGATCTCCTGCGCCACGAATTTCAAGATCTTTCATGGCAATGTTAAAACCGCTACCAAGATCAGAAAATTGCTCAAGTGCCGAAATTCTCTTACGAGCATCGTCGGTCATCATGTGATATGGCGGACATATAAAATAGCAAAACGCTTTTTTGTTGCTTCGACCAACTCGACCGCGCATTTGGTGCAAGTCTGATAGTCCAAAATTATTGGCATTGTTTATAAAAATGGTGTTTGCATTTGGCACATCTAGTCCAGATTCTATGATGGTTGTTGCCACCAAAACATCAAACTCGCCATTCATAAAAGCCAACATCAAATCTTCTAGCTTTTTGCCTTCCATTTGTCCGTGGCCAATACCAACGCGTGCATTTGGCACCAATCGCTGGATCATTCCTGCCACTTCCTTGATATTTTCTATTCTGTTATTAATAAAAAATACTTGCCCGTTTCTTTGAATTTCATACGAAATTGCATCACGAATCAACTCTTCAGAAAAGCCAACAACATTGGTTTCTATAGGATATCTGTTGGGTGGTGGTGTAGTAATTACCGACAAATCTCTGGCTGCCATGAGTGAGAATTGCAGTGTTCTAGGAATTGGCGTAGCGGTCAATGTTAGCGTATCTACATTGGCCGTAATGGTTTTGAGTTTGTCTTTTACGTTGACGCCAAATTTTTGTTCTTCATCAACAATCAAAAGCCCTAAGTCTTTAAAAACCACACTTTTGTTAACCAGTTGATGCGTCCCGATGACAATGTCGAGCTTGCCTTCTGCAAGTTGTTTGAGCGTTTCGGTTTTTTCTTTAGCGGTTCTAAAACGATTGAGATAACCAATGTTTACGGGCAGTCCTTTCATCCTTTCGGTAAATGACCGATAGTGTTGATATGCCAAAATGGTGGTTGGTACCAAAATGGCAACTTGCTTTGAGTTGTCAACTGCTTTGAACGCGGCACGAATGGCAACTTCGGTTTTGCCAAAACCCACATCACCACAAATAAGGCGGTCCATCGGGCGGTCACTTTCCATGTCGGCCTTGACTTCCATAGTCGATTTTAGCTGGTCTGGCGTGTCTTCATAAATAAAACTACTTTCAAGTTCGTGTTGCAAATAGCTGTCGGGCGCAAAGGCAAACCCTTTTTCAAGTCTTCGTTTTGCATAAAGCTGAATCAAATTAAAGGCAATGTGCTTTACGCGCGCCTTGGTTTTTTGTTTCAGAATTTTCCAAGCATTCGATCCAAGTTTATAAATTTTTGGTGGCGAGCCGTCTTTGCCTGTGAATTTCGAAATTTTGTATAACGAGTGAATGCTCACATAAACAATGTCATTATCGGCATAGACCAGCTTGATGGCTTCTTGGGTTTTGCCTTCGACCTGAATTTTTTGAAGTCCACCAAACTTGCCAATTCCGTGGTCTATGTGTGTTACATAGTCACCAACGGATAGCGTAGTTAGTTCTTTGAGCGTAATGTTTTGCTTTTTTGAATAGTTGTTTTTGATGGAAAACTTGTGATATCTTTCAAAAATTTGGTGGTCTGTGTAACATGCAATTTGAAGTTCAGAATCTATAAACCCTTCAAAAATTGGTAAAACAATAGTGTCGTATTGTTTGCTAATCGATTCAGAATTTGCCTGGTCCAAGGTTTCAAAAATGTCATGAAACCTCTTGGATTGGGCATCATTTGAACAAAAAAGATAGTTTTTAATACCATTAAAATGGTTTTCGCCCAAGTTGTTTAGTAACAAATCAAACTGTTTGTTAAACGATGGTTGTGGCTGAACGTAAAATTCAAAAGATTTTTGGGTTTTATAAACTGGTTTCGTACCAAGTTCGACCACCGAAAAACGAACAGCATCTTTGATAAAAGTTTCGTGATTCAAAAACAGTTCGCTCGGGGGCAAATGTCTTACCGTACCGCTCAATTTGGCGAAAGCTGTGTTTGCTTTATCAAAAAACAAATCAAGTTTGTGATGCAAACGCTCGGTATTGTTTATAAAAATTGTGGTTTTTGACGAGATATATTTTAAGAATGATTCTCGATCTTCGTCAAAAAATTTGTTTTCGATGTTTGGAACAATCGTTATTTTCTTTTGTTTTTCTATAGACAGTTGCGTTTCTACATCAAATGTTCTGACAGAATCGACCTCGTTGCCAAAAAATTCAATTCGGTAAGGGTTGTCATTCGAGAAAGAAAAAACATCTATAATTCCGCCACGAACCGAGAATTCGCCAGGTTCTGTAATAAAATCTACACGTTTAAATTCGTATTCAAAAAGCACTTCGTTTACAAAATCGATCGAAATTTTGTCGCCAACAGCAACTTTCAACGTGTTTTTATCTAATTCTTTTTTGGTGATGACTTTCTCAAAAATTGCTTCGGGATAGGTAACAATTATTGATGGTTTTTGTCGAGAATTGATTCGGTTCAAAACCTCGGCGCGTAGCAGTACATTTGCGTTTTCTACATCTTCTATTTGATACGGATTTCGAAACGATGCTGGATAAAACAACACATCCTTTTCGCCCACAAGTTGCTCAAGATCATTCAAGTAATAGGCTGCTTGTTCTTTGTCGTCAAGAATAACAAGAAATGGATTTTCAGATTTAACGAACAATGTTTTAATAACAAACGACAACGACGATGCCAACAAACCGCTCAAATAAGTTTTTGATTCGGGTGTGCTGATTTGTTCAGCAATTGCAATTAGTTTTGCCGAGTTTTGATATTTGGAAAGAAGATTTTTTGGATTCAAATTGGTATTTTAAGGCTAAAAATTATTTAAAGTTATTTTTATGTTTTAAAGAGTTTTAAATCTTTAAACTAAAATAGCTGTTTATTTTATTGGATATTTCGTCGGCACTTGGCAGCGAATCTTGAAATTGTTTTGGAAGTAAATTTGAAGTTTTATAGGTTGCAATTCCAATGGGCATTGTGCTAGATTTTAAAGAATATTCAACAACAGTTCTATCTTTGCTTTTACAAATAATGATTCCGATTGCATCGTTTACGTGCGAAAGCTTTACCTTATCGTTTAAAATGGCTAAGTAAAATTCCATTTTACCTTTATATTCTGGAATAAAATCGCCAATCTTTAAATCTATTGCAACCAAACATTGCAGCGCTCTATGATACAAAAGTAAGTCTATGAAATATTCGTTGTTGTCAACGGCAATTTTGTATTGATTGCCTACAAATGTAAAATTATGCCCTAATTCAATCAAAAAACTTCTAATATTTTGAATAAGTGCTTGTTCTAATTCGCTTTCAGAATGTTCGTTTGATAGATTTAAAAAGTCAAAAGTATATTCATCTTTTATAGCTAAAACTGCTTGATTTTGAATAGCCGATGATATGTTTTGATCAAAATTTGTTTGATTTAGCATATAACTTTCAAACGTCTTATTTTCGATTTGATGAATCAAAACATTTTTTGTCCAACCAAATTTTTTAGTTGATAAAATATAAAATTGTCGTTCTTGATTGTTTTTGCATTTATTTAAAATGACAATATGTTTTGTCCAACTAATTTCTCCAACCAGTGGTTGGAGAAATTCAATATTGTGATATTCAGTGTAAAATTGAGCCATCGCCCATAAATTTGTTGTCAAAAAACCAGTAATTCCTGGAAATTCATTTTGTAATTCTAACGATAATTGTGGCACAATGGCTTTACCCCAATTTTCGGATTGCTTTTCTGCCAATGATTTTCCGATCTCCCAATAAAGGTTGATAAGTTGTGTATTTACGACTTTTAAAGCTTCGTATTGCGCAAGACGAACACGTTTTTTGATCTCCGCAATAAACTGATTTTGAGACAATTCTATGTTCATTTTTTTAAACTATTTTGACATATAACTATCAGAACTTTGTTTATCAGGAATCGCCCTTGTTGTGTCCATAATTTTTATTAAATCAGGTTCGCCTTGTTCAACAGGAATTTGCGATTTACGCACCATTTCGTCTAGCTGCATTTGAAACGAGTTGATGGCTTGATTAATTTCTGAAATAATAATAACTGCTTTGTCTGCCTGCACGGTTTGCAAATTCATATATAATTCTAGATTCCTGACCATCGTTAAAATCACTGTTATACGTGCTTTTATTGCTGGTTTTTGAAGTTTTGTTGGTATTGTTTTATGGACACTATCGGCATATTTCGAGAGTGTTTTTGACTTTTTTTGAAATGCACCAATAGAGCTTTTCGGTTTTTGTTTCAATTCATTAATAAACAATCGCCAAGCAGGCCAATTCGAAGTTAGGTTTTGGGCTTCTGGCTGCAAATCATTTATTCGAAATATCCAACCTGCATTCACGGTTGCAAAAATTAGTTCCTTTTTTTTAACGTCACGCTGTTGCGATGCGGCCTGATTTACGCCATCATCCTTACATCCTAAAAACAACAAGGTGCACACCCCAATAAAAAACAAAATTATTTTCATAAAATTTTTATCAAAAGCAAATTTACGATTTATAACTGAAAACTATTAATTTTTCCGCAATATTGATATTGTAAATAAAGCCTACAAAATCTTTTGCTTTTTAAAAAATTCACAATTTTAACAATACCATTTTGTGAAGTTGTTATATTTGTTCAACCAAATACAAACTTCAAAATGACTACAAAAATTTTAATCATAGGTGCTTGCGGGCAAATCGGCACAGAATTGACGCACAAACTGCGCGAGATCCATGGCACAAAAAATGTGATCGCGGCAGACATTAGAAAACTAAATAATGACGTAGTAAATTCAGGACCGTTTGAAGTCGTTAATGCCTTAGATTTTAATCAGATTGAGCATTTGGTCGAGGTGCATCAAATCACAGATGTATACCTGATGGCAGCTTTACTATCGGCAACAGCCGAAAAAAACCCCGCATTTGCTTGGGATTTAAACATGAATTCGCTGTTTCATGTGTTGAATTTAGCGAAAGCCAAAAAAATAAAAAAAATATTTTGGCCATCGAGCATTGCCGTTTTTGGGCCAACAACCCCCAAAGAAAACACGCCGCAATATACCATCATGGAACCAAGCACTGTGTATGGCATTAGCAAACAAGCAGGCGAACGATGGTGCGAGTATTATCATGAAATTTTTGGTGTGGATGTGCGCAGCGTGAGATATCCTGGTTTGATATCATATACAACAATGCCTGGTGGCGGCACAACAGATTATGCTGTCGATATTTTTTATAAAGCAATTTCCGATAAAAAGTATGAATGTTTTTTGTCATCAGAAACCAAAATGCCAATGATGTACATGGAAGATGCTATTGCTGCAACTGTTCAGATAATGCAGGCAGATGATGGTCAAATAAAAATTAGGTCATCATATAATTTGGCAGCGATGAGTTTTGCGCCAAATGAAATTGCAACCGAAATCAAAAAACATATTCCTGAATTTGGAATTTCGTATAATCCAGATTTTCGACAAAAAATTGCGGATTCATGGCCGGCAAGTATTGATGATAATCATGCCAGAAAAGATTGGGGCTGGAAAGAAAAGTATAATTTAGAATCAATGACCGTTGACATGTTGAAAAATTTGCAATAAAAAAAACCGTTCCTTATCAAGCGATTCGAAACGGCTTTAGCAAAATAATTCCCCAATTATTTAAATCTGAACGATCGCGCCTCTAAGAGATTGTAATACTGCAACGATGTCTGTATATAATTCTGTGTTTGAAGCTACTCCAGCTTCGTTTGCAGATGCACCTACAAAACCTACAAAACGGTCGTAGTGCGTGTTGCTTGATTTTGCTCCCATTCTAGCATACATTGCAGGGTTGTGTGCTGCTGCCATTGTACGTCCTGTATAAGTATTTACGGCATTTGTGCCACCTGTGTTAAAAGAGAAAAAATCTGTAAGACTATCGCTCAATGCGGCAACACTTGCTTGTTGTGTTGCACCTGTTTCGGCCAAGATTGGCGCAAAGTGAGATGACAAGTTTCCGGCATTGTTGGCAGTAATATCAGCAACAATTTTACCAATAGTTTTGTTAACCACAGTTCTGTAAGACAAGCGTCCTTTTTCGATCATTACTCCAGCGGCTGCATCTGGGTCTTGCACCATAACCGATCCACCAAGTCTGTCATAAATAGAAGCTTTTACAACTGGTGTTGGCTCATCGTCTTTAGAACACGATGTGAATGCAAATCCGGCTACTAATATTGCACTAAGTGCAAATTTTGAAAAATTTTTCATTTTAAATTATTATTAAAGGTTAGTTAAAAATACTTTGTACAAAACGTGAGAATTTATATTTAATTCCGTCCTCGAGCATTGCCGGACACACACTTTTGGCAGCGATGCTATCATGCACTAAAAACCGCTCGGCTTTATAATTCCCTTTTTTCATAAGTTGGTCAAAAACTTGTTTTGAATTGGCTATTTTTTTTTCATGAAAATAGACCACAACATTTCGCTCGACCACCATATCGGTTTTGACACCCGAAATTTCGTGTAATTTTTTTTGAATATCTATTTTACCAAGCGAGTCAAAAGGTTTATCAAAATCTATTCGGCTTATTTGAACAGTTGCGTTGTCTATTGGTTTTTTGCTTGCAATGTGGTAAACCGTAATGCCAACAAGCAAAACGAATATGATGACGATTGATAGCAAAACTCTTATGATTATTTTTTTCATTACTCATTAAATAATGGAAGTACTTATTGCATTTACGACGAATAGATTTGGTTGGTTTTTGAAAAAAATGAATTTATGTTATTTGGAATGATTCAATATAATTTTGAGATTAAGGCATAAAAAAACCACCGTTTTTTAGGTGGTGGTTTTTTT
>JBDLWE010000163.1:0-33797 GCA_039804445.1 Bacteroidota bacterium | reverse complement strand
TTTTCAAGACTTTACCTTCCTCGTCATAATATTCTGTTTTGCCAGATGTAGAATCTTGCACAAACGGAAAGGCATAGATTCTTTTGCCTTTATATTCATAAAAAGAACATTCGAGGTCTTCAATACCATCAAATATACTGTCATTTATAAATCTTTCAGTATAGGTTATCGCAAATTTGTCGCCACGTTTGGCCTTAAAAAAATCGATAGACCATTTGTAAACACCAATTAGTTTGGGAGAAAGTGCCGTTGTTGCTCCTTCGTTTTTGAGTGTTTCTGCTAAAGAACCTTTCAGCTTTCCAGCAATAGTTTTGGTTTTAAATGTGACGGGTAGTATGATTTTTTGGGCAATTATCTTTGTTCGAAAATCTACAATATAATAAAATGTTCTTTCGGGTTGAAAGATAAAATATTGCAGTGTTTTTAACGAATCTTTTGTTCTAAAAAGAAAAAATGTTTTTCCGACACGAATATTTTTGATTTTGATCGAATCTTTGATTGTTTCTAGTATATCAGAAATTTTGTTTTGACCAATATTTTGTTTTTCAATCAAATTGCCAAATGTGTTGCCTTTTCTTATCGTATCTTCTACAACATCAAAATCATTAAATCTAATGCCATATGCAATAATTTCTTTTTCTGTGGCTTCGACTTCTCTAATAATTTGTTCTCTTTTTTGACAACAGACCAGCATTAGCGATAGCAAAATATATAGTAGATGTAGTTTTGTCAATTCAGTTTTGTCAATAATGATTTATTATCAAACAATAAATCAGGTATCTGTAATGCTAAATTAAGTATTTTTATTTTATATCAATAAAAAACATGCAAAAAAAATGCCTTTCGGTTGAAAGACATTTTTTGTAGTTATAGTGTTTTTTCTAAACAACGCCTTGACCAAGCATTGCGTCTGCTACCTTCACAAAACCAGCAATATTGGCGCCTTTCACATAGTCGACATATCCGTTTGCGTCAGAGCCATATTTTACGCATGATTCATGAATGTTCAGCATGATATTTTTTAGTCTATCGTCAACCTCTTCTGAAGTCCAACTTAGTCTCAATGAGTTTTGTGACATCTCTAGTCCAGATGTTGCAACACCGCCTGCATTTGATGCTTTTCCGGGTGCAAATAGTATTTTTGCGTTTTGAAAAACCAAAACTGCCTCTGGTGTCGATGGCATGTTTGCGCCTTCGGCAACGCAGATACAGCCATTTGCGACCAATGATTTTGCTTCGTCTTCGTTTAGTTCGTTTTGAGTAGCGCACGGCAAAGCCACATCACATTTTACTTCCCAAGGTCTTTTGCCAGCAACATATTTTGCCGATGGATATTTTGTCAAATAGTCAGAAATTCGACCATATTTTACGTTTTTAATTTCCATTACAAACGCCAATTTGTCGGCATCGATCCCATCAGCATCATAAATATATCCTGCAGAATCTGACATTGTTACAACTTTTCCGCCAAGTTGGGTGGCTTTTTGAGCCGCATATTGTGCAACGTTTCCTGAACCAGATACTACAACTGTCTTACCAGTAAAACTATCTCCTTTTGTTTTTAACATTGATTGCGCAAAATACACATCGCCATAACCAGTTGCTTCTGGACGTATAAGTGATCCGCCAAACGAAATTCCTTTTCCGGTCAAAACACCAGTAAATTCATTTCGCAATCTTTTATATTGACCAAACATGTAACCAACCTCACGACCACCAACACCTATGTCACCTGCTGGTACGTCAGTATCTGCGCCAATATGCTTGCTTAATTCTGTCATAAACGATTGACAAAAACGCATAACTTCGTTCTCTGATTTTCCTTTTGGGTCAAAGTCTGCGCCGCCTTTACCGCCACCCATTGGCAACGTTGTTAAACTATTTTTAAAAGTTTGTTCGAATGCTAAGAATTTTAAAATACTTAAATTTACTGATGGATGAAAACGAATACCACCTTTATAAGGTCCAATTGCAGAGTTCATTTGAATTCTATAGCCACGATTTACCTGAATTTCGCCTAAATCGTTTGTCCAAACTACACGAAAAGTAATTATTCTTTCGGCTTCTACCATACGCTCAAGAAGCATTTTGTTTTGGTATTTGCTATTTTGTTCGATAAACGGAATTACAGTTTCTGCAACTTCGTGCACGGCTTGCATAAACTCTGGTTCATTTGAATTTCTTTTGGCAACAGCCTCAACAAAGGAATTAATGGTATTTGACATATTGATAAATTTTTTTAGAAACGTTTAAGAAAACGTTTTCGTTGATTTTGCAAATATACATTTTTATCAAATAAATGTATCTATTATTTTGATTTCGCAGAAAATTAACGCCTTTTTAAGAATGTGCTGATTTTTATAAAAATACTTCCTAAAAACACTTTTTTTTGAATTATATATTAATTTTATTCAAAATTTCTGCTTGTTTTGGTTATCATCAATAAGCGCGGCCGTTTGTTTACAAATGCAACAGTATATTTTTTAATTATGTGATAAAAGCAATTTTTAATCTTTCAAAAACTCTTTTACTAATTGATATGCATCGTTTTTTGCAACATCAAGGTCATAATTTTTAATAATTTTATCAAATTGTGGTGCGGTAGCAAGTTCTATTGATGCTTTGGCTATTCTCATATTTATTTTGTCGTCGCTTTCTGTAGATCTTTTTTTAAGTCTTATTTTAAGCTCATCAATACTTGGTGGTTTAACAAAAACGGCTAGTGTTTCTTCAGGAAATTTCGATTTAATACGAAGCCCACCTGCAACGTCAATATCAAAAATCACGTTTTTACCATGGGCCCAAATCCGTTCTATTTCTGACTTCAAAGTGCCATAAAAATTATCTCGATATACCTCTTCCCACTCAAGAAAGTCTTCGGCTTTGATATGGTTTTTAAAGTCTTTGGTCGATATAAAATAATAATCTTCTCCGTCAATTTCTTCGCCACGCGGCTCACGCGATGCTGCAGAAATAGAAAATTCGAGATTCAAATCTTCAATTCCTAATAAATGCCTTACGATAGTGGTTTTTCCTGAACCCGACGGTGCCGAAAAAACAATTAACTTTCCTTTTTTCATTCTAAAAATTTGCAGTATAAGTACTATTAAATGCTATGTTTTAAACAACCTTTTTTCAAATTATAACACATTCAAAACCTGTTCTTTAATTTTCTCAAGCTCGTCTTTCATCATTACAACCAGTTTTTGCATGCCAGAATGGTTGGCTTTAGAGCCCAGTGTGTTTATTTCTCGCCCCATTTCTTGGGTAATAAAACCTAGTTTGCGACCGTTAGATTCTTTGCCATTTAGAGTTTCAATAAAATAATCAAGATGATTAGTAAGTCGAACACGCTCTTCGGTAACGTCTAGTTTTTCGAGATAAAAAATAAGTTCTTGCTCAAAACGGTTTTCATCAACAGCGCCTTTAAGCTCATCAATTGCGGTTTTCAGTTTTGTAGTTAGGCGGGCAATACGTTCTGGATCGAGCAAAATAGCATCGTTGAGTTGCGAACGAATATTATTTATTCTAATCAAAAACTCTTTTTCAAGCGAGAGCCCTTCTGCTTGCCTAAAGTTTTGAATGTTGTTCAAAGCCCCGGTAATTGTCAGTTTTATCTTGCCCCATTCAGTCTCGTCAACTTCTTCGCGCGCCACTTTTAGAGCATCGGGCATTCTAATTGCCATTTTGAGTAGTTCAGTATCGTTGCCATCATAATAAACTTGTTTAAGTTGTTCTATATAATTTTTTACAACTTCTATATTTACTTTGCTGGTTGTTTGCTCGGTGGCACTTTCTAAATAGACCGTAAAATCAATCTTACCCCTTTCAAGTACTTGCGAAATTTCGGCCCGAAGCGCAAGATCCATTTCTCGATAAGCCTGCGGCAATCTAGTACTTAAATCTAACCCTTTGCTGTTTAAAGATTTTATTTCTACAGTTATTTTTTTGGTTTCTAGCTGCAATGTTGCTTTGCCAAAACCAGTCATTGATTGAATCATTTGTGTGAATTAGAATGTTAAATACAACAATTTTTATGGCGTGGCAACTGGTTATTGTTTGAAATTGCAAAGCCCCAACGTTCTTAAAAACGATAATTTTAAAATTTATAAAATTGCAAATCAGTTGTTTTTTTGTTTTTGCAAACTTTCAATTATTTTTTCATCAAAAGCTGTTTTTATTTTTACTATATCTTTTGTGTTGTCGTTCGGAATGGTCATCGACAATACATAATGTGCAATCTTCCAGGTATCGTTTTGTTTAAGTAAAGTGCCAGAACCACGACAAATTTTCATTTGGGTGTTTAATAATTCGTCAAACCACGCCGTTTGATTGTCTTTACTAAAATAAATGTTTCGTTCTAAAGAAGTAAAACTCCACGCCTTGCCTTTATCAAAAAACGGTTTGCTAAAATCTTTAAATGCTTGGTTTTGCCAGTTTTCGGTAGGGTCTGTACCAATAAAAACCCCGTTTGAAGTCATAAGGTCAAAGTATGATTTAAAATCTGCTTTTGAGGCAGCCAAATGCCAAGCGTCTACATTTGAATTTATCATGCGCTTTTCGTTGTTTATATCAAAAGCACTTTTGCACGATAATGCAAATACAAAAACAATTAAAATAATTTTTTTCATTTAAAACGGTTTTACTTTTAAAGTCAAGCTATGTGTGCACAGAATTCATATTTATTTGGGCGTTACGCGCGCCCGCCGCGGCGGGGAGCGCGCCCGGGCTGTTGTTACAATCTGTCACTGCGAGAAACGAAGCAATCTTTTAAAGATTGCTTCGTTTCTCGCAGTGACAGGATTTCCACGACCATCCCTAACGCTGGGGCAACCGTCGACCTAGTTTTGCTAATCTGCAAACCGAGCCAATTGTTGCTTATTCTAAACTAGATTTACATAAAAACTTGTAAATATAAACCTTTTTTATAGATATTTATTGCAGAATACTTGCACAAGACTTCCAAGATTAGCAACTGAAACCGTCAGGATTCTCTTGAAGTGGTTTCTACTATAATATTTATTGTACAAATATTCGCACAGTAAAATCATAACTACATTTCATTGCTACCTCATCACCGCTGATTTTTCTAAATATCACAAAAACTACTTTCAAATTGTACCACAAGACTTTCTATGTCTAGTCCGCAAATTTTTTGCAACGCCGCAATTGTCCCGTGATCAATAAAACAGTCAGGGATACCTAGCGTTTTTACTTGGTTTTTGAAGCCGTTTGTATTGGCAAAATCTAACACCAAACTTCCAAATCCGTTTACAACAGTACCATCTTCGATGGTTATAATTTTTTGAAAATTTTCAAAAATCAGTAACAGCATTTTTTTATCAAGGGGTTTTACAAACCCAAAATGATAATGTGCTAGCTCGTCAACATTGTGGCATTTTTCAATGGCTTGTTGGGCATTATTGCCAATTGTACCGGTAGATAATATTGCAATTTTAGTTCCTTTTTTTAAGCATATTGCTTTTCCAAATTCAAGCTTTTGATAACGCCCAAAATATTTTTTTTTCCAATCAATAAATTCGCCGCGTCCGCGAGGATATCTAATTGCAATTGGATTTTCAAGCCCGAGTGAAGCAGTATATAAAATATTTTGAAGTTCGACTTCATTCAAAGGCGCAAAAACAATCATGTTTGGAATGCAACTTAAGTACGCTAAATCGAAAGCGCCATGATGCGTGGCACCGTCTTCGCCCACGAGCCC
The DNA here is from genome assembly GCA_039804445.1 of Bacteroidota bacterium. Classification (GTDB taxonomy): domain Bacteria; phylum Bacteroidota; class Bacteroidia; order Flavobacteriales; family Flavobacteriaceae; genus Flavobacterium. Next base: position 28,075 of record JBDLWE010000163.1, on the reverse strand, counting down.
CGCCCGATCTACACAAAATATAACGGGCAGGTTTTGCAAGGCCACGTCGTGAATTATCTGGTCATAGGCTCGTTGCAAAAAAGTACTGTAAATATTACAAAAAACCACCATGCTTTGAGTGGCCATTCCTGCGGCTAGGGTCACGGCGTGTTGCTCGGCAATACCAACGTCGATGGCACGCTCTGGATATACGGCCATCATTAATTTTAAAGAGCTGCCAGTGGGCATGGCAGGCGTTATGCCAATAATTTTTGGATTGTTGTGTGCCAAGTCCAGAATTGTTTCGCCAAAAACGTCTTGGTATTTCGGGGGTAGAATATCATGTGGTTTTAAATAAATTTCGCCCGTTGCAGCATCAAACTTTCCGGGTGCGTGGTAAGTAACCTGCTGGGTTTCGGCTTGAGAAAGTCCTTTTCCTTTTGTGGTAATGATATGCAAAAATTTTGGCCCTTCAATGTTTTTCAAACGTTCGAGTTCGGTTATAATCAGCGGCAGATCGTGTCCGTCTATTGGTCCTGAATAATCAAAATTTAATGATTTAAAAATATTTTTTTCATTGTCATTATCTCCGTTTTTTATAGATGCAAAATAGTTTTTGAGTGCGCCAACGCTTGGGTCTATACCAATGGCATTATCATTTAGAATCACCACAATATTTGTGTTGGTCATGCCGGCATGATTAAGCGCTTCAAACGCCATGCCGCTTGCGATAGAGGCATCGCCAATTATAGCAATGTGGTTCTTGTTTAAATCGCCCTTGATTTTTGAGGCAATTGCCATGCCAAGAACTGCTGAGATAGAGGTTGATGAGTGCCCTGTACCAAAAGCATCAAAAACACTTTCTGCTCTTTTTGGAAAACCTGAAATACCACCAAGTTGCCGGTTTGTATAAAATACGTCACGACGCCCCGTTAAAATTTTGTGCCCATAGGCCTGATGACCAACGTCCCAAACCAGCAGATCATTTGGTGTGTCAAAAACATAATGAAGTGCAATGGTAAGCTCGACCACGCCAAGACTAGCGCCCAAATGACCTTCTTTGGTTGCCACAATATTGATGATAAAATCACGAAGTTCTTTTGCCAAAACCGGCAACTCGTGTTTAGATAATTTTCTTAGATCTTTTACCGAGTTAATGTTATCAAGTAACCTAGTTTTCATTTTGTAAAAATACTCAAAATCAATCGTTTTACAGATTTGATTTTTATTAAAACTTCAAAATAGTTACTTTCGTGCAATGGTAGAAGTACACAATGACGAATATTTTATGAAGAAAGCTTTGCTCGAAGCGCAAATAGCTTTTGATAAAGGCGAAATTCCGGTTGGTGCCATTGTGGTTATTGACAATAAAATTATCGCTCGCGGCCATAATCTTACAGAAATGTTAAACGACGTTACTGCCCATGCCGAAATGCAAACCATTACTGCTGCCGCCAACTTTTTGGGCGGTAAGTACCTTATAAATTGCACGTTGTATGTTACTTTAGAGCCTTGCCAAATGTGTGCTGGGGCGTTATATTGGTCGCAGATTTTGAAGATTGTTGTTGGGGCCAGCGACATAAAACGAGGCTATCGTGTAATGAAAACGCAGTTGCACCCAAAAACGCAGGTTGTTTTTGGGGTGTTAGAAAACGAATGTTCTAGTTTGATGATTCAATTTTTTAAATCAAAGCGATAGTTTATTTGTGTGCCAATTTTTGCGATAGGGATAGAAGGCGTTATCCTTTTTTTAAATTTTGTCACTCGACTGCGCTCGGGATGACAAAATTTAAAAAAAGATATAGCCGAAAGCCCGACGCAGCCGCCCCAAAAACGCACTCGAGGGATTGTTGATTGCGTTTTTGGCGCGGCTGGGGATTGCCCAAAAAGAATTTTGTTTTTACCGAACAATCATTATTTTTTTAACTTTTGTAGCAAGTCCGTCTTTTGAGGCAATAAAAACAATGTAAACGCCAGATGCAACTCGATATTTGCCAAATGCTGTTGTGTTCCATTCTACAGAGCCACCTTCGGATATGGCCTCAAAAACCAAGTTTCCTTCTATGTCAGTAATTTTTATGTTGGCTTTGTTGGTAAGCCCCGTTATGGTGAGGTTGCCGTCAAACTCTGGACGAACAGGATTTGGAAAAACCACCACGTTTTCTAGATTATCTGCTGCTTTGATTGCAGTGCCTTTGAATGAAACCATGCCTTTTGTGGTCGCAAAAAACACCTCGCCAGTTGTTGGGTTTATGTCTATGTCGTTCACGTTATTGTTGGGCAGTGGCGAATTTTCTGAAGTAAAGTGGTGCAGCGTTTGTTGTCCGTTTGGCGAAAACTGAAACACACCTGCGTCTGCAGTACCCACCCATTTGTTGTTGGCGCCATCGACGACAATGTCGGTTATAAACTGCTCAAACAATAGCTCTTGTGCAAGGCCATTGTCAAGAATGATTATTGAGTTGGCCTTCATGGGTTGGTCATCTAGAAACGCATCGACACTATTTAGAATTCTAAGGCCGCGCCGAGTGCCAATCCAGACTTGGTTGCGGGTGTCTATGGCGGCGGTTTGGATAATACTGGGCAAATTGCCTGGTTCTGGACCTACCGCAACTCGTTTAAACTTGTTGTTAAATGCTTCGTTAAAACCAATAAGGCCGTCAGATCGTGAAACCATCCATTTGGTGTTGTTTTTGTCAATCATCAGTTTGCTAAAACGAGCGTCTGTCCAGTCATTTAGCGTTGCCTCCATGTTATAAGATTGCCACTGCCCGTTGGTCTGAAGCACTTTTAGAGGGCTTTTTATAATGCCATTTGTGAGCCATAAATTGCCTCTACGGTCAAAAGCGGGCTCTTCTATTCTGACGTTAAAATAGTTGGGAAGACCGGGCACAACCAGTGTTTCTAAACCGCTATTGGTTTGGTCAAATCGTTTGATGAGTACACTGTTTTCTAATTTGAGCAGCCCGTTTTGATGCGATGCAATAAAAATTTGATTTTCGTTGGTTGGGTTCACAGTTACTCGTACCAAGTCATATACATTGTCTGTGGCAGAAATCGGATAATTTGCCCAGCCGTTTTCTAGATTATATTTGCTGTAGCCAAGTTGAATGCCCAGTGGCTCAAGACTTTCTTTGTAACTGCCATAAACTGCATAGAGTTGTGATGATTGCGCGTTTATTGAGAATATCTCATTTTTTACAGGACCGCTTGGGCTTATGTATTCAAAGGTGCTTGTGCCAGTTGTTAGGGTTACAACGCCTTTATTGTCTGTGCCAATATAAATTTTGTTTCCAAGAATTGTTGCCGTTGTAAAACTTGTTGGAATGTCGGGCAACGAAGTACGATTTATTTGTGAAGTCAAAACGAGTAAATTGTCATAAACCAAAACTTGATTTTCTGTGGCAATAATGATTTGGTTTTCTGCAACGCGAATGCTTTTTGATGATGGCGACAAAAACGGATTGATATTAGAAAACGTAATTCCGTCAGCAGACCGCAGGTTTTGACCAAACAATTGTGTGCATACAAGCACATTTGGCAACGACACTATGCCTTGAAAACTGCCTTGAACAACGGTTGTCCACTGTGATGCATCGATGAGGTTTGGGTTGGTGAGGTCTGCAGACTTGAGGCCGTTGTCTTGTGTTGCCGCAAAAATGCGCCCGTTGAAGATTGTGGTTTGATTTACTTTTATGTTAGAAACTGTTGAGCCAATAAAGTAGGTTTCGCCAAAAAGCAGCGTTGCAATATTAAATTGTACGATGCCAAAATCGCACGAAATATAAATTGTATTTCCTTGTTCAAAAAAATGATTGATTTTTTTGATAGTCGGCGGCAGTGATTTGTTTATAATATCAAAAAACCTATATATTTTGTTGTCTGCATTATCTATCAAAAGCAGTAATCCGTTTTCATACCCAATTAATGTTTTTTTATGAATTTGACTTGCATAAATTGTTGATATATTTTGGCTCGATAGTCCATCGATTGTATTGATTGTTTGTATTTCGTTTGTCGATATGTTTTTTGAAAAAATTGCATTTTCTGATGCTGCCAAAAAAACATTGTTGGTTTGGGTAATGTCTTTTATGCCGTTGTACGAAAAGTAGCCTTTCCAGAGTTGGTTGGTTTGCGCCCTGTGGACGGCGGTAACAAATAATAACAGTAAAATTATTTTTTTGGTCATGATTGAAATACGCTCAGTTCGTGGCAGCTACTTATAACGTTTATTTATAGATTTTGATATAATTTTTTCTAAAAGTTAATTTTGTTGTATAGTGTTTTGCTCTGTTTTGAGCTTAAAAAAAAAAGTTTTGTAGCGGTTAAAAATTTTCAAACATGCTCGACGGCGTCGCCAGTATTAGGGATGCGTGCAGAAATCCTGTCATTGCGAGTAACGGTGCAATGACAGATTGTAAATACAGCCTGGTCAGCTTCCCGCTACAGCGTGCAAGCGCAACGCCCAAAAAATTGTAAATTATAAATCGAAATTTGGCCTAAAAAATTGAATACCCAACAATTAATGAAATTGAATTAAAGCCCGAAGTCCATAACGGATATTGCTTCATTAAATTTCGTGTTGTAATATATCTCAATTCGATGGCATATTTGTTTTTAATTTTGTAGCCAGCACCAAGCGCAAAAATATTGTTGGTTCTAACTTCATATTTGTCAATAACCACACCGTCTGTTCTTTGAAATTGTATAAATGAATTCAAACTAAAATCTAGGACATACGAGCCGTTTACGAAAATTTTTGAGTCGTTGTTTAAATAAAAATAATGTCGCAAACCAATTGGAATTGAAAATGAACTATAGTCTGCAACTGCCGTTAATTTTGAACCCATACCGTCGTATTCTACAGCTGTAACAATTTCTGAATTGTATTTTTGGAAAATTGGTTCTACAATAATTGCCCATTTGTTTTTGTTGTAAGGCAACAAATATTCAAACTCAGCACCAATTGCCGGAATTATTTTTGAATCAAATGTAATGTTTCGATAACGTAAAACAGGGTTGTTTGCAGTAAATGAAACACTACTTAAATGAAGTCGACTTTGAAGCGAAAATAGTTTTTTGGAACTGCCGTTCTCAAATGATTTATATACAGACGTCGCGCATTTGTTTTGGTCAATAAAAAAATTCACCAAATCAATTTTCCGATACAATAGTTTATTTATTTTGTTTACATCAGTTGCAATGCATTTGTGTGTAGTTAATAATTGCCTTTTAAACATGTTGTTTGTTAAAATTTCATTGTCCTCGCGCTTATACATTTTAAAAAATAGTTGCTCGATTGATCCATTTGAAGCATGAAAAAATTTGTTAAAAATAGGTGTTTTATATTGGTACAATGTTGATTTTCCTTCGACCAAAACCCTCAAAAAAAGTGTTTCTGACACAAATTTAGGTTCACTTTCAAAGTCTAAATTATTTAAATTATCGCTACAAAGGTCAATATTTACTTTTGACCTTACAAACTTTAGGTCGTTGCCAATCGCAAATTCTTGTACGGTACTTATGTCACCAACTAAAATGGTTTCGGTCTCTGACAATCGATATTCAAATTTTGTTGGATTATTGTGCCAATCAATATTTTTGATTTGACAGTTTATCTTTTTGCTATCGGTTAGTATTACGTATCCGTTTTCAAAAGTAATTTGAGCAAAACCAATTGTAATTGCAGATAAAAATAAAGCCAACGTAAGTTTAAAGTTCATCATTTTTTTGTTTTATGTAAAAATATAGGGCAATAATATTAAAATTTAGTTTTGATTTATTGCGAGTTAACGTCTGTTTTTGTTTATCATTTACCCGATTTATGTTTTTATATTGACTTGTAAAAAATTAGTATTTTATTTCGTGACAATAGTATTGGGATAATCAAATACTAGATTACAAAAAGCTATAATGCCAGTTTTGAAAGATGCTTCGTCTATAAAAAAATCTGCGGTGTGGTGTGATCCTGAGGTTGCAGAATCTTTTCCTTTTGGCAATGCCCCAAGTCTAAAATATAGTCCGGGCACTTTTTCGGCAAAAAACGAAAAATCTTCAGCAAGTGTTGCGGGTCTTACTAACACAACATTTTCTTTACCAGCAGATTTTTCTAAGCTTGGTAACATGGCTTTTGTAAGCGCCAGATTATTGAAAGTAACAGGATACCGATCTATATATGGTATTTGAACAACTGCGGTTGCGCCTGCTGCTTCGGCGGTTTTTTCGGCAATTTGAACAATTCTTTTATAAAACAACTTTTCATCGCTGGGGCTAAATGTTCTTATATCTCCGGCAAACTCTACTTCTGCCGGAATAACATTGGTGCGATTGCCGCCACTTATCATACCAACAGTAAGCACTGCAGGATTTTGTATGAGCTGTACATTTCGACTCACAATTTGTTGTAAACTCGCTATAATTTGTGCCGACGTTAATATTGGGTCTATTGATAACCACGGTTGCGAGCCATGACCAGATTTCCCTTTTATTGTAATTTTAAAATTGCTTACCCCTGCAAAAGTGCCGCCAGGGCAATATGATAATTTGTTTGCCTCGAGTTGGGCATCCAGGTGTAGGCCAAAAACAATATCTACTTTTGGGTTTTCTAGTGCACCTTCTTTAATCATCAGGGCCGCACCAGCTTCCTCTCCTTCTGGCGCACCCTCTTCTGCTGGTTGAAAAATAAATTTGACCGTACCGCAAATATCATTTTTCATGCTAGCTAAAACTTCGGCAACACCCATCAAAATAGCTGTATGGGCATCATGACCGCAGGCATGCATTACGCTGGTCATTTTTCCGTTATAATCTACTTTTACTTTTGATGCAAATGGCAAAGTGCTTACTTCTTCTACAGGCAGGGCGTCCATGTCTGCGCGCAAAGCTATCACAGGTCCTGGTTTTCCGCCTTTTAAAACAGCAACAACGCCTGTATATGCAACTCTGGTTCGTACTTCAAAGCCCAAAGACTGCAAATGTTTGGCGACAATATCGGCGGTGCGAACTTCGCGATTGCCAAGCTCAGGGTTTTGATGAAAATCTCGTCGCCATGCGATTACTTTTTTTTCGATTTGGTTTGATTTGCTAATGATTAAATCACTAAAATTACTTTTTTGTGCAGAAATATTGTTTTGAATCAAAAGCATCAATATTGTTAAAAAGCCATAAATTTTCTTCATTTGACGTAAATATAAGTTTGTAATTGGTGTAAATCTAATCATTTTATTGCAAATCTATATTTGTTTATACAAAATTTGCATTGTCGTTCCTGCATCAATTTCAGATTTTAAAACCTTTACCTTGCCGTTGTGATATTCTTCGACAATGCGTTTTGTGAGTGACAAGCCCAGTCCCCAACCACGTTTTTTGGTGGTAAACCCGGGATTAAAAACGTTTTTGAATTGATTTTTTGGAATACCTTTGCCAGTATCAGAAACATTAATTTTTACAAATCCAGATTTTGTTGAAATATCTACAGAAATTTTTCCGCGGCCTTTCATAGCATCAATAGCGTTTTTTATCAAGTTTTCAATTGTCCAACTATGCAAGGCATCGTTGATGTTTACAAAAAGTGGTGCTGATGGCGCATCAAAATTGAATTCAACTTGACTAGAAAATCGGGTTTTCAAATAATCGAATGTCGTTTTGGTTTCATGCACAATATCACATTTTTCGAGCACAGGCACAGAGCCAATTTTCGAAAATCTGTCGGTTATGGTCTGCAGTCTTGCAATGTCTTTTTCTATTTCGGTCACAATTTGCTCGTTTACATTATCGGCTTTCATGATTTCGAGCCAACCAATAAGTGACGATAGTGGCGTGCCAATTTGATGCGCAGTTTCTTTGGCCATCCCCGCCCAAAGCTTGTTTTCGGTGGCCATTTTGGTGCTTTGATAAAAATTGAAAACTACTGTTCCAAAAAGTACAATAATCAAAACTAATCCAAGTGGATAATATTTTAGTTTTTTGAGCAAATCTGAATCGCCATAATAAAGATTCCATTTTTTGCCCGGAAAATATTCCATTATAATAGGTTTATTCTGACTTTTTAATTCTTGTAAAAATAATTTTTGTTTGACAGAATCTGCAAGAATTTTCTCGTCTATGTTTACAGAATTTTTTAGACTATCTTTCTCGATAACCATTATCGGAATTTTGGTATTCTGAATTATTTTTAGCGAAAGCGCAATGTCTGTGTCTAAACCTGCATTTTGAATTGTTTTTTGCGCCTCGGCCCATTGTTCCATTTTGATGCGTTCTTCGTTTTTAAAAATTTGAAAAAACGAATAGGTGTTCAACAAAATCAAAACCACAATCACAAACGACACTGCAATTATTGTCCATCGCCACGTATTTCTGTTTTTAGAAAATTGCATCATTTAAACTTTTTTTCGAGGTTAAACTTTTGATTTTCGCGCATTTTTCTGATATCAAAAAACAGACCTTCGATTTTATATTTTCCTTTTTCGAATGATAAATAATCACAATTTCCTACTAAAGATTGGGCTGTTGCCCGAAGTTCAAACATGTTGAGCAATGCATATTCATGCGCAACCACAAGCACATGAAAACCAGTTTCGCAAGTCTTACCATCGCCAGACGACAAGATAGCACTAAACAAACCCTGTGTGATTTTCGAAATTTTCATGGCCTCGTCATTATCGCCAGATTGTGCAACGATATAATATAAAAAATTATAAGACTGCAGATCAAATGGAAAATCGATAATAGATTTGTCTAAAAGTTTGATGATTTTGTCGTGGTCTTGTGCATCAATTTTTGGTTGTTTATAAAAAACTTCTAATTCTTTCTGAACAGGCGAAATCCAGTTGGCATTATATTTTTTTTGAAATGCATATCCAAAATATAGATGTCGATATTCGTCTTTTGTCAATAAAGTGTCAAGTGCTGCAAGGCGTTGTTGAAGTTTTTGATAATAAAAACTTGAAGATTTGTTTGCAATGTTTTTCTTTATCAAATCGTAATCTGGTTTTGAAAACGGAATTTGCTGCGACTGCATTTTTATAGAAATGCAAATAAATAAAGCAAGATATATTAATTTTTTCAAAGTCATAAATTTTAAAATTTATTGCAGTCCGTCTATTTTCACGTTCACATTTCCAGAAATATTCAGAAATGCCAAAACGGCTTTGTTGGTTAGCTGAATTTTTTGAAAATCGATATCGTTTATCGATCCGTTTACAAAAATCCCTGGCATTGGCGAATAGTTTTTCATATACGACAGCATGCTTTGTTTGGCCTGGTCAAGATTAGTTTTAACGGAATATCGGCAAGATTGTTGCATTTTTTTGAGGATAATGCCCGATGCAAGCCAGTTGGCGGTGCGCATGAGTTTACTTTTTGTATCTAAAACATAGTCTAGTTGATCAAAATAAATTTCTTTGGTCTCGACGTTATATTGCGGAAAGCCGTTTAGGTATATTGTGCCATTCAAACTGCCCGTCATGTCAAGCGCAATAATCATTTTGTTGTTTTTGTGCCAAATTTTTACGTTTTGAACAGTCACTTTTTTGCCATCTGATCCAAATTCTTTACCCTGAAAATTTTTGTTCATAATGCGAGAGGCATCTTCATAGGTAGACACTGCCACAATGTGCGCTTCTATCGAATTTGGCATTTTGGCAATTGGTTTAAGCAATATTTTGGTTTTGTCAAGTTTGTTTTCGGGTTTTTGACCAACGATGGTTTCGATATTGCATTTCAAACCCATTTGCATTTCAATAGTTTGATTTTTTAGAATGGCATCGGTTGTGTAAATTTCTTGCGGATTGATACGAAGCCAAGTATCATAGTCTGCATTTATTTGAGACGGTGTACAAATTTTTTCTAAAGCATCAAGCACATTTGGTTTAAAATCCATAGATTTTTTGATAGCATCGTCAATACTTCTTTCGATCTTTGATTTAAAAATTTTGATGGCTGGTGCAATCAAGTAGGTTATCGGTACGTTTTTTCCGGCAATGGTCATGGTAGGACTTTCGTTCCAATCTAGCGACTCGAGTTCGGTTTTGGTGTTGAGTTTCCAGTTTTTTAGGGCGATCTCGCTAGACAAATTTATTTTTCCGTTAAGGTTCATTTCTCGTGTGTCAAAAAGATTTATACCTAATTTATTTGTTCCAATTCTGTAAAAAATTTGCGCTTTGAGCGGCAAAACCGTTTGCAGTTTTCCGCTATTATTGGCTATTGTGATTGGCGCAAGTTTCCAGACTTTAATCGTGTAGTTATCGTCTTCGATATTATTATCGTCATAGATTTGACCTGTCAAAAACTTGTTGGTTTGGTTTTCTATATCTTTTATTTTTATAGAAACGGGCATATTGATAATCGACGATTGGTTGTCATATACCAACGGTTTTGCGTCGTCGGGCTCTGGTTTTAGGGCATCAATTTTTTGGGTGGTGGTGCAAGCAGAAAGCATAGTAACCAAAAATATAATTGAAAGGTAGGTGATTTTTATTTTCATTGAATTCAAAGTTAGTTTAAGAAATTAAAACCAAAACCCAACCGATATCCACGAAAAGCTATTTCCAGTTTCTGGCGAGTAGCTTTGTTTAAATTCAATGGGGCCAACAATGCTCTCAAAACCATATCCTACGGCATAGCCCGAGAGTCGTGGTGCGCTGATCCATTGTGTGGTTTCAAACAATCTGTCTTGTAAATAAGCGTAGTTAGCCGAAAAATTGATGTGGTTTTTTTTATAAAATTCGTAGTCAAAAGTGCCGGTAGTTTTGATAAAACTATTGCCAGAAAGGCTTAAAAAGTCATATCCATAGAAATGTTTAAAATTGTTGATAGGTTGAAAACCGTAACCACCCAATACAAAATTAAAAAAAGGAACACTTTGTGCGCCAATTGCCAGGCCTGCTTCTGTTTGTGATTTGAAACTAATTTTTTTTAAAAATTTTTTCGTAAAACCAACTTCGGCTCTGGCAATAGAAAAAGGATTAAAATCGCCCGTGAAATTTGACGAAAAAAGATAGGTTTGAAAATCGCCAGACAGGTAAACTCCTTTTGTTGGAAAAAATTTGTTGTCATATGAATCATATTTAATAGATCCAAAAGCACTAAAGTAGTTGCTTTTTTCAAAAACAGCTACCGAGTTGGCTAGTGTTTCTGACGATAGCCGCAGGTACTTAAATTCAAGACCTAAACCTATCTGAAATTTTTGTCTAAAGACTGTTTGCACAAAAACTTGTTGTGAATGGTCAGAAAAGTTTATGTTTATTGACTTTAGTGCTAACTGTGACAGAAGTTCACCGTTGTTAAAATCTGTTGCTACATTTCTATTGAAGCTTTTAAAGCGCGATTTCAGTCCAAAACTCCAGTAAAAACCATTGTCAATATAATAATCAAAATTATATCTAAAGTTGTCGCCCAAAACTAGGTCTAACGAGACAACGTCGTTTTTAAAAAAATTGCGCTTGTTTGTTAAATTGGTTAAAACGCCGGTTTTATAAAGTCCGTCGTAATGCAAGCCAAATTTCATAAAGGTTTTTGTAGAATTTTCAACAAGATTTAGTAAAATCTCATTTTGATTTACCGCGTTTTTTATAATCTCATAATTTATTGTACTAAAGTTTTGAGTAGCATTCAACTTGTTAATACCAACTTTTAAATCATCATAAGAAATAGTTTGTTTTTCGGTAAATCCTAATTTCCCGATGACGTATGCCCTAGAATAATTTTGCAACTCGTTTATTGTAATTATATCGACCACAAGGGTATCTTTTGATTTTTTTAGTTGCTGAACTTGATAAGATGCGCCAGCTAAATTTTTAAATTGTTCAAAAAAAACCAGGGCAGCTTCTTCGCCTTTTTTGATAATTTTTGATTGATCTGCAAATGAAATTATACCATATTGTGTAACGTCTGGTTTGATATAAAAATCTGTTTTTAATGATTTTTGTTTCATATCCTCAACCATTTGCAGGTTTGTGATTTGCACCAAAATGCGTGTTGCTTCTTTCAAATCGGCTCGTTTTTTTAGATCGTCTTGCACGTCAACGCCAATAATTATATCTGCTCCCATGGCGCGCACATGCTCAATCGGATAATTGTTTGCCACGCCCCCGTCAACAAGTAATTTATTGTCAATTTCGACCGGCGCAAACAAACTCGGAAAGGCAGAACTCGCCAAAATGACTTGTGGCAGATAGCCTTTGTTGAGTAATATCTCTTGACCAGTTTCTATGTCGGTTGCAATGCACAAAAACGGAATGGGCAATTTGCTAAAATCGCGAATATCTCTCTGGTTTTTAAATAGTTGGTTAAAAGAGTTGTAATTATATAGACCTTTAGAGAGCGAAATAGGTATTTTTATCTTGAAGCCTGAAAAAGGAAGTGTAAATGCATATTGCTCGTCGTTTTGCTTTTCAAAAAAATTTTTTGAACCTCGTGGCACAATATCATTCAAAAGCGCCTCATAATCTGTGGCTTTGAATATCGAATCTATTTGCGTAGCGCTATATCCTACAGCATAAAGCCCGCCAACGACCGAGCCCATGCTGGTGCCGCCAATGTAGTCTATTTTTACGCCAGCCTGTTCTAAAACTTTTAGAACACCAATGTGAGCAAACCCTTTGGCACCGCCGCCAGACAGGACAAGGCCAATTTTTTTGCGAGGCGTTTCTTGAGAATGTATGCTACCGATAAAGAAAATAAATACAAGAATCAAGACTTGCAAAACAAGTAATTGCAAGTCTTGATTCTTGATTCTTGAATTTATTTTAGACGTTTCGATCATCTTTGCTTTTGTAATATTCGGTAATTTTTTTGGCACGAGATAGTCCTATAACGGCTTCGATGTCTTTTTCTGATGCTAATTTAAGTCTTTTTACTGATTTAAAATGTTTTATTAAGGTTTCCATGGTTTTTTCGCCAATGCCCGTAATGTTGTCCATGCTTGAGACCAACGACGATTTGCTGCGTTTATCTCTATGGTGCGTGATGCCAAAACGGTGTGCCTCGTTGCGAAGTTGCTGAATGACCTTGAGCGTTTCTGACTTTTTGTCGAGATAAAGTGGCACCGAATCGCCTGGATAAAACAATTCTTCGAGTCGTTTGGCAATGCCGATAATGGCTATTTTGCCTCGAAGCCCGAGCTCGTCTATAATTTTGAGTGCCGACGAGAGTTGCCCCTTGCCACCGTCGATGATGATGAGGTTTGGCAATGGCTGGTTTTCGTCTAGCAGTCTTTTGTATCGGCGATGAACGACCTCTTCCATACTCGCAAAATCGTTTGGACCTTCTACGGTTTTGATGTTAAAATGGCGATAGTCTTTTTTGGATGGTTTTCCGTCTTTAAAAACCACGCAAGCCGCCACAGGATTGGTTCCTTGAATATTAGAGTTATCAAAACACTCGATGTGGCGTGGTTCGACTTGTAGCCGCAGATCTTTTTGCATTTGCGCCATAATGCGGTTTGTGTGCCGCTCGGGATCTACGATTTGAATGGTTTTTAGCTGCTCGATTCTAAAATATTTAGCGTTTCGGGTCGATAGCTCCAGAATTTGCTTTTTGTCGCCAAGTTGTGGTACCGTGATTTTTAGGTTTTCGCCAACTTCTACTTCAAACGGCACTACGATCTCGCGAGACAGTAGCTTAAAACGTTCGCGAAGCTCTATTATGGCAAGTTCTAGCAATTCTTGGTCGGTTTCGTCAAGTTTCTTTTTTATTTCTAAAGTGTGCGACCTAATGACCGATCCGTGTGCAATTTGCAAGAAGTTTATAAAAGCAGCCGATTCGTCTGATACGATCGAAAAAACGTCGATGTTGGTGATTTTTGGGTTTATAATCGTTGATCGCGATTGATAATTTTCGAGAATTTCAATTTTATCTTTTATTTTTTGGGCTTCTTCAAAATGCATATTACTTGCCAAATCAATCATAACTTTTTTAAAATCTTTCATCGATTCTTTGAAGTTTCCTTTCAAGATTTCGCGAATGGCATCGACTTGTTTTTGATAATTGTGAAGGCTTTCGTGATTTTCGCACGGACCTTTGCAATTGCCAATGTGGTATTCTAGACAGACTTTGAATTTATGGTTTTGGATGTTGTTTTGGGTTAAATCAAAATTGCATGTTCGCAGCGGATAGAGTTCTTTTATCAAATCGAGAATAACGCCCACGGTTTTGAAACTTGTGTATGGTCCAAAATATTCTGAGCCATCTTTTATCATTTTTCGGGTCGGGAAAATTCGCGAAAACGGTTCTTTTTTAATGCAAATCCAAGGATAGGTTTTGTCGTCACGCAAGAGCACGTTGTATCGTGGTTGCAGGGTTTTTATCAAGTTGTTTTCGAGCAACAAAGCATCTGTTTCGGTGGCAACTACGGTGTGCCGAATGGTTACAATTTTTTTGACCAGCACATTGGTTTTGGCTGTGTCATGCACTTTGTTGAAGTAAGATTGTACCCTTTTTTTTAGGTTTTTGGCCTTGCCAACGTACAGAATTTTATCTTCTTTGTCATAATACTGGTACACGCCCGGATTGTCGGGCAAAGTCTGTATTTGGAGTTGAAGTTGGTCGGTCATTAAATGAAGTTAGAAAGTAGAAAATAGAAGTTAGAAATAAGAAGTCAGAGTTTAGGAATTAGAAAACTGACGTTAGAAAATAGAAATCAGAAATCAGAAAATAGATTAAACGTTTTTAATTTTTTTGGTTTTTTAATTGCTGTATTTGGCGTTCCAGTGCTTTGATTTGGTCAGAAATTTGATGTTCTTCCTCAATACCCTCTCCTTTTGCACCAGCAATCATAATTTCTAACGAACGATTTAAGTTCTCGGAAATATAATCAATAAAACCCGTAATGTTTCCAGCATCTGCCATTTGCAAAACCGCAAAATAATTTTGTTTATCTTCGGTTTTGATGATTACGGGCGGATACCCAAATTTCATTAGTATAAAATTCAGCAAAATTCTAGCGGTTCGTCCGTTGCCATCGTCAAACGGATGAATTAATATAAACCGATAGTGAAATTCTGCCGCAACGAGAATTGGATTTGCATCAACGGCTACAATTTTTTCGTTGTACCAAAGTAACAAATCATGCATTTTGGCGGGTGTCTCTTCTGGTGTTGCAAAATAGAAAGTTTCGCCAGTTTTGGTCAGAACATGGTTTGGACTTGTTTTGTACGTACCAACTTGAATTCGTTTTGTGCTTGGTTTCCCGTCGGGCGTTATTGCCTCAATTTCGTAGGATTCTTTGAGTAACAATGTGTGCAGTTCGCGAATAAATTTTTCGGTCAACGGATAGTCTCCTTTTACAACGTCCAAAACCCAATTTATGGCTTCGTTGTGACCTGTTACTTCTATATGGTCTTTCAAAGGCTTTCCTTGTGCGGTAATTCCAAAAAGCACTAATGCTTTTGTCTCGCCGTAAGTTAGCGAATTTCCTTCGAGATGATTTGAATGATAGTTCCAATCCAAACGAAATTTTTGCATGATTCGAGCCTCCTTTGATGAATCAATCGGTCTAAGTTGGTCTAATTGCTTTTTTAAATCCAATGCTTTAATACTATTTTCCATATTGAAATTGAAATTGTCATTGAAATTGATATTATACTCCGTTTACAAATTTAATCATTTCAAAATTTATTCATACTTTTAAAAAAATATTTTATTAATATGAGTAACTCAAAAAATTTCTATTTATTAGGAGAAACCATAAAACCTGGCGAAAGTAAAACCATTTACATGGATATTGCCACTTTGCATACAACTACAAAGCTCAAAATCCCGATAATAATCGAGCATTCAAAATTTGAAGGGCCCGTGGTGCTGTTTTCGGCGGGCATTCATGGCGATGAGATAAACGGAACCGAGATTGTGCGGCAGCTAATTGTTGAGAAAATAAATAAACCAATCAAAGGCACAATTATTTGTATTCCGGTTATAAACATGTTTGGATTTGTAAACAAATCTCGCGATTTTCCAGACGGTCGCGATTTGAATAGGGTTTTTCCGGGCAACAAAACAGGATCGTTAGCAAGTCGCTTTGCTTTTCATATCCTGAAAGAAATTATGCCCGTTGTCGATTTTTGTATTGATTTTCATGCGGGAGGTGCTAGCCGTTTTAATGCAGCACAAATTAGGATTGTGCCAAATAACGAAATTTTAAAAAATTTGGCAATAGTTTTTGATGCGCCTTTCACGCTATATTCTAAAAATATTGCAGGTTCGTTTAGAAATTCATCTGAAAAAATGAATGTCCAAATGCTACTATTTGAAGGAGGTAAATCATTAGATATCAACCCACAAATAGCAAAAGAAGGCATTGATGGCAGTATTCGATTTCTTGATTATCTACAAATGCTTGACAAAAAAATTACTGTTCTAAAACAAAAACCCTCAACTATTTTTATCGAAAAATCAGGATGGATACGCGCCAAATGCTCTGGGCTTTTTCAGGATCAAAATTTGGTCGGCACAAAAGTTGAAAAAGGAGATGTTCTAGGAATAATTACTGACCCTTTCGGGAAATTTTTGCACAAAGTAAAATCGCCGTCAAGCGGATATGTCATCAATGCAAACCATTCGCCGATTGTTTATGAGGGCGATGCCATTTATCATATTTCAAATTTAAGTGCGTCAAACAATGACTAAAACCGAAGCAAGAATTACCTACAAAAAGTATCGGAGCGTTTTATCGATTAACGACATTAAAATCCGCTCAACGGCTATAGCAGAACAGGTTCAAAAAATGGATATTTGGCATTATGACTACTACCATATATTCATGCCTATTGACCATCAAAAAGAAGTTGATACTCAATTTATATTTGATATTTTAGAAAAAAACAACAAAAAAATAATAGTTTCAAAATCAATATTAGAAACAGTAGAAATGCTACATTACGTGGTTGATAAAAACACTAAATTCCAATCGAATCGCTATGGGATTCCTGAACCTATTAATGCCAATCCGATTGAAACAAGTATCATAAACGTGGTGTTTGTGCCACTATTAGCCTATGATAGTTATGGAAATAGAGTTGGATATGGCAAAGGATTTTATGATAAATTTTTGAGCAAATGCCAACCAAATGTTGTTAAAATTGGATTGTCATTTTTTGAGCCAGAATCTTTGATTTCGGGGTTTTTAAATAGTGATGTTAAGTTAGACTATTGTGCAGGTCCAACGGCGTTAACATGTTTTTAATTACTTTCCGTAATTAAATAATCTAAAAAAATATCTATAATTTAAATTAAAATACTATATTTGTTGCTTTAATTTTTGAGCTATCTAAATATTTTTATATAACTTATAAATTTTTATAATAATTAGGAACATTTTTGTGTTGTTTTTAAGGTTGGGGAGCTTTTAAAACGAATAAACACAATTTTGTTCCTTTTTTTATTTTTTGGCCGCCAACCAAATCCCTGTCAAAATAATTGCAGCACCAAAAACTTGCATAAGCGACAATTTTTCGTTGTCAATAAGTCCCCAACAAAACGCAACAACTGGTATCAAATAAGTAACTGAAGTTGCAAACACCGGCGATGAAATTTGAATGAGCCTAAAGAAAATAATATTGGCCATTCCGGTACCGACAACGCCCAAAATTGCTATAAAAAAAATTGCTTTTTGAATTTCAATACCATTTAATTGCTGATTAAAAAATCCTGTGCAAAACAACACAAATATTGCTGGCAAAACTATAATCGAAAAATTGCCTGCCGAAATCGTCAACGGACTCAAATCAGACAAATATTTTTTTAGCAAATTGACGTTTGTCGCATAGCAAATTGTGGCAGCAATAACTAATGAACTGTACCAATAATTTTGTTCAGGATGGTCTGCTGCACCACTTAAAATTAAGACTAAAGAGCCTAGAAGTCCAACGATAACACCAACAATTTGATTTTTGTTAATACCAACTTTAAAGGCCAAAGCGCCCAATAGCAAAGTATTTATAGGCGTCAAAGAATTTAGTACTGCGCTCACTGAACTCGAAATATGTTTTTGGGCAATTGCAAAAAGAAATGCTGGAAAAAAAGTTCCAAAAAATGATGTAAAAATGATAAATTTCCATTGTTTTTTACTTATTTTTTTTAGGGATTGAAAACCAATTAATAATAAAAAAGTAGACGCAAATATAATCCGAAGCGATCCGACTTGAAAACCCGTTAAGGCCAACAAACCCTTTTTTATCAAAATAAAAGAACTGCCCCAAACAAGCGCAAGTATTGTAAGAAAAACCCATTTTAATTGTTTATTTTCCATTTGTTTATCAAGTAGAACACAAATTTGAACTTTTTTTGATAATAAATTAGCAAAAATTTAATTTTTTTTTATAAGTTTGTTAATTGTTTTTATTAAAAAGTAAATGTTTTAAAATAATTAATCATGAAAAATCTATCATTAAAATTTGTAGTTTTAATAGCTATTTTATCTACAGTGTGTTGCAAAAAACAACAAAACGACCAAATATTATCTACCGAAAAAACTGCTACGGTTGCTAAAATTGAAACAGCGTCATTCACGGTATCTGGTATGAGCTGTGCGGTAATGTGCGCTAACAAAATCGAAAAAGAACTTACTGCTTTGAAAGGCGTTCAAAAAGCAACGGTAGACTTTAATAAAAAATTGGCTACCGTAAAATATGATAGCGCACAACTATCTCCAGAAAAAATTGTAGCAACTGTAGAAGCTGTTGCTGGCGGCGAATTATACAAAGTTTCTAACTTGAAATGTTCTGCAAATAAGGCAGAATTGTTTCAAGAAAAAGAAAAAACACGCAAAGAACGCAGAGCAGAACGAAGAGCAAAGAAAGAGTCTGATGCGGCCGATGCGGCCGCAAAATCTGAACCAACAGCGACTAAAGCAGCGTGTTGCTCGGG
Organism: Bacteroidota bacterium; assembly: GCA_039804445.1. Taxonomy (GTDB): domain Bacteria; phylum Bacteroidota; class Bacteroidia; order Flavobacteriales; family Flavobacteriaceae; genus Flavobacterium. The sequence goes on along the minus strand of JBDLWE010000163.1, from coordinate 9,235 downwards.
CAAAAAAACGTGTGGCACAAGCGAGAAAGCTTCTACTTTATAAAAAAATTTATTAATCCTGAAAGTGCTGTAAATAGACAAAGCTTTCGGGATTTTTTTTGTAATAAAAAGATTTATAAATAGCCTAAAAAATTATTATGCGTAAAACCCAAACTAATATTGTCGCAATTACATTATTTTTTTTATGTTTTGTAACAATCAATATTTCCCTTGCTCAGAAAAAATCGCCTTTGGCTGATAAAGCCAAAAAGTCAAAACTTGTTGAAGAAAATTTAGATAAGAAAATCGCAATCAAAGATACTATTTTGCAAACCGCTTATGATAATGACAGTATAAGATCGGTTGGCAAAATGACTTTAAAATTACTTCATCGTGGTGCCAAAGCGTCGTACTATGCAGACAAGTTTTCAGGAAGACTAACAGCAAGCGGAACCCGTTTTAGCAACAATGACTACACGTGTGCGCACAAAAAACTACCGTTTGGTACGCGATTAAAAGTAACTTCAGAAAGAACCAAAAAATCAATTATTGTTGTTGTTACCGATCGAGGACCTTTTGTTCGAGGCCGAGAAGTCGACTTGAGCAAAAGATCTTTTATTGATATTGCTGGCAAAACGGGCTCTGGTGTAATTGTGGTGACGATCGAGATGGTAAAAAGATAAAACAATTTTTTACTTAAATAATATCCTGATTAGCATGTGACTAATCAGGATTTTTTATTTTATCCAATACCTTTAAGTTGTTGTAAATCAATTTTTGTAGTATTTTTGACCAAATGATTGTAACGAGATGCAGGTTTTACAGATATTTTAAACCATAATATCGCTTAAACCCAAATTACGCAATACAGATAATTTTAACCGTAGAGATCGCAGAGCACGCAAAGTTGTTGCAATTAATCAAGATTTTGTTTAATATTTTTTCTAATGCGTAATTTGGGTTAAATTTTTTTCGTAGAAAACACTAAGTAGCATTGTAAAAAATATTTAAAATTGATATTATAAAGACGTAATTATTTCTTTTAAATCAATTATAATATTTTAGTCCAAAGGCTATTTTTTTTACATACGCAATATAATACTTGATTAAATTAACAAATAGACAGTATGAATAGTAAAGTACAAAGCATTAAATCTTATAAAATTGTTTATCCGCAGGTATATTCATATATTCTGCCAGAACGCGTTGTTAATGATAGTTCGCAAAAAATTGGTTATACTGAAAACGAAAATGTTGATAAAAAGATATTGCAACAAGTAAAAACAGCTGCTTTTTCAGAAAAATACACAAAACTGTGGAGTGCACCAGCTTTTTTTGATGGCGGAAAAGAAAGTTTTATAGACAAAACATTTCATAAATTCCTTATTAAAAAAGGAATTGAAAGAAAACTTGAACTAGGAGAAGAGTGGTTTTATTTTAACGGCTATCCTGACAAATCAAAAAATTTCTTTGATTTGTTTAAGCTTGATATTTGAGTTTACAGAATTATCAAAATTTATAATTGATAACGAAGTAAAACTTCCTACAGATACTTTCACGACTATAAATTCAATTTCGATTTCTACAATTCGAGGTCTAATGTTCGCAACTTTTAAGGGAACAGTCCTTCACAACGCAATATTACCACTTGTTGACCCGACGGCTTTTGTTACAAAAAAGTAAAATTTTACGGTTTATTCTTGATAGTTTGACAAGTCACATATTTTACCAAACTTACACCTCAAATCAAAAACCCTTATAAATCAACGATGTATAAGGGTTTTTGTGGAGAATATCGGATTCGAACCGACCACCTCTTGCCTGCCAGGCAAGCGCTCTAGCCAAATGAGCTAATCCCCCAATTTTTGGCAAATATAAAACATTTAAAGTTTAGAAAACAACCACGTTATTTCAAATATTGTAATTTTGTGTTTATATTTACTCAAAATTCAATTCAAATGTCCTTTGATTCAAAATTTGGCAAAATAACAACCGTCATACAAAACAAAGTAGCCGCAATAACTTTTGGCAGTTCAGCCAGTAATTCTTTTCGTACAGCACTTTTACAAGAATTGACCCTTATATTCAACGATTTAAGTGTAGATAAGAATGTGACCGTTATTGTTTTAAATAGTCACGGCAATAAGGTTTTTTGTTCGGGTGCTTCGTTTGACGAATTGCTATTAATTGATAATTTCGAACAGGGAAAATCATTTTTTATGGGTTTTGCAAACCTTATAAACGCCATGCGACAATGTTCAAAAACCATCGTTGGTCGAATTCATGGCAAAACTATTGGCGGTGGCGTCGGCATTGCGGCAGCGTGTGACTATGTTTTTGCAACAACGGCGGCCAGCATAAAACTATCAGAACTTGAGATTGGCATTGGGCCTTTTGTTATTGAACCTGCAGTTTCTAGAAAAATTGGTTTAGCAGCAATGGCAACATTATCATTAGATGCCACAAATTGGAAATCGGCACAATGGGCGTTTGAAAAAGGACTTTTCTCAGAAATTTTTGATGATGAATTATCGATGGATTTGGCTGTAGAAAAATTCATTTTGCAATTATCTACCTATAATATCGACGCTTTGTCTGAATTTAAAAAAGTTTTTTGGCAGAACACCAACAATTGGCATGATTTACTTGCAGAGCGAGCAGCCATTTCTGGACAGTTGATACTTTCTGATTTTTCTAAAAAGGCCTTACAAAACTTGAAAGCGAAATAAATGCTATACGAAGCCAAATCTTTTTCGATTTACAATGCCTCTGCGGGCTCGGGCAAGACCTATACGCTAGTCAAAGAATATTTGAAAATTATTTTGGTCTCAAAAAAAGTAGATGCCTACCGAAACATTCTAGCCATTACGTTTACAAACAAAGCCGTAAACGAAATGAAAACTAGAATTGTAGAAAGCCTTTTTGAATTTTCAAAAGACGACCCATCTACGAAAGCTATTGAATTAATTGATGATTTGACCGCCGAAACAAAATTATCTAGCGCCGAAATTAAATCAAAATCAAAAAAAATCATAAAGCACATAATTCATAACTACGCGGCTTTTGATATTTCGACAATTGACAAGTTTACGCATCGCGTCATTCGGGCTTTTGCGCTCGACTTGGGCTTGCCCATGAGTTTTGAAGTGACGTTAGACACAGATAGTTTATTGACCGAGGCCATCGATGCCATTATTGCGCAAGCAGGAGATGATGAAGAAATCACAAAATTGTTGGTCGATTTTGCTTTAGAAAAAACCGATTCAGACAAATCGTGGGACGTGTCACGAGACATTTTTGATACAGGAAAACTTATCACAAACGAAAATCATCGAAACCAAATCGAGACTTTCAAAGACAAATCGATTACCGATTTTGTAAATATTAAAAACAAATTAAAAAACATTTGCAATGATATTCTCAAAAAAAACATTGCACTTGCTAACGACGCTTTTGAGTTTTTGGAAAATCAAAACATTGCGCCAACAGATATCAATGCGTATGTCGCAAAATTTTTAGAAAAACTTCAACACGGAGAATTCAATCCGGCAAACACAATATATGACCATCCTGACAAAATAAAAGTAAAAAATGGTCGAAACAAAGAATTTATAGAAGGGCAAATTGCAGCTTTTTGTAACTATATAAACCAAATTGTAAAAAATTTTTATACAATTTGGTTTTATGAATCATTCTTGAAAAACATAACGCCGTTGTCGCTACTTAACACAATTGGTCAAGAATATAACAAAATTCAAGAAGAACAAAACACGCTGTCAATAGCCGAGTTTAATACGATAATTCATAAAGAAATTCAAAATCAACCAGCACCTTTTATTTATGAAAGATTAGGCGAAAAGTATCGACATTTTTTTATAGACGAGTTTCAAGATACCTCAGAAATGCAATGGAAAAACCTTATTCCGTTGATAAACAATTCATTGGCGGGTAAAGACGATTTTGGTCAAAAAGGAACTTTATTGTTGGTTGGCGACCCAAAACAATCTATCTATAGATGGCGAGGTGGGCGAGCAGAGCAGTTTATTGCGCTTTCTAAAGAAAATAATCCGAACGACCCATCAGAAAATCCGTTTTCAAACAAAGATAAAAAAGTAGAAGATTTAGAATTTAATTACAGAAGTTATTCAGAGATTATAAATTTTAATAACTTAATTTTCAAAATGTTGTCTGATGAGTTTACAGATTTAGATTATAAAAAACTTTATTCAGAAAAAAGTCATCAGAAATTAAATAAAAAAACTGGCGGCTACGTCAATATTTCTTTTATTCCAAAAATCGAAAAAAGAAAAATGCAAATACAAGAAGTTGAAGACGACTTAATTCTGCAGTCAATTGAAGTTGCCGAACAAAACGACAAAACAGTTTTTTATTGCGAAGCAACATACAATAAAATTCAAGACGTTTTATCACAAGGTTTTGACTTAAATGAAATTGCTATTCTTGTCAGAAAAAGAAGTCAAGGCATTGCGATTGCCAATTATTTGACCGAAAATAATATTCCGATTTTATCATCAGAGACCCTCCAGCTTAACAATGCAACCGAGGTACAAATGATAGTGTTGTTGTTGCGATATATAAAAAACAATGATGACCTCGAGGCAAAAGCTTATTTTTTATATCATTTGGCTCAAGAACTGAAAAATAAAACAGAAACGCATGATTTTGTTTCGAGCGGAATGCAACACAACAACGAAAATGATTTTGAAAAATGGCTACAAGAATTTGAAATTCAAATAAGTTTTCAAGATTTAAGAAAAAAAACACTTTATGAAATTGTAGAAACAGTGGTTCAAAAGTTTTTATGTTTCAATACAGATAGGGGTCAAGCTTATATTCAATATTTTCTTGACATTGTACTTGAAAAAGAAAGTAGAAATCAAATTGGTATTTCAGAATTTTTAGATTTTTGGAATCAAAACGGCAGCAAGCACAACGTGCCGTCACCCGAAGGCTTGAATGCCGTGCAGATATTGACCATTCATAAATCAAAAGGATTAGAGTTTCCTGTAGTAATTTTTCCGTTTGCCGAAGAAGATTTTGTTAAAAAACCAAAAGATAAAATCTGGATTCCAACTGATGAAAAAACATTTGGACTTACAAAAATTTTGATAAACAACAGTAGCGCCGTTTCATCTTTTGGCGACGCCGCAAAAACATTATATGAAACAAAGAAACAAGAAGAACTGCTTGACAATATCAATGTGCTTTATGTAGCTTTGACTCGTGCCAAAGAGCAATTGTTCGTGATTTCGTATATGAATATGGCACTCGAAAAATTGACTGCTCAACAAAAAAAAGATAAAGTCAAGGCAGAGAAAATGGTGCCGAGAGATAACAATTTGTCATCTTTTTTTATAAAATATTTGCAAAACATATCTAAAAACTTTGACGATGATATTTTTGAATATGAAATAGGACTCAAGAAACGAAGTTCAATTCCAGAAATAAAAGTTGACAATTCAAAAAAAATAATGCCCGTAAACTCGTCATTAAACTTTGAGAACATTACAATTGCAACGCGTGAATCGCTTATGTGGGGAACTGTTCAGCAAGAAGCAATTGCGTTTGGAAATGTGCTACACGAGATTTTGTCAGCAATAAAAACAGCTGGCGACATTGAAATTGCCATTCAAAAAGCACTAGAAGCAGGCACCATTACTATTGTTCAAAAACCACAAATTCAAAAATCGATCTCAGAAATAGTAAATCATCCTGAATTAAAATTTTATTTCGATGATGAAAATCAAATTTTAAACGAACAAACAGTTATTCAAAAACAAGGAGGAATTGTAAAACCAGATCGAATCGTTATTAACAAAGAAAACGAAATATATTTGCTAGATTATAAAACTGGTGTTGCAGAAAACAAACATGTTTTGCAACTCGAAAACTATCAACTTCAATTAGAAAAAATGGGATTTAAGGTGATGCAAAAATCGATTATATATATAGGACAAGAAATAGTTGTTAAAAATATTTAGTTTCAATGAAAATAGAAAATAGTACAAGCGCGGATTTATCGACCATTTTTGAATTGTATGACGTAGCCACACAATATCAAATCGAAAAAAAAATTGTGACACATTGGCCAAAGTTCGATGAGCAGATGGTTTTAAATGAAATTGACGAAAACCGACAGTTCAAACTTATTATTGACAATCAAATCGCGTGCGTATGGGCAATAACATTGTCAGATCCCGAAATTTGGCAAGAATTAGATAATGAATCGTCAATTTATATTCATAGAATTGCCACAAACAATGATTTTAGAGGACAAAACTTTATTAAAATTATTGTAAATTGGGCTCGAAATTATTGTGAACAAAACAACAAAAATCTTATACGAATGGATACGACGGGTCAAAACGAAAAACTAATTTTGCATTATACAACAAACGGTTTTGAATTTCTTGGTTTAAAAAAATTAACATATACAACAAACTTACCAGCGCATTATCAAAACTCAACTGTTTGTTTATTTGAAATAAAACTTTAATAAAACATAAAAATGTACGGAAAAATTCAGCAATATCTTCAGTCAGAGCTTGACACGATTGAGCAAAACGGAATTTTCAAAAAAGAACGCATCATAACTTCTGCTCAAGGTGCCCAAATAACACTGTCTACAGGCGAGACGGTTTTGAATTTTTGTGCAAACAATTATTTAGGACTTTCCTCGCATCCAGAGGTGGTGCAGGCGGCCAAAGACACGCTAGACAGCCACGGTTTTGGCATGTCTTCGGTTCGATTTATATGCGGTACGCAAGACATTCATAAAACCCTTGAAACCAAAATAGCAGCATTCTATGGCACAGAAGACACTATTTTGTATGCTGCAGCTTTTGATGCAAATGGCGGGATATTTGAACCCTTGTTGAATGAGCAAGACGCAATTATTTCAGATTCGTTAAATCACGCATCGATAATAGATGGCGTTCGGTTGTGCAAAGCCGCAAGATATCGCTATGAAAATGCTAACATGTCTGATTTAGAACAGCAACTTATTGCGGCAACAACTGCTGGCGCAAGATTTAAGTTGATTGTAACCGACGGCGTATTCTCAATGGATGGCGTAGTAGCACCATTAGACAAAATCTGTGATTTGGCCGATAAATATGATGCGTTGGTTATGGTTGACGAATGTCATGCTGCAGGGTTCATTGGCAAAACGGGCAAAGGAACCCCCGAAGAAAAAAACGTTATGGGTCGTGTCGATATTATAACAGGCACCTTGGGCAAAGCACTTGGTGGTGCGATGGGAGGATATACAACTGCAAAAAAAGAAGTAATCGAAATTTTAAGACAGCGATCTAGACCTTATCTATTTTCTAATTCGCTCGCGCCAGCAATTGTAGGCGCGTCGATAAAAGTTTTTGAACTACTAGAAAACGATACTTCATTGCGCGACCAACTTGAATGGAACACAAATTATTTCAAAAAAGGAATGATTGACGCAGGTTTCGATATTGTAAAAGGCAGTTCAGCAATAGTTCCTGTCATGCTTTATGATGCAAAACTGTCGCAAAACATGGCAAATGAGCTGCTAAAAGAAGGTATTTATGTAATTGGATTCTTTTTTCCGGTGGTTCCTAAAGAAAAAGCACGAATTAGAGTACAATTATCGGCTAGTCATACAAAAACACATTTAGATGATGCAATAGCAGCATTTATAAAGGTTGGCAGGCAATTAAACATAATTAATTAAATTCAAAACATTACTTTTAAACCATACTATTGATAAAAATTAAATATTTTTAACATAACATTTTGTAGTTTAAAATTTGTATGCTACTTTTGCATCACATAACATATTGTAAATAATAAACTAAAGTATGAAAAATCTAAACAAATTTATTGTTGCCATGTTTTTGGTTTTGGGATTAAATTCTCAGGCACAAGACAGCAACAACCCATGGACAGTCTCTTTTGGAGCAAATGCTGTGGACACGAGAACAAGTACCAACCGCGGTAATGTGTTCAGAAAACATTTTGATCAACCATTTAACGTTAAAGACAATTGGAATATCATTCCATCGGTATCTTATTTAAAAGTAAGCCGTTTCGTTGGCGACGGATTTTCGGTATCTCTTGCTGGTTCTGTAAATAAAATTAGCAAGTTAGTAAATAGAATACCAGGAACTTATACATTTCCAGTAACAAATCCTGGAGATCTTGCCTTTTATTCAGCAGATGTTCACGTGAACTACAGCTTCATGAAACTTATCAAATCAAGAGTTATTGACCCGTCACTTCACGCAGGGGGTAGCTATAACTGGTGGGGTCGCAATAATACAGGTGGTTTTGATGCTGGTGCTGGTTTAACTTTTTGGCTAACAGAGAACATAGGTGTGTCTGCGCAAACTACATACAAAAAATCATTTATCGAAAGACAAGTTGTACCTTCTTTCTTTCAACATTTTGCAGGTTTAACCTTCAAATTTGGTGGTAAAGATACAGATGGTGATGGAATTTATGATAAAGATGATGCTTGTCCAGAGGTTGCAGGGCCAAAAGAATTTAATGGTTGTCCAGATTCTGATGGAGACAAAATTATCGATAAAGATGATGCTTGTCCAGAAGTTGCTGGTCTAGCAGCTTTCAATGGTTGTCCTGACACTGACGGAGATGGTATTGCAGACAAAGATGATTCTTGTCCAGAAGTTGCAGGTTTAAAATCAATGAACGGGTGTCCTGATACGGATGGCGACGGAACAACAGACAAGTCTGATAAATGTCCAACAGTTAAAGGACCAAGAGACAACGCAGGTTGCCCATGGCCAGATACTGATGGAGATTCAGTTCTAGACAAAGATGATAAATGTCCAGAAGTAAAAGGTACTGTTGCAAACAACGGTTGTCCAGAACAAGCAGTTTCTGACGAAGTAATGAATGAGTTAAATGCATTTGCAAAAACTATCTTGTTTGATACTAATAAAGCTACATTCCAAGCTCGTACAATGCCAGTTTTAGAATCAATCAATTCAATACTTGTTAAGTACCCAGCAGCTAAATTTAGCATTGAAGGTCACACAGATTCAGATGGTAAAGATGCCGCTAACTTGTTGTTATCACAAAATCGTGCTGCTGCTGTAGTAACTTATTTAGTTGGTAAAGGCATAGGTTCAGAAAGACTTACTTCAGTAGGTTTTGGAGAAGCAAATCCAATTGATGTGAACACTACAAAAGCTGGAAAAGCTAATAACAGAAGAGTTGAGGTTAAATTAGTAAAATAATT
>JBDLWE010000162.1:0-8362 GCA_039804445.1 Bacteroidota bacterium | reverse complement strand
TATGAGCAACAAATCGCTTCGGTCAGAAATAGTCAAATTATTTACGGGCTATTTGTAACTATAATTATTGGTTTGGTTGTTTTTGCGATTGTTTTATTTTGTAGTTACAAAAATTCTAAAATTGCGAATAAAATGTTAGAAACAGCCAATCAACAACTGATTTTACTGCGCAATAAAGCAGAAGAAAATTCAAATTTAAAAGCACAGTTTGTATCAACAATTAGTCATGAACTTCGAACACCACTTTATGGCGTCATCGGTATTGTCGATTTATTTTCAGAACCAAATGCTGTCAACGATGGTTATCGAGATCATTTAAAATCATTAAAATTCTCTGCACGGTATTTACTTGGTCTTGTTAACAATATTTTGCAAGTCAGCAAAATTGATAACAGACAAATGATTCTTGAAAACAAGACTTTTAACCTTCGAGATGAGTTAGAGGTTATAAAAAGTTCCTTGCAGTATTTGCAAGATTCAAATTCTAACTCTTTTGACATTTGCGTTGCCAATATTGTGCCACAGAATATTTTTGGCGATTCAATTAAATTATCTCAAATTTTGATGAATTTATGTAGTAATGCACTCAAGTTTACTACAAATGGAAACGTCACCGTTTTTATTGATTTGACCTCGCGCACAGATGATAAATTAATTTTATTATTTAAAATCATTGATAATGGCATTGGTATTCCATTAGAATTTCACGATTTAATTTTCGACAAATTTGTTCAGGTAGAACGAAACAACTCGTCTTACCAAGGTACGGGCCTTGGTCTTACAATTGTCAAAAATTTATTAAAACTTTTTGAGAGCCAAATTCGTGTTGAAAGCAGTCCCGACCAAGGAACGACTTTCTTTTTTGAAATTGCATTTGAAGAAAAAATTATTGCTTCAAATATAAAAGACGACAAGGTCACCAGAGAACCGCAAAAGCAGCTTGAAATTTTGGTTGTAGAAGACAATATTATTAGCAAAATGCTAACTTGCAAAGTAATAAATAATGCAGCACACAAAGCAATATCTGTTGACAACGGCTTTGATGCAATCGAGCTTGTGAATAAAAATAATTATGATTTTATTTTACTTGACCTAAATATGCCAAAAATAGATGGTTTTGAAACTGCACAAAAGATTAGGGAAACCAACAAAACAATTCCAATAATTGCGTTAACTGCATCAGATGTTGCTACTGTCAAACAAAAAATACGAGATAGCTCTATTGACGATATTGTTGAAAAACCTTTTGAAAAAGCCCAATTACTTAAAATTATTAAAAAGCATCTTATTTCTGATTTGCATTTGCGGTAATAAACAACTCCTCTGCTTTATCCCAATTTACAACATTCCACCAATTATTTACATAGTCCAACCTTCGGTTTTGATTTTTTAAATAATAAGCATGTTCCCAGACGTCTAGTGCCAAAACTGGTTTTCCTTTCAATCCTTTGCCTTTCAAAGACATTAGCGGGTTATCTTGGTTTGCGGTAGTTCCGATTTCAAGTTCACCAAATTTATTGATAACCAACCAACACCATCCTGATCCAAAACGCTTCATAGATGCATCAGTAAATTGTTGCTTAAAAACCTCAAAACTGCCAAATTTTGAGTTTATAGCCTCGCTTAATTTACCGCTGGATATATTTGTTGCAATACTTGGTTTCATCAAATTCCAAAAAAGTTCGTGGTTATAATGTCCGCCACCGTTATTGCGAATTGTTTCTGGAAGTTTATTGATATTTGCAAAAATACTTTCAAAAGTCAGTGCTTTTGTTTTCAAGTCTGCATCAAGTTTTTCTACGGCAATATTCAAATTGGTTACATACGCCCGATGATGCTTGCCAAAGTGAATTTCCATGGTTTGCTTATCAATATTGGGTTCAAGCGCATCAAATCCGTAGGGTAAATCTGCTAAATTATAGGGTGTTTTTAGTTTTCGTTTTTTAAAGTTAGAAATTTCAGCATTCACAGCAGCTGGTTTTGCTAAACTATTATTCGCAAAAAACGTGCTACCAAAAATTGTTCCTGCCGAAATAATTGTTGATTTTTTAAGAAAATCGCGTCTTGAATTTGTCATGAGCTAAATTGTTTTAGTCAAAAGTAATACAATATCTTGAGCTACTTGTACAAAAATCAATAAAATTATTTGCTTTTCTCGCCAACAAAATAATCATTTTGCGATTTAAACAAAACATTAAATGTGGTCAATGTTCCGTACATTCTAGTGATGTATTGTTGCATTTCTATTTTTTCTATTTCTTCGAGTTTGCTTGAATTTATTTTTTGTTCCATAACTCGAATGCGGTCACGAAGCATCACAATTTTATGAAAAAACTGGTCAATCGGAATTTCTTTTGATGCCAAACCAGCTTGCCCCGGGTCAAGAATCATTTTGCCGCCTTTCCATTTATCGCCAATTGGTACAAATTGAGAAGTATCTGACCATTTTTTTAGAATCGAAATCAAACTTTTTTCGACATCAAAAAAACTAACAGTATCTAATTCGTTTTCAGACGATTCTATGATTTCAAAAGCATCATCAAGGTCGATGGTTTCAAGACCCGTTTCTATAAAAGTAACCCAATATTCTTTTTGACTCACGTTTGTGATGACGCCTTTGCCAAATTCAGGATGATTGATGCGCGAACCTATGCCTAGTATTTTCATTTGTTAAAGTTTAGAAAGCGAAAATAATATTATTTTGTAGAACATTTCAATCATAATTCCCTTAAATTTCTACAAAGTAGCTTTTTGAATTCTAAAAAATCTGAGCGTAATTGCTACTAGTTTTTGAACAAATGCTGTGGAATAGTAATTGTTAATTACAAATTACACAAATTTTCGCAAATCGAAAAAAACTATTTTTTTAATATTCTTGACGTATAAAATTTTTTTGTTCTTACAAAATTCCCAAATCTACCATACACTTTTTCATGGCGTGATACGTCCGCTCAATGTCATTATCAAGTCCAATCGAAAACCGAATCAACCCATCTGTCAGTCCCATTTCTGCTTGTTCGGTCATAGGAATTTCAGACGATGTAGACGTTCCTGGCGCCGAAAACAACGTTTTATAAAACCCAAGACTTACCGCCAAATAGCCCAAATTTCGTTCTTGCATTAGTTCCATAAGCGCATTTGCACGATCAAGACTGCCCACGTCTATAGTTATCATGCCACCAAAACCATATTCGGGGTTCATCATCGACTTAAAGACGCTGTGGTTCGGGTGCGATTCCAGCCCAGGATAAACCGTTTTTATGCCATCATGCTCCATTTTGTGCGCCAGATAGTTGGCATTAAAACTGTGTTGCTTCATCCTGATGTGCAGCGTTCGCAAGTTTTTCATCACACTAGCCGACCGCAAACTGTCCATCGTAGGGCCAAGCAACATGCTTGCGCCAGAGTTTACGTTTTTAAGCGAATCTATAAAATCCTGACTCGCACAAGTCACGCCACCTACCGTGTCTGAACTGCCGTTTATGTATTTTGTAAGTGAGTGAATCACAATATCTGCGCCTAATTTTATGGGCGAAATAGATAGTGGCGAAAACGTGTTGTCTACCACAAGCGTCAAGTTATGCCGTTTTGCAATTTTTGCAATTTCAGGCAAATGTGCCACCTCAAGCAACGGGTTAGAAACCGTTTCGCAATAAATTACTTTTGTGTTTTTGGTAATTGCTGCTTCAATAACATCAAGTTTTGTGATATCTACAAACGAAGTTTGAATGCCCAATCGTGGAGCAAAATTCTTTAGAAAAGCATAAGTCCCACCATAAATTGTTCGGCTTGACACCACATGATCGCCAGCAGCGCACAGTTGCAAAAGCGTGGGCGTGATGGCACCCATGCCCGATGAGGCCACATTGGCAGTTTCGGTACCCTCCATGGCAGCAAGGGCTTTGTCAAGATACAAATTGCTGGGCGACGAGTGCCTACTATATAGGTAACAACCCTCGGCATTGCCCTCAAAAGTATCAAACATGGTCTTGGCCGATAAGAAGGTGTAAGTAGAACTGTCTGATATAGATGGGTTTACGCCACCAAATTCGCCAAAATATTGAAGGTCTTGAATGTTGTCTGCCGGATTAAAAGTCATGGGTTTTGTGTTTAAGGTTTAATATTTTGAAGCTATTCCTGCTGCTTTTCCAAAAATTTTTTCTCAAACCCTTTTTTTTGTGGTTTCAAAAAGAGCTTCCGTTGGTCGCTTTTTTGAAACCCAAAAAAACAGGGTTTGTTTCAAAATGTTTTTCCCTTGCATCAGGGCTATGTGTTGACGGTAATAATAATTTAGTCAAAAATCAAAATTTTTAGATTTAAAATTTAAAATATATCTAAAAAATAGACATATTAACTAAAAATAATTTAAATATAAATTTTTTTTCTAATTTTGGAATTAATATTATCAACATTTAGATTTTTTAACAATGGACGAAATCGACAAAAAAATACTAGCCTTGTTACAAACCGATTGCAAGCAAACTACAAAGGCAATGTCGGTAAAACTGCGACTGTCTGTCACGGCGGTTTATGAGCGCATCAAAAAGCTAGAAAACAGTGGCACAATAAAACAGTATGTAGCCTTGGTTGACAAACAAAAAGTTGGCAAAGGTTTTGTGGTTTTTTGTCATTTAAAATTGGTGCAACACAGCAAGTCAAACATATCGAGATTCGAGAAACACGTTGCCGATTTGCCTGAAGTTTTGGAATGCCACCACGTGAGCGGCGATTTTGATTATATCCTAAAAATTTTGGTACGCGACATGGAGGCTTACCGACTTTTTTTGGTCAATAAACTCACTGTTCTGGAACAAATTGGCAGTACGCACAGCACTTTTGTGATTGCCGAAGTCAAGTACAGCAATATTGTTGAGGTTTAGAAGTTTAGAGGCTTAAAAGTTTAGAAAGTTTAAAGGTTTAAAAGTTTAAAAGTTTAAAAGTTTAAAAGTTTAAAAATTTAGAAAGTTTAAAGGTTTAAAAGTTTAGATGATTTAAAAAAGTCAGTTTTTTTATATTATTGTTTTCGCAGTATGATTTGCAAACCATTGTATTTGAGATGTATTGGTTTTTGCAAACTTGGTCAACGGTTTGGGAGTGTTAGGGATGGTCGTGGAAATCCTGTCATTGCGAGAAACGATGCAATCTCTTCAAAAGATTGCTTCGTTTCTCGCAATGACAGATTGGAACAACAGCCCGGGTGCGCTCCTCGCCGCGGCGAGCGCGCACAACACCAAAAAAAATTTTAAAACTATAATTTATTTTGGTGGCAGCATATATTTTTTTTAAAAACGGTGTGGTAACACCAAAATAATTTTGTTAATAAGTTATATTTTGATTTTTTTTTGTTGTTAAATTTTTAATATATTAGCAATGTAGATTAATGCATTGGTGTACATGGATGAGAAGGCTTGGTTTGTGGTTCGGACGGCATCGAGAGCAGAAAAGGTTGTTGGCGAGCGTCTTTTGGCTCTTGGAATTGAGAGTTATGTGCCCGTAAAACGTGAGCTGCGGCAATGGAAAACGCGCCGAAAATGGGTCGAAGACGTTCTTTTGAAAGGTTTTGTGCTGGTACGAACTACGCCACAAGAGCGAGGTCGGGTTTTTGGTGCGGTGGGCGTGGTTCGGTTTTTGTATTTTGATAAAAAACTGGCTGTTGTTACAGACCGCGAAATCGAGATTTTGCGTGTGGTGTGTGGCATGAAGTCAGTATTTATTGGCAAAAAAGGATTTCTGAGTGGCGATGAAGTCGAAATTATTGATGGCCCTTTAATTGGATTAATCGGTCGTTTGATCACAGACGAAAGTGGTGGCAAAATTTGTATTTACTTGCACGAGTTGGGTTTGTTTGCGAGTGTAAATATAGAAATCAGGATGATACGAAAATTGTAAATTTTGTAATTATTTGATTTTAAATTAGTTATGATTATAATTGTCAGTGACGATTGCGAAGCTGTAGAATATATTTAAATATTTTTGTATATGTTAGAATTATCTAAAGTTAAAGAAAACAGTTGCGTGTTGGTTGACTATGAGTTAGGTATGCATCGCGAAAAAGCTGTTATTTTTATCAAATTTGTTTATAACGCTTCTATGGTTGCACATACCAAAAGATTGGTTGGTTGTCGATGGAGCCAATCGAATCGATGCTGGTATGTGTCTGATGTGCCTGAGTATAGAAAACGATTTGGTTTGGCTCTAAAGTCGATTGGAAAAAGTGCGGTGGCAAAAATGAGTGTTGAGAATGGTTTGGCATTTAAACGGTATATGGAAACTTTGCAATTGAAGGGCTATAGCGCAAATACACTAAGGTGTTATGGTCACGAATTTGCTCAATTTTTGAATGTTTTAAAAAGCAAATCTGTAGATTCGTGCGATGAAGAGGTTGTACGTCGATATGTTTTGTATTGTATTAATATATTGAAAATGAGCGAAAACAGCATTCACAGTCGAATAAATGCTGTAAAATTTTATTTTCAAACTGTATTGAAACGTCCAAGTTTTTTTGTTGAGATTCCAAGACCGAAGAAACACAATATTTTGCCAAAGGTTATTCACGGCATTGATGTTAAAAAAATTTTTGTAAACACTCCAAATCTCAAACATAATACGATGTTAAAGTTGAGTTATGGCATGGGCTTGCGAGTGTCTGAAATTATAAATATCAAAATTGAAGACATTGATAGTCAATCGATGCAAGTATTTATTAGGCGAGCCAAGGGTAAAAAAGACAGATATGCAAATTTGCCAGAATCGATTTTAGACCAACTACGACTTTATTACAAGCAATATCAGCCTAAAGATTATTTATTTGAGGGTCAGTTTGGGGGTGTTTATAGTGTGCGAAGCGTTCAACAAGTTTTTAAAGATTCGATGCGACGGGCAGGAGTAAACAAGAATGTTGGTGTGCACAGTTTACGACACAGTTTTGCGACACATTTGTTAGAAAAAGGCACCGATGTGCGATTAATTCAAGATTTATTGGGTCATAAAGACATTAAAACGACTTTGTTATATACTCATGTTTCTGACTATAGTTTAAAGAAAGTAAAAAGCCCGTTAGACGATTTGTAAAAATTTGACAGCGCTTGTTGAAATAACTTTTTTTTTAATATATTTGTTGTACATTTAAAATATACGCAATGCGTTTTTTTTAAAATTACTTTAAGGACGCATTGATTTTACTGAAGATTTTAGTAGATATATATATGAGGTGCGTATAAAGGGAGTTAGGTGCTATTTTAGAGAAAAATTTGCGGATTTATATAATAATCCCAAACCTCTTTTAATTGAGTTTTATCTTTAATAACATATCTGTACTTTTCAACAACTTTATTGCCATCTTTATCTATAAAATCATTTTCAAAAAACGGTTCTGTTTTGTGGTCAATTGGAAGTTTTTCTCTCGTGACATTTATATGAAAAGATTTTGGTTGAAACGGAAAATTTACATATTGACGACTAAAAATTCCTTCAACGCAACCTGTAAAACTATGCCAATTATTGCCACTTTCTCCTTGAGTATCTGCATCCCAAATTATTGCGTCTAAATAGTATGCTTTGTTATTTTCAGATTTAAACAAAGAACTTAAACGTTTGTTTTGCCACATTGGAGTACCATTCATTTCAGATACATTAGTCCATTCCTCATCTAATCCTGTAATATCGCAAATAGGTTTAAACAATAAAATTTTTTTAATTGCCGAGCAAAGAGCATTTGCTACAAAAGGAGCAGAACTCCCACTTTGACCACTTTTAGAAAATTTAGAACATAACTCAATAATTTCTTTTCTAAATTCTTCAATAACTGGGCGGTCATTTTTGTTTGAGAATGATGCAGAAAGAATATCTAACTCAATTTTTGCAAATGATTTTAATTTTGACATTTTATAAATTTAATTTACTTTCTCACTTTAAAATTGGTAGAGAAAAACACCTTTAAAAAATAAAAACAGCACCTAACAGCGGTTTGGCGCAATTGGGGATTTAGGCAAACTCTAAAGTTGGGTGTGTGTCATAAATATTGTGATTTAATTAAATATTAGGTGTACTTAGTCGGCAACTGACGCCAAGCCACGAGACGTTAACTGCCATTTTACGACCAAAGCGATAAAGACGATTTTTCGATTAAAGTTTTACCAAAACCAAACTCATCAATTTCTTTATTGTAAGTTAAAATCTCATCTTCCCAATCTTTTGCTTGGGTGTAAAATTCTTTTTTAATCTCGAAACCATAACCTTTTCTTTTTTTATTTGCAGCAGCAATTAATGTGCTTCCAGAACCAGCGCAAGGATCAATAACTACATCGCCTTCATCTGTAAAAATTTCAATCAATTTTTCGATTAACTTAACAGGTTTTTGAGT
>JBDLWE010000161.1:0-17719 GCA_039804445.1 Bacteroidota bacterium | reverse complement strand
TTCTATATCGTTAAAAAATATGCTACCTGATGATAAATCTAAAAGGCCGTAGATGAGTTTGAGCAATGTACTCTTGCCACAGCCACTTTCGCCAAGGATGGCAATGTTTTGACCCGGCAATGCCTCGAAACTTATGTTTTGGATAACGGCAGTTTCTAGATATGAAAAATTGATGTTTTGTACAACAAGCATTTTGTTTTCTTTGGTTTGTAAAGATAATAAATGCTAATGATTGTAGAATGGTCTTGATTGAAATTTAGTCTAATGACAATGATAATTCACAAAACCAAGTTCGAAAATAGTCCATATGCTAGGGAATATCCTTTTATGGGTCTCGTCCTTAAAGACGAGACCCATAAAAGATAGGAAGTGGCAGCGGGACGACCATGATTTATGTACAACGCTTGTGCTTCAAAAAAAACCTTGCAAAAGAAAGGATTGCGATATACTAATTCATATATTGTAAATAGTTTTTGGTATCAACCCTTGCTTTTAAATCATGAAGCAAGTTGTAAAGTCCAAAAAACGTGCGGTTTATGTAGATGAAGTGTTGTGAACCGCGGTTTCCATTCATTTTGCGTAGTTGTGTGTCTTTGGTCAACTCTTCGCCTAGGTTTGCTATTTTTTCAAAAAAATCGTCGTCAGAAAAATCAAAGAAATCGCCGTGGAATGGTTTTGTAAAAAGCGAAAGTAAACCGTGAAATAGTTCGGTAAAATAGGCAATTTCTTTTGGAGAATCGTCTTTGCGCAGAATTTCGAGTTGGTACATTTTTTCTGAAAACAGCGCTGGATTATTGATAATATCTGGATTTGCAAGTTCAAAGTACGGCACGTAAAAATCATTAGGCACTTTTTTCATGCAACCAAAATCTATGGCTATAAGGTTTGTATCTGCATCTATCAAAAAATTACCAGGATGCGGATCGGCATGCACTTTTCTCAAACCGTGCATTTGGAACATATAAAAATCCCAAAGTGCTTGACCAATTTTGTCACCCGCAGCAGCGTCTTTGTTGTGCGCCGTAAATTCTGAGAGGTGTTCGCCTGTCATCCAATCCATGGTTATGGTTTTTTTGGATGATAATTCTGGATAATATTTCGGAAATTTCAGGTTTGGGATTGCACTGCATTTTTCGGTAATTTCGATGCTTTGTGCAACTTCGAGTTGGTAGTCGGTTTCTTCAAGCAGTTTGTTTTCGACCTCTGCAAAATAACGGTCAGAGTCTTTACCTTTCAGGTTAAACATAGAAATAGCAAATGGTTTTACTATCGCCAAATCTGAACCTATACTATCGGCCACTCCAGGATATTGGATTTTCACAGCAAGTTTCTTCCCGTTCTTTGTTGCCTGATGGACTTGTCCTATCGAAGCAGCATTGATTGAATCTGGAGTGAACGAATCGTATAGTTCCTCGGGAAATTTTCCGAGATACTTTTTAAATGTTTTTCTAACGAGCGGCGCAGATAGCGGCGGTACCGAAAATTGTGATAACGAAAACTTATCGACATACGCCCGAGGCAACAAATTTTTGTCCATGCTTAACATTTGTGCTACCTTAAGCGCGCTGCCTTTCATGTTTTTTAGTCCGTCATAAATATCTTCGGCGTTGTTCTCGTTCAGCTTATCCCGATTTAGTGACGGATTCACAATTTTTTCGCCATAATATGCGACATAATTTGTACCAACCTTAAAGCCCGTTTTAACAAGTTGGCTTGCACGTTGTATTTTGGTAGTAGGAATAGAATCTAATGTTTTCATCTAAAATGCTTTGAAGCAACAAGTAAAATTTTAAAAATAATTTGGGCATTACCTTCGGTTCGGGCTGTTCGCTACAATCTTTTTTGTCTCGTCTAAAAAGACGGGACAAAAAAGGATTTTCGCTGCCATCCCTAATGCAAGTTTAACTCTAGATAATAGTCTATCTGTTTTTTACTTCCTTAAAAATAAATTTCCCTAAATCAAAAAGGCTTTCCAATGGTTTTGTGTCTAACAAATCAACAACTGTATTTATTGATTTTTCAATCATAATATCTGTCTTTTCAAAACCTTTTGAGGTGTCGTCTAACCAAAATTTTAATATAAACAAAAACTGGATCCAAGCGCCTTCCGAGAAAATTGGTTTTGTAATCTTGGTAACGTTTGCCTTATTTTCTGTTGTGGTGGTTTCTATAATATCTACAACAAAGCCCTTAAACTGGTTTCTAAATTTTTTGAGTTGTTTCAAGGTGTGCAACCCGCCTTTGTTTTCGTTTAATACAAAAGTTACGTAACTTCTGTTGAGAGTCAATATTTCAAACAAAGTGAAGTGCAGTGCCAACAGTTTGTTTTTATCAGAATAAGTATTATAGTTTTCGTCTTTTGATAAATTGTCAACTGCATTGTCCAAAAATTTTGTCCAA
The DNA here is from genome assembly GCA_039804445.1 of Bacteroidota bacterium. GTDB lineage: Bacteria > Bacteroidota > Bacteroidia > Flavobacteriales > Flavobacteriaceae > Flavobacterium. The sequence goes on along the minus strand of JBDLWE010000161.1, from coordinate 15,319 downwards.
ACTGCATCTTTTACAGCGTCGAGAGAACCAAAAAATGAATAAAAATTTGCTTCGTCAATTTTGTTGTTTTTGCAAAAAACATAAACATTTTTGGTATTATGATTGTCTTCAAGAATATCATTCATATAAAAGGAGATGATATGATTCTCGTCTAATGCACTTTTTGTTTCTGATATTTTTTTTGTTGCTGCCATTTTAGTCTTAATTTATTTTGTTGTAAAGATATTAATTGTTTAACGTAAACCAATAAACATTAAACAAAAATTATTGTTAAATGTTTTTCATAAATTTTGAAATTTTATAATACAAAAAAACCCGTCAGGTTTAGAAACTTGACGGGTTGATATGTAACGGTAAAGAAATATTTTATTTACCTGCTTCTTTCTCTGCGTCGTTTACCATTTTAGAGTTTGCGGTGATTGCAAATTCTACTCTACGGTTTTGCGCGCGACCTTCTGGCGTATCGTTTGTAGCAATTGGGTCTGCAATTCCCATGCCGCTGATTGTGAAACGAGATGTCGAAATTCCTTTAGATTCTAAAAACTTCTCTACCGCTAGTGCTCGATTTTGAGATAGTTTTTGATTCATATCTACATTTCCGGTACTATCAGTGTAACCATATATTGTGATGTTTGTGTCTGGATATTCATTAAAAACTGTTACTAATTTGTCAAGATTTGCTCTTGCTGCCGAAGTTAAAGTGGCTTTACTTGTATCAAATCGAACTGCATTTTCATTCAAAACCAATTTGATTCCTTCGCCAATACGAACCACCTCTGCTCCAGGGAGTGCGTTGTCAATCTCGCGTGCTTGTTTGTCCATTTTGTTGCCAATCACGCCACCAACTGTTCCGCCAATGACACCACCAAGCACAGCGCCAAGTGCGCCTTTTCCGCCACCGCCTAGATTATTGCCAAGTACAGCACCCAAAATGCCACCTGCAACAGCACCAATTCCTGCACCACGTTGAGTTTTGTTTGTATTTTGAACTGCTTCACAGCTTGACGCTAATGAGCCAAAAAGTAATATAACTGCTAACGAAAGAATAGATATTTTTTTCATTTGAATTTATTTTAGAAATTAGAAATTTTAATTTTTAGTAAAAGTATAAGTTACGTCTGTAGGTTTGTTGCCCACATTGATTTTATCAATTAATTGAAATGTCGTTTCATTTTGGCTTGCTACCGTGAGTACGTATCCATCGCGTACTTTTTTGGCTTTCTCGCCAGCAGACAAAACTTTCAAAACAAACTGGTTTTCACGATTTATAAACCAAGTGATTGGTGAACTAAACGCTGCGCAATTTGGCGCGGTAATATTTATATCGCCTTTGTTGTTATTTGAAATAAATTTCCAAGTACTACCGACAAAACACTGTGAATCAGCAATTCCGAAAGAGTTTACTTTAAAAAGATCTTTACCAGGGTATTCGACAGCTGTAATTGTCCAATTTCCTTTGATGTCTGCCTGCGACTTGCGATCGAGTTTGGTTGGTGTTACCGATTGTGTTTTGCATGCCATTGCTAATAGTGCCAATGTTGCGAGAAGAAATATTTTTTTCATAAAACTAAATTTTTTTAATTGTTTAATTGCAAAGATACTCATCTGTTAAGTATATGTATTAATTTACCTTTAAATTGTATTTTTTTTCGATAAAACAATCAATACCATCGATTAATATTAAGGTATAGGAGAGAATTTAGTTAGAAAATTTTTAGTTATTGCTTTCATTTTTGAAATCTGATTTTTTTTTGTTTAGCTGTTGCAAAATATTTTTGGCACACAAACATTTTTTTAAAATTCATAGTTTTACCAAAATTATGAAATACAGTTACTTTAACCGATTAGGTCGCCAAGCACTCAAAGACGTGGTATTTAACGAAGATTTTGTTTGATGTTTTTTCTAATGCATCTTTTGGAGTTAAGTTTGTTTTGATTTTTTATGATAACACAAATTTTTTAAAATATACCTTAACGTGTATAATTATTGTAAAAAATCAATTTTTATACTTATTAAGGTATAAAAAATTGATAAAAATAAAAAATATATCATTTATGGTATTAAATATTTAAAAAATAGTATATTTGTACTTTATAAGGTATAAAAAAATGAAAAAAAATCTAAACGGCATCAGCATTCACGTTAAAACAAAACGAAAACAAAACCGCTTGACACAGCCGGAATTAGCATTAAAAGCTGGTGTAGGGCTTCGTTTTGTAAGAGATTTAGAACAAGGTAAAAATACTTTACGAATGGATAAAGTAAACGATGTCTTACGATTATTTGGCGAAGAGTTGGGTGCAGTTGCAATGGATAGAGAAAAATTATTGTACAATGAATAGAAGCGGGAGAGTATTTATAAAAAATGTTTTTTGTGGCGTCGTTGGCGAAACGGATGATGGCTATTTTTTTGCATATGATCAGCAATACTTACAAAAAGAAGGGGCTCAATCCGTTAGTTTAACCTTGCCACTAAATAAAAAACCTTTTCAAAGCAAAACATTATTTGCTTTTTTTGATGGGTTAATTCCCGAAGGTTGGTTGCTGGATTTAGCCGAAAAAAACTGGAAAATAAACTACAAAGACAGAATGGGATTGTTGCTAAACTGTTGCAAAGATTGTATTGGCTCGGTTTGTGTTGAAAAAAATGAAAAATTATAAAAAAAAATATCAAGCACGATTAGAAAACGTAACCACAGAAGTTCGTGAACCACGCACTTTTTATGGTCGACGTTGCTTGTATTGCTATGAACCACTTTTGAGTAGCAATTCAGATTTTCATGAAGCCTGTAACAAACGTTTTTTTGGACAACTAAAAACCCCTGTATTGGCTTATAATTTAGACAATTTGAAAGCGCTTGCCACGCAAGTCATCCAAAGTCAAATGGCGGTTACGGGTGTGCAAGCCAAAGTATCTTTAAGTTTATACAGAAAAGAAGAAAAAAATTTAACAAAGAAGCTCACGATAGTTGGCCTATACGGCGATTATATCTTGAAACCACCATCTGATCATTATGTGCAATTACCCGAACTAGAAAGTGCCACTATGCACATGGCAGCAGTATGCGGTTTGAGCGTGGTGCCGCATAGCTTGGTAAAACTGCAAGACGAAACCCTTTGTTACATCACAAAACGCGTTGATAGAACCCGAAAAACAAAACTGCACATGGAGGATATGTGCCAATTGAGTGAGCGTCTAACAGAAGATAAATATAAAGGCAGTCACGAGCAAGTCGCCAAGTTGGTTATGAAATACTCAAGTGCGCCATTGCTTGACGTGAGTAATTTTTATGAGCAAGTTTTGTTTAGTTTCTTGACGGGAAATAGTGACATGCACCTCAAAAATTTCTCGCTTCTTGAAAAAGAAGGTTCGGGAATGCTGCTTTCTCCCGCCTATGATTTGGTACCAACAGCACTAGTAAATCCTGACGATACCGAAGAATTGGCACTGACCTTGAACGCCAAAAAAAGAAAACTAAAATACAACGATTTTTTGGTAGCCTACGAAAGTGCTGGTTTGAGCAAAAAAGTATTAGACAATACACTACAACTTTTTAAATACGCAAAACCCGAAATGCTTGCGGTTTTAGAAAAAAGTTTTGTGAGCGACGATTATAAAATGAAGTATGCTACTTTGGTTGGGCGCAGGTACAGGCAATTAGACCTGGAATAAAATACCATTATACTTTTTGAAGCAACGGCGGTTTTGTTTATTTTGGCAAACAGCGGCATATTATGCGCAGAGATTTTGTTTTTTTGCACAAAGAAAAGAATGAGTAAAGGTTTTCATTTTGGTTGTATTCAAAAATCCCTAATCAATTTAAGAAGGGATTTTTGGGTTAACTAAAACAAAAATTCAACCACTTTAAATTTTAATGATTTCGATTGTAAAGATTCATTTATTTGGACTGCTAAACCACAGACGCCATCTGAAAATGACTATATGTCTATGGAAACGACATTATCGTTATGACTTTTCAATTGTATTAAACTTCCATTTATATCTCTATATTTCTATTTTAGTAATTTCGACTTTGCATTAAATAAAAACGAAAACACTATTTGGATTTGAAAAAACGGAAAAACTAGAATTAAATATGTTGTCATTCACGGTTAATAAGGCATATAACGATTGTACTAAAGCCACAAAACAGCATTGGCTGCGTTTCAATGCCTATATTAAGCAACACATATCCCTATGTCGCATGGCTTCCATCCAGTTTATGTATGCATTATTTGGTACAGATATGAAGCTTGTTGTTGCAATAAAAGTGTTTGAAATTGTCATTGCTTTTTAATAAATTCTCAAGATGATTACTGCGGCGGCTTATTGTTCGCCCAATGACCTTGCTATCCGCAGCATGTGAATAGTACTAAAATAAAGTTTTTTTATGAGCATTACTTGATAGTTATTTGAGTGGTAGGATTTGCATTTTGATTTTTCAAAACGTCAATTTCTTTTTAAATTTAATAGGATACACCGTTAGCCCATCGATTTTTTCTATTTGAATAGTTTGCATTTTCTCCAAATTTATAATATTTGTTTTCCCTACTCTACATAAAGTTTTTTGGGTTTCGCCGTTTTTTGTACGTAATTTTTGCTACCGTGTTATCAAAGCCCAAATTTTATTTAAAATTTTTGTGCTCGTTTTTATAAATTTTTGCATTGGTTTAATTTTTAGTTATTATTAATTTGTTCAATATATTTTTTTTTAAGCCTGAAGTAATCGTTTGTACGCAATTCGTTATTTAATTCAAAATTAAGATTGTACGTTATAGTACTGCATAGTGTTTTCAAGGTATTTAATTCAAAATTAAGATTGTACGTTATAGTACTGTATAGTGTTTTCACGGTTTATTTTTTTATTTTTACCGTAAAAACACGGTACTTGAAACTGCATATTTTTTGTAATTTGCAGTTGTAAAATTTTTATATTATTATGGTTTTAAACAGTTCTCAATTTGAAATCGTTTGCTTTTTTACACTAGGCTTTTTGTGCCTAGTTGGATTTATTGCGTTGTGTTTGAGCGTTCTTTTTAAGTCAAAAATTTTTTATTTCTATAATGGGTATATTTTGTTTACCATCGTTTTTATTATGTGTGTTTATGCCAAAGCAGCTGGGTGGATTATTCCGCCATCAAACACATATAATTTTGTCGAACTTATAAATGACGTTTCACAAATAATTGGAAGTTTTTTGTTTGGTTCATTTATATACCACGCATTGATAAATGAAGATGTGAAATTCAAAAAATTAAAGTATGTTTTTCAATGTTATGTAGGTTTTACTTTGTTTTATGTCTTAACAGTAGTTTTGTTTCCAAGGTTTATTTTACATAGTTTCAATTATTTTATAGTTTCAAGAGTTATTGTTACAGCTTTATCATTAATACTTTACTATCATATTATTATTGAGCTTAAAAATATTTATCTAAGATATTTATTTTTGGCAATAACTGCTTTATTACTGTCTGGTATTTTTGCACTCTGGGATTCATTAACCACAACAAATCCGAGACTTTATACCGGATTTCAATGTCTTTGTTTAGGATATATTTTAGAAAATATTTCTTTTGCGTGTGCTTTCATTTTTAAATATTTTTCGACGGATAAGCAAAAAAACGAAGCCGAAGCAAGACATCAACTGCAGTTATCAGAGGTACAGCTTGAAATGCAGTTGCAAACAATGCAAAACATTGGCAGAGAGATTCATGATAATGTAGGTCAGAAGCTAACACTTGCAAGCCTTTATACACAGCAGTTGGCTCATGAAAATCAAGCACCAATTGTCCTGGGCACTATCCAAAAAATAAGCAACATAATCAATCAATCTTTGTATGAGTTGCGGCAATTGTCAAAATCTTTAACAAATGATATTATAGAAAACAATAACTTGCATACGCTTTTAAAAATTGAATGTGATCGATTTAATGAGCTAAAAAAATGCAGTGTAAATTTTGTTTCAAATTCAAAACTGCCAGATTTAGATTATCAAAAAAGAAGTATATTGTTGAGAATTACGCAAGAATTTATGCAAAACAGTACAAAACATTCAGATTGTAAAACAATAACAATTGCTTTAAATTACAACAACGGCCTTTTGCAAATTTTGCTTGAAGATGACGGAAAAGGATTTGACATAAACAATAAAAATAATGGAGGTATCGGGCTTATAAATATTAAAAAACGCGCAGAACTTATTGGAGCCACACATACTTTTATAAACAAACAGTCTTTAGGTACTAAACTATTATTAGAATTACCAATATAACATGAAAATAACCGTAGTAATCGTTGACGATCATATGCTAATAGCCAAGGCTTTACAAAGTATTATCTCAAAATTTCATAATTTTGAGGTTTTATATGAATGTGGTAATGGACAAGAATTACAAACAAAATTAAAAACAGCAGGCAATGCACCTACAATTGTTTTATTAGATATTAGCATGCCAGTGATGAATGGTTATGAAACCGCAAAATGGTTAAGCGAAAACTATCCAGATGTGCTTATAATGGCACTAAGCATGCAAGACGACGAGTCAAGCCTTATAAAAATGATCCAAAATGGAGCCAAAAGTTATTTACTAAAAAATGCGCATCCAGCAGAGCTAGAAAATGCTCTTAAAATGTTGGTTAAAAACGGTCATTTTTACCCAGATTGGGCTTCTAGTAAATTGTTTGCTAGCATTCATTCTAATCAGTTTAATACTGATGCCAAAATTAATTTTAATGACAGAGAAAAAGAATTTTTGCGATATATCATAACTGAATTGACTTACAAAGAAATTGCCGACAAAATGTGCTGTAGCCCAAGAACAATAGAGGGTTACCGCGATGCGCTTTGCGAAAAATTAGATCTAAAAACCAGAGTGGGGCTAGCTGTCTTTGCAATAAAAAATCATTTGGTATAATTTTCTCAAACCCAATTTACAAATCCTAAAAGGTTAGATTGTTTTATTGGCGTTGTGCGCGCCCGCCGCGGCGGGGAGCGCACCCTGGCTGTTGTTCCAATCTGTAATTGCGAGCAACGAAGCAATCTTTTTAGTAGATTGCTTCGTTGCTCGCAATTACAGGATTTCCACGACCATCCTTAACGCTTCTGCAGCCGTTGACCTCGTTTTCATCTGCTAAACAACAAACAGAGCTCTTTTTCAAATACATCGGCTAAAACAACGCCATTTTGTCAGTCAACTCAAATTGGTATTGATTTTGAAAATTAGTTTGAAACAAATAATTTAAAACATTTAATATTATGACAACAGGAAAAATTAATGTTTCAGTAGAAAACATCTTCCCATTGATCAAGAAATTTTTATATAGCGATCACGAAATTTTCTTGCGTGAGTTGATTTCAAACGGAACCGATGCTACTCTAAAGTTAAAACACCTAACCAGCATTGGCGAAGCCTTGACCGAGTATGGAAACCCAATGATCGAAATTAAAATCGACAAAGAAGGTAAAAAAATTCACATTACCGATCAAGGAATTGGTATGACGTCTGCCGAGGTCGAAAAGTACATTAACCAACTTGCGTTTTCGGGTGCCGAAGAATTTTTGAACAAATATCAAGAAGGTACCAAAGATTCTGGCATTATCGGGCATTTTGGACTAGGTTTTTATTCGGCTTTTATGGTTGCCGAAAAAGTAGAAATCATAACCAAATCATTTAAAGACGAGCCCGCAGCACACTGGACTTGCGACGGCAGCCCAGAGTTTACTCTCGAGCCACACGCCAAAACTGACCGCGGTACAGAAATTATCTTGCACATTGCCGAAGATTCTCTTGAGTTTCTTGAAGATTCGAAAATCACAGGTTTGTTGAACAAGTACAACAAGTTTATGCCAATTCCAATCAAATTTGGAACCAAGCAACAAGCATTGCCAAAGCCCGAAGATGCGCCAGAAGACTATAAAACCGAGTATAAAGACGTTGACAATATTATCAATAACCCAACGCCCGCTTGGACAAAAGCACCTGCCGATTTGACCGATGAAGATTATAAAACGTTTTATCACGAGTTATATCCAATGCAGTTTGAAGAGCCGTTGTTTAACATTCACTTGAACGTAGATTATCCTTTCAACCTGACCGGAATTTTGTATTTCCCGAAATTGGGAACAGACATGCAAATCCAGAAAGATAAGATACAAATGTATCAAAATCAGGTATTTGTGACCGATAATGTCGAAGGAATTGTGCCAGAGTTTCTAACGATGCTCAAAGGCGTTATCGATTCGCCAGATATTCCGCTAAACGTTTCACGATCAGGACTGCAGGCAGATAGCAACGTAAAAAAGATTTCAAATTATATCACCCGCAAAGTTGCCGATAAACTGAAAGCATTGTTTACAGAAAATCGTGCAGATTTTGAAGCAAAATGGAATGACATTAAAATTGTGCTAGAATACGGCATGCTGTCTGAAGTTAAATTCTACGAAAAAGCAGGGGCATTTATGTTATATCCAACTGTTGATGATAAATATTTGACACTCGACGAAATCAAAGAAACACTAAAAGACAATCAAACCGACAAAGACGGAAAACTTGTTGTGCTTTATGCGCAAAGCAAAGACACACAACATTCTTACATTCAGTCTGCCAAAGAAAAAGGGTATCAAGTTTTGCTTTTAGACAGTCCAATTATATCGCACTTGATTCAAAAATTAGAAGCCGATAACGAAAAAATTTCGTTTACGCGAGTAGATTCTGACCATATCGATAATTTGATTAAGAAAGACGAAACCACGATTTCTAAACTTTCTGATGAGCAGAAAGAAACTTTGAAAACCTCGTTAGAAGCGTTTGTCCCGAAAGCATATTCGGTACAACTAGAATCTATGGATAGCAACGCAAGCCCTTTTATTATAACGCAACCAGAGTTTATGCGACGAATGAAAGAAATGAGCCAATCGGGTGGAGGCGGAATGTTCGGTATGGGCAATATGCCAGAAATGTATAATTTGGTAGTAAATTCTAATTCAGAATTGGCGTCAACAATATTGAACACAACCGACAAAACTGCGCAAGAACACTTGGTGCGACAAGCCTTGGATTTGGCAAAATTGAGTCAAAACCTCCTTAAAGGTGAAGATTTGACCAATTTTGTAAAACGTAGTTTTGATTTGATAAAATAATTTTTAGTCAATCAAAAGCGAAACCTGCAATTTTATAGTTGCAGGTTTTTTTATGGTCAAAAAAATATCCGATTATCAAACAATTAACGCAGCCCCTGAGTTATAGGTTAATCTGTCAAAAACTAAAATATATTTTAGTTTTTGCTTACCTTTGACCCATGCAAGAAGAACCAAAACGACTAAACAAATTTATTGCCGAAACGGGCTTTTGCTCTCGTCGCGAAGCCGATAAGTATGTCGAGCAAAGTCGGGTCACCATCAACGGAAAAGTACCAGAATTAGGCACAAAAGTTACCTCTCGAGACGAAATTCGTATCGACGGAAAACTAATTATCGAGAAACACGACAAACCCATTTACCTTGCCTTTAACAAACCCGTTGGCATAGAATGCACCACCAACCTTGACGTTCGTGACAATATTGTAGATTATATAAACTATCCAAAACGCATTTTCCCTATCGGGCGACTCGACAAATCGTCCGAAGGATTGATATTCATGACCAACGATGGCGACATTGTTAACAAAATTTTGCGCGCCCGCAACAACCACCAAAAAGAATATACAGTCACCGTAAACCGCCCAATAACCGAGCGGTTTATCGAGAGAATGGCAAACGGAATCCCGATTCTAGACACCGTGACCAGAAAATGTAAAGTCGAACAAATTAGCAAATTTGTTTTCAAAATCATTTTGACACAGGGCTTAAACCGTCAAATACGGCGCATGTGCGAGTTTCTGGATTTTGAAGTAGTTGCCTTGAAACGTATCAGAATTATCAACATTTCACTAGACATTGCCGTCGGGCGGTATCGAGATTTGACCGACCAAGAAATTCAAGAACTTAACGAACTTATCGAGCCATCTAGCAAAACCCAAGAAGCCAGTTTGCCAAAACCCGAAAAACCAACATACCACGCAGGGCGTGAACGATTCTTGATAAAACCAAACAAAAAATAATTTGTTTATCTGGAGCTGTAAACATTAGGTTTCTTTTCAAGTTGTTTCACGCTGTTCGCTGTATCTTTTTTGGGGTTTGTCATCCCGAGCGCAGTCGAAAGACAAATCCCAAAAAAGGACACCGCTTCTATCGTGGCTAATGCCAAAGTAGAGGCTTTTTTATTGTGATTGACGTTTGTGATACTTCTTAAATCCAGCCCACTTTTTTTTTCCACAATTCAAATTTCGTTTTTCTATCTTGAAAATCTGTTGGCGGTTTTTGATTTTCGGCAACGACCCTATTTTGCATCAACAACGTTTGTTCTTCAATCGAGTTTAAACCAATGTTGTTTCTACGAATTTTGACTTGCCGCAAATCATCGATAGTATTTGGACACATTTTTTCAGTTTCATCCCAGTCGAACTGCGTGCCAAATTGTTGTGCTTTGTTTTGAAAAATGGCAATACGGTCTGATAGAAATGCCTTTTGAAGTTGGACTTGCTGTATTGGATTTTTAATGTTTTGCAAAAGCTGCAAGCAGTTATTCATAAACAATGGCTGCTCAATGGCGTGCTGCACAATTGTAAAGGCTGCATCGGCGGCTTGCCTACTTTATCAACGGTTGGAAAACCAATTTGATCGATGATCTCTTGAAGCGCAACAGCGTTTTGGTTGTGCAAAGTTGCCATTTCTGGATGATAACCGTCTGACAATGTTTTGGCATCAATAAGTTTTTGGCGCAGTACAAAATTGGCTTCGTGAAGTGTAATAAGTTTTTTGGCAAGCTGTTGATTTTTCATCTTGATTTGCGGGCTTATTGGTCAACGGTTGCACCAGCGTTAGGGGTGGTAGCGGCATCCTTTTTTTTGTTTGTCCCTCGACTGTACTTCGTCTTCGCTCAGCATAAACTTCTCGGGATGACAAACAAAAAAAAGATATAGCGAACGACCCGACCCGCTCTTGCGGTTTTGCGGCGTAAGCAAGCAAAATCGCAATGCGGGGAACGCCCGCCCAAGACTGAAATTATGAATTTTGGACGTACGAAAAAGACTATAAAATATTTCTACGCATATCTCTTGCCAATAGTGTGTTTTTGAGCAACATGGCAATGGTCATGGGGCCTACGCCTCCAGGTACGGGTGTGATGTGCGATGCTTTTTTGGCTACGTTTTCAAAATCGACGTCGCCTACGATGGCATATCCTTTTTCTGAATTGTCGGCTACACGCGTGATTCCTACGTCGATGACTACGGCGCCGTCTTTGACCATTTCGGCCTTTAGATAGTTGGGCACGCCGAGCGCCGTAATGATAATGTCGGCTTGCGTGGTGATTTGGGCGATGTTTTTGGTGTAGCTGTGAGTGAGTGTGACGGTGGAGTTGCCCGGAAAACCTTTGCGCCCCATTAGAATGCTCATTGGTCGGCCGACGATGTGGCTGCGGCCAATGACTACGGTGTGTTTGCCTTTGGTCTCGACGCCATATCGCTCTAATAATTCGAGAATCCCGAATGGTGTGGCTGGTATAAAAGTGGTCATGTCGAGTGCCATGCGACCAAAATTTTCGGGGTGAAAACCATCGACGTCTTTTGATGGGTTTATTGCCATCAAGACTTTTTGAGTGTCAATTTGCTCGGGCAGTGGCAGTTGGACTATAAAACCGTCGATATTATCGTCTTCGTTTAATTTTTTAATTTTTTTGAGCAGCTCGGTTTCTGATGTTGTGTTGGGCATTTTGATGAGTGTTGACTCGAACCCCACTCGCTCGCAGGCGCGAACTTTGTTGGCCACATAGGTCATGCTGGCACCGTCTGACCCGACGATAATGGCGGCTAGGTGCGGGACTTTCTCGTTATTGGACTTCATTAAATCGACCTCGATTTTGATTTCGATTTTGATGTCTTCGGCTGTTTTTTTTCCGTCTAAAAGTATCATATTATAAGCCCCTCCTAACCTCTCCAAAGGGGAGGAACTCGAGACGCCGTTAAGGTTTATCTAAAAAAAATATGTAGGTGTAACACTCCTCCCCTTTGGGGAGGTTGGGTGGGGCCTATCTCATCCCTGGCATTCCGCCTTTCATTTGTCCCATCATTTTCATCATGTTTTTTCCTCCGGGGCCTTGCATCATTTTCATCATTTTGCTCATTTGGTCAAACTGTTTCATGAGCTGGTTGACTTGTTCTATTTTTGTGCCACTACCTTTTGCTAGTCTGTTTTTTCGTTTTACGTCTATAACGGCTGGCTTTTTGCGCTCGAGCGGCGTCATGGAGTGAATGATTGCTTCGATGTGTTTAAAAGCATCGTCTTCTATCTCTACGTCTTTCATGGCTTTTGACGCTCCGGGAATCATTCCGATAAGGTCCTTCATGTTACCCATTTTTTTGACTTGCTGGATTTGGGTTAGAAAGTCGTCGAAACCAAATTCGTTTTTGGCAATTTTTTTTTGAAGTTTTCGAGCTTCTTCTTCGTTAAACTGCTCTTGGGCGCGCTCGACAAGAGAGACAACGTCGCCCATGCCCAAGATTCGCTCTGCCATACGGTCTGGATAAAACACGTCTATGGCTTCCATTTTTTCGCCTGTTCCTACAAACTTTATAGGTTTGTTGACCACAGATTTTATAGAAATGGCAGCACCACCGCGAGTATCGCCATCGAGTTTTGTGAGGATAACACCATCAAAATTCAAGATATCATTAAAGGCTTTAGCGGTATTTACAGCATCTTGCCCTGTCATGGCATCGACCACAAAAAGGGTTTCTTGCGGAGTGATTGCTTTATGAACTCGAGCAATCTCGTCCATCATTTCGGTATCGACGGCAAGTCGACCCGCAGTATCAACAATGACTACGTTGTACCCTTTTTCTTTGGCATACTTGACGGCGTTTGTAGCTATTTCGACGGGGTTGTTGTTGCCAAGTTCAGAATAAACCTCGACGCCTATCTGGTCGCCTACAACATGCAGTTGGTTTATTGCCGCAGGACGATAGATGTCGCAGGCAACAAGCAATGGTTTTTTGTTCTTTTTGGTTTTTAAATAATTGGCTAGTTTGCCAGAGAAAGTGGTTTTTCCCGAACCTTGTAGTCCCGACATTAAAATAACCGACGGATTGCCCGACAGATTAATTCCTGTCACTTCGCCACCCATGAGTTCTACCAGTTCGTCTTTGACAAGTTTGACTAACAATTGTCCTGGCTGTAAAGACGTTAGTACGTTTTGGCCAATTGCTTTTTCTTTTACTTTGGTGGTAAAATCTTTGGCGATTTTGAAATTAACGTCTGCATCTAGTAACGCGCGACGGACTTCTTTGAGGGTTTCGGCGACGTTTATTTCGGTTATTTTGCCATGTCCTTTGAGGATCTGAAAGGCTTTATCTAGTTTTTCTGAAAGATTATTGAACATCGTAAAATCTGATTTTAAGATGCAAATATAAGTTTTTTTGAATGTAATAAGAAATGAAAATCATTGTTTTCTATATGTATTTGTTAGAAAAATTTTCTAAAACTGTAACAATTACAGCATAAGTTAGTCTACTAAAATGCATTATCAAAAATCAAAAAAAATTAATCAAATCAAATGAAATTTCAAAAAATTATAATACTTGCAGGATTTTTATTTATAAATTTTGTTTCAGGTCAAGAAACGGTCAAAAAAACCACAGATCTTAACGAAATTGTGATCAAAAAAGAAAAAAAAGCTATTGAAAAGCGTGCAGACCGCACTATTTTTGATTTTTCTAGTCAAGCCAATTTAAATTCGGGTTCGGTTTTGGAGGGTTTGAGAAAACTGCCAGGATTAATTATTTCTGACGTGGCAGGCATGATGTATCAGGGTAAACAGCTCGAAGTTTTTATGGACACGCGACCTTTGAATATTTCGAGCAACGAACTCAACGCTTTTTTAGAGGGAATGCCTGCCAATGCTATCGAAAAAGTTGAAATAATCACGCAACCCGGGGCAGAATTTCCTGCTACGTCGGGTGGTGCAATCATAAACATTATCACAAGCAAAACCGCCAAAAACTATTTGAGTGCGACCTACAGCAACGGTTTTAACTTTACGAGTTATGAAAAAAACAGGGCAAGATTTAACAACTCGATTTTGTTGAATGCCAAGAATCAATATTTTGGTTGGCAGCTAAACATTGGACAAAATTATAGAGAAAGTGCTTTAGAAACGGTGGTTTTGACCAAACAAAATATGGAAGAAATTATCTTGTCAAAAACTAATGCCGATAGAATTTCTAGAAGCGAATTTATACGTTCGGCACTTACTTTTGATTTGAAAAAAGATAGACTTTTACTAAACTATGATGTGAATTTTAACGATGCAGATGCTTTTACGGTAGCAAACGGGCTAGGTTTTGGAAGTGAAGATGCCAGTAAATCTCGTGGAATAAGGCAAGAAGCCGTTGTAACCTATCAAAAACGATTTGATGACAAAGACAAAAAACTAGATATAAAATTTGATTATGCAAACAACACAAGTAGTTTTAGGCTTAATACAAATTTGCAGTCAAATGCCGTTTTAGATAATCTGTCGGTTCAAGATTTTTTGAATTTTAAAATAGATTACTCTCAAGCCCTAAAAATTTTGGATAAAGGTAAATTTAGCACAGGTTTTTTGACAGAAGATTTGCGTTTCACGACCGATAATTTTGATGTTCTAAATTTGAATTATTCTCGAAAAACAACAGCAGGATATGCAGAATTTCAGACTTCTGTCAAAAAATTTGATTTTATTGTGGGTACTCGAGCAGAAAATTATAATATAACTGGTCGCACAAACACCTCGGACATAATTCCGTTTAAACAATTTAGATTTTTTCCGAATGCATCGGTTCAATATAATTTTGCGAATCAAATTTATTTGAATGCATATTATAACAAAAAAATTAGCCTTCCAAGCACCTCATCTTTAAACCCAAATAACACCAATTATCAGAATCAAAATGTTGCTTTTGGCGGAAATCCGCAATTACAACCTACTATATTTGATAATTTTGGTATAGAACTGAGTGCTTTTGATTATGCAAATATTGGATACAGCCAAAGTATTTCTAAAAATCAAGTTGTCTCAAGAATTTTAAACAACGGAAACCAAGTTTTGAATACTAACGAAAACTTGCCTGAAATGATTATTCACAACATAAACATTGGTATTCCACTGCCATATATGCTGTTTACCAAAGGTTTAAAAGAAACTATGAAGTTTGATTTTAATCCTGACAAAATAAACTTTATG
>JBDLWE010000160.1:0-14096 GCA_039804445.1 Bacteroidota bacterium | reverse complement strand
ACTAAAGAGCATATTGCACAAACGATTAACTACGTAAATTTAGCCAAGAGCCGACTAGGAATAATTGTAAATTTTAAAAATCGATCGATAGAACATCGAAGGATAGCAGTTTAATTAATTAAACTTCATATGAATTTGTATAATTCGCAGTAAAAATATTTTAAAATTAGTTTTAAGTAAGTTTCGTAATCACTAAGAATATAACTCAAATTCATTCGTGAAAATTCGTGTAATTCGTGATGTAAAATAAAAAACATCTAAATCCATCGATTGCTGGTACGCTCTAATTATGGAAACAATACAATCAATAAAACAACGATTTGAGATTATTGGCAATGACTCAAAACTCAATCGCGCAATCGAAAAAGCTATTCAAGTCGCACCAACCGATATTTCGGTATTAGTAGCGGGCGAAAGCGGCGTGGGCAAAGAAAATATTCCGCGCATTATTCACGCACTTTCGCACCGAAAACATGGCAAGTACATAGCAGTAAACTGTGGCGCAATTCCCGAAGGAACCATAGACTCTGAGCTTTTCGGACATGAAAAAGGTGCATTTACAGGTGCAACCGGAACTAGAGAAGGCTATTTTGAGGTGGCAGACGGCGGAACAATTTTTCTTGACGAAGTTGGCGAACTGCCACTAACCACACAAGTAAGACTGCTTCGGGTGTTAGAAAACGGCGAGTTCATTAAAGTAGGCTCAAGCCAAGTGCAAAAAACCAACGTCAGGATTGTCGCCGCTACAAACGTAAATATGTTTGATGCGATCCAAAAAGGCAAGTTTCGCGAAGATTTGTATTACAGGTTAAGCACCGTAGATATTATGTTGCCGCCTTTGCGCGACCGAAAAGATGACATTCATTTGTTGTTCAGAAAATTTGCTGCCGATTTTGCGCATAAATATAAAATGCCTCCATTAAAGCTAGATGAAAATGCCGTTTCGGTGCTTCAAAAATTTAGATGGTCGGGCAACATTCGTCAACTACGCAACATGGCCGAGCAGATTTCGGTTTTAGAAACCAATAGAGAAATCTCGGGCAATACATTGCTATCATATCTTCCAAAAGAAGGAAATAATTTGCCGTCTGTCGTGGGCAAAAAATCAGAATCAGATTTTGCCACCGAGCGTGATATTCTGTATAAAGTGCTATTTGACATGAAAAGTGATTTGCACGATTTGAAAAAACTAACTTTAGAATTGATGAAAAATGGCTCGGCCAAAACCCAAGAAATCAACACCAATTTGATTCAAAAAATTTATGGCAGCAAAGAGTCTGAAAGTGAAATCTCTTTTGAAGAAGAATCGCGAAACAACGTTTTTGCGCCTATGATTTCGAACAGTAACGCAAAAAATGAAGATGATTTTCTTGAAAACGACAACTATCTTTTTGCCGAGACCGTAGAAGAGGTCGAAGAAATTTTGCGTCTCGAGAAAAAAGAAATCGAAATGATAAAAAAAGCCATCGAAAAAAACAAAGGAAAACGAAAAGCCGCCGCCGACGAACTTGGAATTTCTGAACGAACACTTTACAGAAAAATCAAACAATATGATTTGTAGTTACAACTTTGCAAAAAAACAGCAACAATTTATTATATTTGATAATTTTTAAAATTGTACAAATTTCACAATGAAAAAAATTTTATTACTTTTTATTTTCATTTTTTTGCTACAAAGTTGTGGCGTTTACAACTTTACGGGTACCGGGAAAATTGATGCCAAAACCTATCAAGTCAATTTTTTTAGAAATAATGCCGCAATAGTTCAACCTGGCATCGACATTGCTTTTACGCAAAGACTGCAAAATTTGATTCAAAATCAGACTAATTTAAATCTTATTAGTTCACAAGGAGACTTGGTCTATGACGGCGAAATCACAAACTATACCATCACGCCTATGGCAGCAACCGCAAATCAAGGAGCTGCCCAAAGCCGCTTAACCATTAATGTTAACGTAAGATTCACTAACAAAAAAACAGACAAAGATAGTTTTGAAAAACAATTTAGTTTTTTTCAAGATTTTGCAGGAAACGAGCAACCAGTTGGTGGCAAGTTAACAGGATTTGTAGATGCAATTTTCGAGCGAATTACCCAAGATATTTTTAATGAATCACTAGCAAAATGGTAATTTCGTGAACGCAACTCAATACATACACCTACTCAACAATCCTTCAAAAATAAATGGATTGCACAGTGCTTTTTTGGAAAAAACCATATCCGAATTTCCATATTTTCAGAGCGCGCGTGCCTTGCAACTCAAAAATCTTTTTAATCAAGATAGTTTTAAATACAACCAAGAACTTCGCAAAACAGCGGCGCATACGACCGACAGAAGTGTTTTGTTTGAATTTATTTCGTCAGAGCGCTTTGTCTCACTTCAAAAACTATTTCATGACGAGAAGCAAACCATACTAAAAAATATTATAGTGAGTGACTACACCGAAATTGTTTTTGAGCAAAAAAACAATGTCGAGCAAAAAGTCAAAAACAGTCAAGAGAAAACCGCGAGCAAACTTGAGCAATCAATAATCGATTCGATATCATCAACTGACCAAGAAGTTGAAATTGCTAGCGATAATTTAGAAATAGGAAAACCACTTCATTTCTCACAAGACGAGCGTCACTCTTTTCAAGAATGGTTGCAGCTTGCGCATTTTAAACCTATCGAAAGAAATGTTGAAGTTACTAATTCAGAAAACAAAAGCGTTTTTAATGATGATATCAAGAAAAGAAAACAAGATATCATTGACAAATTCATCAGCACAAACCCCAAAATATCACCCATCAAAAACTATAATTCACCAGGAACAATAGACGTTACCACCGAAGATAATTCGCACATCATGACCGAAACTTTGGCAAAAGTTTACTTAGAACAAAAGAAATATCAAAAAGCGATTCAAGCTTATGAAATATTAATTTTGAAATATCCAGAAAAATTTAGTTTCTTTGCAAATCGAATGTTAGAAATTAAAAATCTACAACAAAATAACAATTAATATTACCCAATCATGTTTACAATTTTCTTAGTACTTATAACGATAGTTTGCTTTTTACTCATCGTAGTTATCATGGTTCAAAACCCAAAAGGTGGTGGACTTTCGTCAACACTTGGCGGCTCAACCCAATTAGGTGGCGTTCAAAAAACAACCGATTTTCTAGACAAAAGTACCTGGACATTGGCAACAATACTCTGTGCTTTGATTCTTTTATCATCCTTAAGTTTTAATGTTGGCAGTTCAGATTCAAAAATAATCGAGAGTGCACCAGCAACGCCGTCGACAAGCGCACCAGCAACACCGTCAACACCTGCGACGCCTGCAGCAGCATCTAAATAATTTTTACAAAAATTATCAAAATGCCAACTTCTACAGAGTTGGCATTTTTTTATATCACAATCAGAAAAATTGTCAGTTTATAAAGCGTGGCATCATTTATGAATAATGTAAAACATCAATATTAACTTTAAAAATATAACTATGGCATTACAAATTAAACCATTGGCAGACCGAGTTCTTATTGAACCAGTAGCTGCAGAAACCAAAACAGCATCAGGAATCTACATTCCAGACACAGCCAAAGAAAAACCTCAAAAAGGGACTGTCGTAGCCGTTGGCAAAGGCACAAAAGACCACGAAATGACCGTAAAAGTTGGCGATACCGTACTTTACGGAAAATATTCTGGAACCGAGCTAAAACTAGAAGGTGGCGAATACCTAATCATGCGTGAAGACGATATATTAGCAATTGTTTAAGGCTTTAGGCTACACGCAGTAAGCTTTAGGCTATTTGTGAACTAAAAAATTCTTTTGATGAGAGATTTTAAAAAATATGATATTTGGCAGTTGAGTCATGAACTCACTCTGAAAACATACCAATTAACTAAATCTTTTCCGAAAGAAGAGTTATACGGACTTACATCTCAAATTCGTAGGTCGGTGTCCTCAATACCAACCAATATTAGTGAAGGTTGCGGCAGAAACAGTGACGCCGAATTTAATCAATTTCTAAATATAGCACTTGGTTCGGCATCAGAAACAGAATATTTATTCATTTTAGCGAAAGACTTAAAATACATCGAAATTGAAATTTTCGAGAAAATCGGTGCAGAAATTAATATCATTAAAAGTAAAACCTTTAAACTAAAATCAATTTTAACTTCAAAACAATAATTTAACAAGCGATACGTGGCGGCATATAGCATTAAGCTTATCGCATAAAGCATTAAAAAAATGGCAAAAGACATAAAATTTGATATCGAAGCACGCGACGGACTAAAACGTGGCGTAGATGCACTAGCAAATGCAGTAAAAGTAACACTTGGCCCAAAAGGCCGAAACGTAATTATAGGCAAATCATTTGGTGGACCAACCGTAACCAAAGACGGTGTAACGGTTGCCAAAGAAATAGAATTAAAAGACCCATTAGAAAACATGGGCGCACAGATGGTAAAAGAAGTAGCCAGCAAAACCAACGATTTGGCAGGAGACGGAACAACCACAGCTACTGTTTTGGCACAAGCCATTGTAAAAGAAGGTTTAAAAAACGTAGCTGCAGGTGCAAACCCAATGGACTTGAAACGTGGAATAGACAAAGCTGTCGAGGCAATCGTGGCCGACCTTGGCAAACAAGCCAAAGTAGTGGGTACAGATTCTAACAAGATCAAACAAATAGCATCTATATCTGCAAACAACGACGACGTGATTGGCGAACTCATTGCAAACGCTTTCGCAAAAGTAGGCAAAGAAGGCGTAATTACTGTAGAAGAAGCCAAAGGAACAGATACTTATGTAGACGTTGTTGAGGGAATGCAGTTTGACCGCGGATATTTGTCGCCATATTTTGTGACCAATCCCGAGAAAATGAATACCGAGCTCGAAAGTCCATATATATTATTGTACGACAAAAAAGTATCGTCGCTCAAAGAATTGTTGCCTGTACTTGAGCCAATTGCCCAATCAGGCAAACCACTTCTAATAGTTGCCGAAGACGTAGATGGCGAAGCACTATCGACATTGGTAGTCAACAAGCTTCGTGGTGCGCTCAAAATTGCTGCTGTAAAAGCACCAGGTTTTGGCGACCGACGCAAAGCAATGCTAGAAGATATTGCAATTTTGACTGGCGGAACCGTAATTTCTGAAGAGCAAGGCTATACACTTGAAAACGCAACGCTTGAAATGCTAGGTACTGCCAAAAGAGTAACTATTGACAAAGACAACACAACCATTGTCAGCGGTGCAGGCGAACCCGATATGATCAAAAATCGTGTAAACCAAATCAAGTCGCAAATGGAAACCACTACCTCTGACTATGACCGCGAAAAATTGCAAGAACGTTTGGCCAAACTAGCTGGTGGTGTAGCTGTTCTTTACGTTGGTGCTGCATCAGAAGTAGAAATGAAAGAAAAGAAAGACCGCGTAGACGATGCGCTACATGCAACTCGTGCGGCGGTAGAAGAAGGAATTGTAGCAGGTGGTGGCGTAGCCTTGCTTCGTGCAAAAGCAGCTTTAGCAAAAGTAAAACCAGACAATGCCGACGAGGCTACTGGCATTCAAATTGTGTCACGCGCTATCGAAAGTCCGTTGCGTACAATTGTAGAAAACGCAGGACTTGAAGGATCTGTAGTTGTGGCAAAAGTATCCGAAGGCACAGGCGATTTTGGGTATAACGCCAAAACCGACCAATATGTAGATATGCTAAAAGCGGGAATCATTGACCCGAAAAAAGTAACAAGAGTAGCCCTTGAAAACGCTGCGTCTGTAGCCGGAATGATTCTTACTACAGAATGTGCCTTGATAGACATTAAAGAAGAAAGCGGCGCAGGTCACTCACACGGCGGCGGAATGCCAGGCATGATGTAAAATATTTTTAAAATATTTAAATATAAAATCCCGTTAACGAAAGTTGGCGGGATTTTTGTTCTTAAAAAAACTAGCAACAAACCAAAAATTCACATCTTATGAATCTAAAAAAGATACTTTTCAATGTGGCTGTCCTTATTTTTCAAATCCTTTCGGCTCAAACAGACCAGCCGTCCAATACATTACTAGACAAAATCGATAATTATTTTGCACTAAACAGAGAAAATATTCATTTAAGCACTAATAAAAACACATTTCTAACCAACGAAACCATTTGGTTCAAGGGTTATGTTTTAGAAAAAAAATCAGGACTGCTGTTTCCAAAAACTGCAAATTCTATAGTGCATCTTATAGACGAAAGTGGTACAATTCTGCAGTCAAAACTTTGTTATACCGAGCGTGGCGTTTTTGGCGGTAGCATTGCGCTTGACGCAAAAATAAAATCAGGAAACTACTATTTGCGGGTTTTTACCAATTATATGAACAACTTCTCTGAAGATGAGTCGTCGACCTACAAAATAAAAATATATAATCCTGCAGAACAAAATTTTGCCGAAAGCACAACTTGCGATTTATTGTCATTATCAATAAAAACAATGCCTGAAAGTGGCATTTTCTTGAGCGGCATTGCAAATAATATTGCAGTTCATATTGCGGATTGCAACGGAAATACTACAAAAATTGAAAATGGCCTAGTTTTAAATCAGGCCGGCCAGGAAGTAACTAATTTTTTTATTAATGGTCAAGGTTTTGGTCGATTTGAAATATCAGACACAAAAATTGAAACCTATAAAATTGTATTCGACGTAGGTGGAAAAACCTTTGAACAAAAACTACCAATTCCTGTTTCTTCTGGAATTGCACTCGCAGCAAATAATTATTCTTTTGTGTCAAAAACCTATTTAATTTTTAAAACAAACCCAAAATCTATAGGTGACTATGCCAACAAAAATGGTTCGTTGGTGATTTTGAATAGAGGAAAAACAAGTATTGTACCAATCAAATTTTCGGGCGAATTAAATACAAAAGTAATCTTAAATAACGATACTTTTTATGTGGGTAGCAATACTGTTTTTTTGATAGACCAAAACAATAATAAAATTGCAGAACGAAACGTTTTTATTGCGCCGCCCTCAAAGTCAATAGATTTTAAAACACTGGAAAAAAATAACGATAATGTAATAATTCAAGGCAACTCAAATCTTAAATTGGCAAATTTGAATATATCTGTTTTACCGTCGCAGACTAAATGTGTCGACACTAATAATAACATCATCAATCAAATGTTGATTACAGAATCATCTGGCAGTGGGCTTAAAAATCCTATTTATTATTTTGATAACCTAACTGCTGAGAAAAAGTATGAACTTGATATAGAATTATTTTTTAAAAAATCAATCTATCGTTATGAAAACGTTGTGGGCGATACGCCTTCAGAAAAATTTGCGTTTGACATTGGTCTAAATTTTAAAGGAATCGCAAACATTGACGCACGAAACAGCAAAGATTCTAATGTGCGAATGAGCGCAATTTTTGCGGGAATTGACATTAAAAACAAATTGAATGATAAAAATGAATTTGTTTTTGAGAATGTTTTTGCGCAAGATTCTCTTAAAATTTATTTTGAATTGTTTGACAGAAACAACGTGCGCAAAACGCTGAAAATGGCAACGCAAGCCTGGAATGCCAATAGAAAATTTTTGAAACCATTTGCAATTGAAGTTAAAACTTGTGCGACAAACTCGATTGCGATTTCAAATCCAATTATTTTTCCGACCGTTGCTTCAATAGTTGATTTGAAAGAAATAGAAATAAAAAATAAAGCCAAACAACTAAAAAATGAATTGAAATTTGGAAATTCTATGGCAAGAGGTTTTAAAATAACCGATGATTTGTGCAAACAATATATTGATATCTATAGCTTTTTACAAGCAAACGGATTTAATATTGTCCGAGAGATGGGTGAGGTACTTATCACTCCGGTTGGAGGCGGTTTTGGAATTGGTGCTGTCCAAGGGAACCCGCAAATTATAGTTGACGAGATGCTACAATTTGACAGTAACAATCTTGACATATATCCTTTTTGTGACATAGACGAAATTTATATAAATCGTCGCGGGATGGGTGGCGGACCAGGATCAGAAAATGGTGTTATCAAAATTTATCTAAAAAAATATACAGAGCGCCAACCAGACGCAGGCGCACAACAATCGCAGGCACTTGTTATAAAAAATGGCTTTGCAACTATTAGACCTTATAAAAACCCAGCATATACAGACCTAACCTCGAAGGGGTTTCTTGAGTTTGGGACAGTACATTGGATTGCAGAGGTGGAAACTGACAAAGACGGTAATTTTCAATTCGCTGTACCATCGTTATTTCAAAAAACGATAAAAGTAAAGGTAGAAGGTATTGATGTTGATGGCAATATGATTTCGACTGTCCAGGAAATTAAACTTCTTTAAACACAAAAACGTTTTTACGAATCTTGAGCAGCGTTAGGGGGTGAAGCGAAAATCCTTTTTTTGATTTTGCCTCTCGACGGCGTCGCTGATGGCAAAATCTAAAAAAGATTGTAGCGAAAAACCCGACCATTTTTTTGTCTCGTTTTTAAGAACGAGACAAAAAAATGGGAACGCCCAAAAAAAAATTAAACTGTTGGTTTTTCTTTTTTCAAAAACTTTATCAAAACAGGTGCTGTCGATATCAACACAATTCCTATTATAATAAATTCGATGTGTTTTTTGAGGTCGATGTCAAATTGATTCAGAAATAAACCATACAAATAATGACCTGCAAGAATTAGCACAAAAGACCAAGTAAAAGAACTTACGATGTTATAGAACATAAATTTCTTGCGATCCATAGACACAATGCCTGCAACTATGGGCGCAAATGTTCTGAAAATGGGTAAAAATCGAGCAAAGATTATCGCTTTTCCGCCATACTTATCGAAAAAATCCTTCGACTGTAACAAATATTTCTTTTTGAACCAAAACGAATCCTGCTTTTTGAAAAGGTAAACGCCACTTTTGGCACCAAACCAATAGCCAATCATGTTGCCCAATATTCCGGCAATGGCTACTAGCATACAAAGCAAAAAAACATTCAGAAAATCATTATCTATAAAAACAATATTTTCAATGAGGTCACGACTATAAATTCCTGCTAAAAAAAGTAGGCTGTCGCCTGGCAAAAAGAAACCTGCAAAAAGACCAGTTTCGGCAAAAATGATAAAAAGTACAATATAAAGACCGACTTGCTGGCCGCCGATTTCAAATTTGATATAAAATTCGGGATTTAGTAGTTGTGTCCAGTGAAAATCTTGCATGAAAAGTATTTTATGAAAGTGCGAATTTACGTTTTATTTTTTGGCTGAACGACATTCATGCAATTTTAATAAATTTATAACATTTGGCTTACTTACTCATTTTTTTCTGTTAATAAAACGCGGGCACAAAAAGCAATAAAAAAAGTGGCTGAATAACAAACCGCCGTACATACAATAAAACCATGCTGAGCGAAGGCTCATCAATCGTGCGAATAACAAACAACAAAAGCATTAAAAATATTTTGTACTGCAAAAAATATTTTTTCAAAATTCTATTTTTAACACATTTATAAAGCTCACATTGTCTATTTTTGCAAAAAAAAACAATGTTCGACAATCTCCGCCCTAAAGTTACCCAAATTACACAAAACAACAACCTTTCGGTTGCAGAAAAACACCAACACATTTGCCAACTCCTGCACGACAACGTCCCGCACTACAACTGGGTTGGTTTTTATTTTGCAAACCACGACACCCAAACTTTGCACCTTGGCCCCTACGTTGGTCAGGCCACAGACCACACTGTAATTCCCTTTGGCAAAGGCATTTGCGGGCAAGTCGCCGAGTCAAACGCCAATTTTGTGGTGCCAGACGTGGCCGCCCAAGACAACTACATCGCCTGCAGCATCACCGTAAAATCAGAAATCGTTGTGCCACTTTTTGTGCGCGGACAAAACATTGGCCAAATAGATATCGACTCAAACACCATCGACCCGTTTACCGCCGCCGACGAGCGTTTTCTCGAGTTTGTAAATCAAGAAATTTCACTGCTGTACTAAAATAATATTTTTTTGGGCGTTGCGACATTTTTAAAACTGCCCTACAAAAGTACTGTTTAGGGGGCAGTTTCAAAAAAGTCGCCGGGCTTTCCGCTACAAGTCCTCGCACTTCCTTGGTCAGGCTGCGGGCTTTTCGCTACACCCGAGCCCGCAAGAGCGAACAGACGAAGTAATCCCTAACGCGGGCGTGCCTTTATGTCAACGATAATTCAAAGTTTGTCTTTTCTTTCAAGTAGAATTATTCACAGTATATCAATTTTTTTGCACTAGTAAATTTCACTTTATCATTAATTCAAAAAAACTTCCTACTTTTGCCCAAAAAAATTTAGATGCCAAAAAACCTCGTAATCGTCGAATCGCCCGCTAAAGCAAAAACAATAGAAAAATTTTTGGGTGCCGATTTTCAAGTAGAATCTAGCTTTGGGCACATTGCCGACCTGCCGTCTAAAGAAATTGGTGTCGACGTGCACAACGGTTTTAAACCTACCTACGAAGTGTCTGCCGACAAAAAAGCATTGGTTAGCAAACTGCGTGGCCTTGCCAAAAAAGCAGATATGGTTTGGCTCGCGTCTGATGAGGATCGCGAGGGAGAAGCCATTTCGTGGCATTTGTCTGAAGAGTTAAACCTTGACAAGGCCAAAACCAAACGAATTGTTTTTCACGAGATTACCAAAAATGCGATTCTGAAAGCCATTGACAATCCACGCGAAATAGATTATAATTTGGTTAATGCCCAACAAGCACGTCGTGTTTTAGACCGTTTGGTGGGTTACGAACTTTCTCCAGTTTTGTGGCGAAAAGTAAAAGGCGGACTTTCGGCAGGTCGTGTGCAATCGGTTTCTGTTCGGTTAATTGTCGAACGTGAAAGAGAGATTTTGAATTTT
Organism: Bacteroidota bacterium; assembly: GCA_039804445.1. Classification (GTDB taxonomy): domain Bacteria; phylum Bacteroidota; class Bacteroidia; order Flavobacteriales; family Flavobacteriaceae; genus Flavobacterium. Next base: position 3,240 of record JBDLWE010000160.1, on the reverse strand, counting down.
AAGGCTGTTGCCACCTACTCTATTCAGGCCGAATTTGTGAACGAAGCTGGAAAATCTTTTAAGGCCAAACTGCCAAAAAATTTTAATACCAAAAAAGAAGCCGAAGATTTTTTGAATAAAAACATTGGTTCACAATATAAGGTGGCAGATCTTGAAACGAAACCTACCAAAAAATCGCCTGCGGGGCCTTTTACAACTTCGACCTTGCAACAAGAAGCTGCTAGAAAATTATATTTTCCGGTTGGAATCACCATGTCGTTGGCGCAACGGTTGTACGAAGCTGGACTAATCACGTACATGCGAACCGATTCGGTCAACTTATCAAAAGATGCAATGGCAGCGGCCGAGGCCGAAATCACAAAATCATACGGCAAGCAATTCTCGAAACCACGCACGTTTGTTAATAAAAGCAAGGGTGCGCAAGAAGCCCACGAAGCCATTCGCCCGACCGATATGTCACGCCACACCGTAGATATTGACCGTGACCAAGCCCGACTTTATGACTTGATCTGGAAACGCACCTTGGCCTCGCAAATGGCAGATGCCGAACTTGAACGAACCAATGTTAAAATCGAAGCAAACAACCATCAAGAACTTTTTACGGCAGCGGGCGAAGTGATAAAGTTTGAAGGTTTTTTGAAAGTATATCTAGAAGGCAACGACGACGATGACGAGGAGCAAGAAGGCATGTTGCCCGCAATGAAAGTCAACGAAAAACTGACCAATAACTACATTTCGGCAACCGAAAGATATTCACGAGCAGCAGCGCGATATACAGAAGCATCGTTGGTAAAAAAGCTTGAAGAGCTTGGCATTGGGCGACCATCGACCTATGCGCCAACAATTTCGACAATCATAAATCGAAAATATGTTGAGAAAGGAACGCTAGAAGGACAAGAGCGGCCTTACACACAAATGACTTTATATAGTGGAAAAATTTCGGACAAAATCTTGAAAGAAAACACAGGCTCAGACAAAGGAAAATTGGTGCCGACAGATATCGGGACGATTGTTACCGATTTTTTGGTTAAAAATTTTACTAATATTCTTGATTATAATTTTACAGCAAAAGTTGAGCAAGATTTTGACGAAATTGCTGAAGGCAACGTCAATTGGTCAAAAATGATGCAGGCATTTTATGACGATTTTCATCCGACGGTAAAAAACGTTGAGGCAAATGCCGAACGAGAATCTGGCGAAAGAATTCTGGGCACCGACCCAAAATCTGGAAAACCAGTATCTGTTAGACTAGGAAAATTTGGCCCGATGGCGCAAATTGGTGCACCCGACGACGAAAATAAAACTTTTGCAAGCCTATTGAAAGAACAAAACATGGGCGCTATTTCGTTAGAAGAAGTATTAGATTTGTTTTTGTTGCCAAAAAAATTGGGTACCTATAAGGACGAAGAAGTCGAGGTATCAAACGGTCGTTACGGCCCATTTATTCGGTTTGGAGCGGTCTTTGTATCATTGCCGAAAGGCGAAGAACCTTTGAATGTAGACATGCCACGCGCTCAAGAATTGATTGACGAAAAGATGTTGGCTGACGCACCGATTACCGTATATAAAGGAGAAGGCGTTCAGAAAGGAACGGGTAGGTTTGGCCCATTCTTGAAATGGAGCGGCATGTTTATAAACGTAAGTACCAAATATAATTTCAACAACCTTTCTCAACAAGATATAGAAAGTATTATTGAAGACAAGCTTCAAAAAAATATTGACAAGGTTTTGCATCATTGGGAAGCAGAAGGAATTTTGGTTCAAAAAGCACGTTGGGGCAGGTCAGAAATTTTGAAAGGCAAAATAAAAATTGAATTGAGCAAAGATTTTGATGCGTCAAAACTTACTTTGGAACAAGCGCAAGAAATGATTGCCAAAAAAACACCCGCAAAAAAAGCTGCTGCACCCAAAAAGAAGGCGGTTGCCACCAAAAAACCTAGTGCAAAAAAAGCAGTTGTAAAGAAAAAATAACGCTATGGAAATGGATTTCTTGACGCCGGTTGACCAAAAAATTGTCGCATTTGCAAAAGGTTTAAGTCCAGTTCAAATTGGTGGTTGTATCACATTGCATACAGAAAAAAAAAAAATATTACTCAACGATTATCAAGTTGCAATTGTTGCTGTACCAGAATATCGTGGTAGCAAAGTTGAAACATTGCCGCTGAATTATAACAAAATTCGTGAGCAACTGTATAGTCTTTACATCGGAAATTGGACAACAAATATAATCGATATTGGCGATATAAAAAATGGCGAAACGGCGAGCGACACCCATTATGCAACCAAATATGTGGTCGAGTCATTGCTGCGACAGCATATCAAAATAATATTTTTGGGTGGTTCACACGATCTGACCTACCCAATATATCGTGCATTTGATAATTTAGACCAGATGGTTAATTTGGTTGTTGTTGACAATAAGTTTGATCTTGGAAATTCAGAGTTAACCCTTTGTGAACAAAATTACTTATCGAAAATAATAATTGATACACCAAATAATCTCAACAATTATAGTAATATTGGTTTTCAAACTTATTATAATTCGCAAGAAGAGATAAATGTGGTTTTTAAATTACATTTTGACGCCTACCGACTGGGCGAAATATTAACAAACATTGAATTTTGCGAACCCATTTTGAGAAATGCAGATATTGTAAGTATTGATTTATGCTCGTTAAAAACGTTAGTTAATAATAATTTTATAAGATATGAACCAAATGGCATCGATGCAAAAGATTTATGTGCTATTGCGCGATACAGCGGTATGGGTGACAAAACAAGCGTTTTTGGTGTTTTTAACATCTCGTCACAACCTGAAGAAGCAGCACTTCTTGCACAAACAATGTGGTACTTTATCGAAGGTTTAAATTTACGAATGCCTGAGTTTCCCGCTCGCAACAATGATGATTTTTTAAATTATGTAGTGCCAGTAGAAGATCAAGATATTGTTTTTTTTAAAAGCGTTAAAACACAAAGATGGTGGATGGTTGTGCCTTTATTAACAAAGCACTATAATAAAGACATAAAAGAATCGTTATTACCATGTTCGCACGATGATTATTTAAATTGTTGTGAACAGCAAATTCCAGATCGGTGGTGGAAAGCGCAGCATAAAAACATTGTTTAAAAAATCATTTAATATTGAAAGTCAAACGTTGTAATAAATAATTTTAAGTTTTTTTATTAAATAATTGTATATCTAAAAAAAAATAAATAGGTTTACAGCCATTTAAAACCGTA
>JBDLWE010000159.1:0-7076 GCA_039804445.1 Bacteroidota bacterium | reverse complement strand
CCAAAACCTGTCGATAAAACCCGTTGGGGAATGTCGCCACAAACCGTAAATGCCTATTATAACCCGTCTTACAACGAAATTGTTTTTCCGGCAGCAATCTTGCAACCACCGTTTTATAACTATCAAGCAGATGAGGCTGTAAATTATGGAGGAATTGGCGCCGTAATAGGTCATGAAATTTCACATGGTTTTGATGATTCTGGCTCTCGATACAACGCCGACGGAAATCTTGTAGATTGGTGGACCCTCGACGACTTGAAACAATTTACAGCACTCACGGGCGCACTTGCAGACCAGTATAGTGCTTTGCAACCACTGCCAGGAACTTTTGTCGATGGCAAATTTACGCTTGGCGAAAACATTGGCGATCTTGGTGGTGTAAATGCCGCTTACGATGGTTTACAAATTTATCTGAAAGAAAACGGAAACCCAGGTATGATTGACGGCTACACACCCGAACAACGATTTTTTATATCGTGGTCCACCATATGGCGTTCAAAATTGCGTGACGAGGCTTTGAAAAACCAAGTAAAAACAGACCCACATAGTCCAGGAATGTATCGTGCCTATGTGCCGTTGCAAAACGTAGATTCGTTTTATCAAGCTTTTAATATCCAACCAAACGACGGTATGTTTATTTCGCCAGAAAAACGAGTGAAAATTTGGTAAAAGAATTTAAGACTCATAGACATTCAACCCGTCAGGTTTTTAAAAACTTGATGGGTTTTGTTTTTATAGTTTATAAAAAATGATATAAGCTAATGTTCTGTTCCCAAACTTTTTTGGACTTACATGCAAACCCCTTAAAAACTATGGCTAAGGATGGCTAAATTCAATCTAAGAACAAAAATAAAAAAAAAGGATTTCGGGTGTCTTTTCTAAGCAATGAAACATCACAATAGTTTATTGTTAAACCCAAATTACGCATTAGAAAAAATATTAAACAAAATCTTGATCAAGCGCTACAACTTTGCGACCTCGATGATCTTTGTGGTTAAATTAAAAGTATTTCATAATTTGGGTCAAACACGTTTGTAACCTTCTCGATAAAATGTATGTTAAAATAATATAACACTAAAAGTCCGTTTTTTACACAACAATTTTGCGACTACTGCAATTTAAAACTTTCGGGGCTGTGCGATAAACATTTCACAAAAAAATTGAATTGTTAAAATAATAAAATTCTATTTCATAAATTTGCGTAAATTTTAAAGTAATAATCTTATATACAACAAAATGAGTGTAGCTACAATGCCATTTGTGACATACAAAGTAAAAGACATTTCTTTGGCGGCTTGGGGTCGAAAAGAAATTGAATTGGCGCAAGCCGAAATGCCCGGACTTATGGCACTTAGAACCGAATATGCAACTGAACAACCCTTGAAAGGTGCTCGAATTGCAGGTTGTTTGCACATGACTATTCAAACCGCAGTGCTTATCGAAACACTTATTGCACTTGGCGCAGAAGTAACATGGAGTTCGTGCAACATATTTTCTACACAAGACGAAGCCGCTGCCGCCATTGCCGCTGCCGGAATTCAGGTTTATGCTTGGAAAGGTCTTGACGAAGAAAATTTTGACTGGTGTATTGAACAAACACTATTTTTTGGCGAAGACCGTCAACCACTGAACATGATACTTGACGATGGAGGCGATTTGACTAACATGGTTATCGACCGTTTTCCAGAACTTATTGCAGGAATCAAAGGACTTTCAGAAGAAACCACAACTGGAGTTCACCGTTTATACGAGCGCGTAAAAGCAGGAACATTGCCAATGCCAGCAATCAATGTGAATGATGCTGTTACAAAATCGAAATTTGACAACAAATATGGTTGCAAAGAATCTGCCGTAGATGCTGTTCGACGTGCAACTGATGTGATGTTGGCTGGAAAACGTGTTGTAGTTTGTGGCTATGGCGATGTAGGCAAAGGAACAGCAGCTTCTTTCAAAGGCGCGGGGTCTATAGTAACCGTAACAGAAACAGACCCAATTTGTGCACTTCAAGCCGCAATGGACGGTTTTGAAGTAAAGAAACTTTCGACCGTAATTGCAAATGCTGATATTGTCTGCACAGCAACGGGCAACAAGGACATTGTACTTGAAGCAGATTTCAGAAAAATGAAAGACAAAACCATTGTTTGCAACATTGGTCACTTTGATAACGAAATCGATATGGCCTGGCTTAATGCTAACTATGGCGATACTAAAGTAGAAATCAAACCACAGGTTGATAAATATACCATCGAAGGCAAAGACATTTTGGTGTTGGCAGAAGGACGTCTGGTAAACCTTGGTTGCGCCACAGGTCACCCAAGTTTTGTGATGAGCACCAGCTTTACCAACCAGGTTTTGGCACAAATTGAACTTTGGAAAAATAGCGCAAACTATGAAAACAACGTGTACATGTTGCCAAAACACCTAGACGAAAAAGTGGCATTCTTGCATTTAGAAAAACTAGGCGTTGAATTAGAAGTGCTTCGCAAAGACCAGGCCGATTATATTGGTGTTGGTGTAGATGGTCCGTTTAAGCCAGAATATTATAGATACTAATCGATTTTCAATAGATAATCTAGGATTTTTAAATATAAACCCGGGCAGAAATGTTCGGGTTTTTTCATAAATAGATCAGTAATGTTAGGGCTATTAAAAATTAGCGTACTGTTTCAAAAAAAATTAAAGTTTTTTGGGCGTTTCGAGCGCCCGCCGCGGCGGGGAGCTCGCCGGTGTTCCGCTCCCAATCTTTCATTGCTAATAACGAAACAATCTCTATAAAAGATTGTTTCGTTATTAGCAATGAAAGGATTTCCGCTCAACACCTAACGCGTCCCAAATCGTTGACCAAGTTTATAAATATTTGTACAAAAATAAAATTTCAATCCTATTTCAAAATACCGACAAAAAATTATCAATCAGATAAATGTCAATTTTATAACTTGTTTTATAAACCTCAAATAATAAATTACTTAATTTTACTTTAAAAAAAAATGGTTTCAATAATCACAAAATACAAATTTCAAATCATCGGTTTTCTGGTTTTTGCAACGGTTTTTCTGACAGTTTCTATAAAATTGTTAACACCAAAAAAGCAATTGCCAATAATGAACCCTAGCGACGTAAACCCAGAACTAGTCGAAGATTCTGTACAATATGTTTCAAAGTATCATACGATTTCTAAATTTTCTTTTACCAATCAAAACGGAAAAATTATAACCGAAAAAGATTATGATGGCAAGATTTATGTAGCCGATTTTTTCTTTACAACCTGTCAAACCATTTGCCCGATTATGACCAACAACATGGTCGATGTTCAAAGCACTTTCCTTAACAATCCAAAAATTATGCTACTGTCTCATACCATCAATCCAGAGCAAGATAATGTTTCGGTGCTAAAAAAATATGCAATCGACAAAGGCGTTATTGACTCAAAATGGAACTTGGTAACAGGCGCAAAACGCGATATTTTTTATATAGCAAGAAAATCGTACCTTATTATGAAAACTGGAAAACCGTCAGAAATGTATGACATGGTGCACACCGAAAACTTGGCACTGATAGATACCAAAAAAAGAATTCGTGGGTTTTATGACGGCACAAACAAAGAAGACACAAAACGATTGATAGATGATATAAAATGGTTGTTAGATAATCAAAACAAATAGTTTTTTCTAATAAATCAAAAAAATTTACAATTTTACAACGCTGATCAGCAACTATTTTAACTGCCTCTCAAGTTCAGAAATAATCGCTACAGCCTTATCAAAATCATTTTGAATGGCAGTTTCACTCGAAGGTGCATATCGCGCAATTTCGCAATTTTCGGTCAAGTCTATAAAATCTTGTACACTACTTGGATTTGCGTTTTTGTTTAACAAAATTTCAGAAATACGTTCTTTACTCATCTCAGAAGTTTCGATAAAAAGTTTTGCTTTCAAGAAATTGTGCATCGCTTTTTCTAAAGCAACATAAAATTGTTCTTTGTTGCCCAATTGTTTTTTGGCTTCTGATAGATATTTTTTTGCTAATCGATTATTCATTTTTATACGATTGCCAAACACATCTTTTTCGCTTGATTCTCGTCGACGTCTAAACAAAATCAAGGCAGGAATGAACAAAAATGGCAGTCCAACAAGCGAGAAAAACATATTAGAACCCAAAAAATCTTTCTGCTTGATAGATGTCAAATTGGTTTTTAGTTTAATATATTGAAACTGATCGGTCGCAGCAATGGCTTTTTTGTTGCCATCGTTGGTTGTTGCAACAGCGCTTGTTGTAGATATTGGCCCGTCCAAAACCTTGATCATAATCTCTGGCGACATAATTGTTTTATAGCTTTGACTTCCCAAATCAAAATAAGAAAACGACATCGGTTTTACGGGATATTCTCCCTTGAATTGCGGTATAATCACATATTTGTCAGAAAACTGACCCGATGTTCCTGCCAAAGTCGTCGAAACGTCTTCTGTCCGGACTGCATCATACATTTCTAGTGCAGACGGGACGACTGGTTTTGGCAAATCAAATAATTTCAAGTTTCCTTTGCCCGAGACTTTTACAACCAAATCTAGACTTTCTCCATGCTTGAGCGTTGTTCGAGTTGGCGTTGCCGAAAAACTAAAACTGCCAACGGCACCCGTAAAATCGAGGGGTTTTCCTGCTTCGGGCAACGCTTTTACCGAAATAATTTTTGCGCCAGCAGATACTTTTTTGTTGGCTTCGGCAATTTGTTGTTCGCCAAAAATGTTGCGTCGCCCTGTCGGGATTTGCAAATCTAAATCTAACGACAGTGGTTCGATGGTAAGTTTTCCTGATTTTTGAGGATACAAAACCACTTTTTTCAAAATCACAACCCGATAATTTTCGCCTTTATAAACTGTTGGTTGAACTTCAAGTTTTTTGATTTCGATATTTTGGCTCCAAAAATCATTGTACTTCGGTTTGTCAAGTTCTTGCGAATTTGTGATGCCTATATTATTAGAAAAATATAGTTTGTATACCACCGTAATTGGCTCGTTGATATAAGGATTTGTTTTAGAAACATCTGCAACCAAATGCAAATCGTTGTCGGCAGACGGCGAAGGCATTTCCGACGGATCTTTCGCGATTTGAATCGCGTTAGTGACGTTTATTTTGACGGGTGCCGTTCGATAGACTTGTCCGTTATATTCTATTGATGCCGTTTTTATAGTCAAAACACCTTTTTGCGCAGGCAAAAGAATGTAGCCATAACTTTTTGTGAAAGTACCGCGACCGTTGATCCAAGATTGGCTTACTTGTTGAAATGGTCCTGCAATAACTTTAAATCCTTCAAAATTTGGTGTTACAAAATTGTCGCCGTCGACGTTCATAGTAAAATCTACACGAAGACGTTCGTTTAAACCAAGTTTTGTTCGGTCAACTTTTGTTTCAAATTGAACTTGTGCAAAACCAATTTGCGAAAGCAATAGAAAGCCTGCAAATAAAAACTTGTTTGATTTACTTTTTAAAATTGATAATATATTTTGTAATGATTTCATTTAAATATTAAACCTTTGATCTTAATGTAAAAAACCTATAGACTTCTTTTATTATAAATCGTAATTTGAAATTCGTAATTTGTAATTGAAAAAATTACCAATCCTTCTGCGGCTTTGTCGGCTTGGATTTTTGTTGGTTTTTATCTACCTTTTCTCTAACTTTTTTCTCTTCGTTGTTCACGGCTTCTAGCAGGTTTTCGAGTCGTTGTTTAGAAATTCCGCCAGGTTGCTCTTTTGGTTGGCCTGGTTTTGGTTCATCTTGCTTTGGGTCTTTGCCGTCGCCTTCTTTTTTATCTTCTTTTTTTTCGTCTTTCTTATCCTTGTCTTTTTTATCTTTATCTTTATTTTTGTCTTTGTTTTTATCGTCTTTCTTTGGCGGATTTTCTTTCAGCATTTTTTTTGCCAAAGCATAATTATACCTAGTTTCTTCATCAGCGGGATTGTTCACAAGTGCCTGCTTGTATGCGTTTACTGCAGTCGAATAGTCTTTTATCGCCATTGCAGAATTACCTAAATTATGAAACGCCGAATGTTTCTCTGGTCTAACTTTGGCTACTGTTGCTGCTTTTGCAAAAACCATTCCTGCCTCTGCGGCTTGCTTGATTTTGTAGATGCTGTTTCCTAAATTGTAAATTGCTTTTGCGTTTTTGGCATCTTTTGATCCTGCAATTCTATACGTTGCCTCGGCCGCTGTATATTCTTTCTTGTTAAATTCTGCGTTTCCAGATGCAATGATTTTGTCTTGTGCAACAGTAATTTGCATCGCAAAATTAAAACATAGAAAACATAAATATTTTAAAAATTTCATAAAATTTGTGTTTAAACAGATTTTGATTCGTTAAATAAATTAAGTTTTTTGACCCATTTGGTTTTTCCATACGACAAAAATGAATCAATAATTAGCATCAAAAATGCCAATCCTAGAAACCATTGAAATTGTGAACTAAAATCAGAATATTGTGTGGTTTCGAACTCTGTTTTTTGAATATTGTCTAATGCGTTTTTTACATAATCTAAAACTTCTTTAGTATTATTGCCATCGACATAGCCTCCTTTTGTTGCTTTCGCAATAGTATTAAGGCTTTCTTTATTAAGTTTTGTAATTACGACTTCGTTGTTTTCGTCTCGCTGAAAACCTTGATTCGCACCATTTTCGCGCAACGGAATTGGGCCACCTTTTTCTGTGCCAACGCCAATTGTGATTATTTTAAGTCCGTTTTTGTTGGCTTCTTCGGCAACACTTTCTGCACCATCAGAATGGTCTTCGCCGTCAGAAATCATGATGAGCAGTTTGCTAGTTTTTGAGTTCTTGTCAAAATAGGTTTCTGATATTCGAATTGCATCGTCCAGCGCAGTGCCGCCCGACGAAACCATTCCGGGATTCATGCTTTGCAAAAACATTTTGGCAACGCCATAGTCGGTAGTTATGGGCAAAACAGGAAATGCACTTCCGGCATAGGCCACCATTCCAATGCGGTCGTTGCCTAATTGCCCAATGATTTGCGACACAAGCTGTTTGGTTTTGTCTAGTCGGTTTGGGGCAACGTCTTCGGCAAGCAT
>JBDLWE010000158.1:0-5961 GCA_039804445.1 Bacteroidota bacterium | reverse complement strand
TCAACTTTTTTCCGTCTGATGCCTCGACTCGTCCCACAACCTGTGCAGCCACATCAAATGATTTCGAAATTTCGATAATCTCATTAGCAATTTCAGCAGGTACATAAATTTCTAGTCGATGCCCACAATTAAAAACCTTATACATTTCGCGCCACTCAGTTTGCGATTGCTCTTGAATGAGTTTGAACAAAGGCGGGATTTCAAATAAATTATCCTTAATAATATGCAAATTTTCTACAAAATGCAAAATCTTGGTTTGTGCACCACCACTGCAATGCACCATGCCGTGAATTTCGTTTGCACTAAATTTATCCAAAATTTTCTTGACAATAGGCGCATAGGTTCGTGTTGGCGAAAGCACCAATTTTCCGGCATTAAGCGGCGAATTTTCGACAGCATCTGTTAGTGTCATCTGTCCGCTATAAACCAAATCCTGCGGCACCGAAGCGTCAAAACTCTCAGGATATTTGTTGGCCAAATATTTTGCAAAAACATCGTGCCGTGCAGACGTAAGGCCGTTGCTGCCCATGCCGCCGTTATATTCGGTTTCATAAGTCGCTTGCCCAAACGATGCCAACCCCACAATCACGTCGCCCGCCACAATGTTGGCATTATCAATCACTTTTGATCGTTCAAGCCTTGCTGTTACGGTCGAATCTACAATAATGGTGCGCACCAAATCGCCCACATCGGCCGTTTCGCCACCGGTAGAGTGAATCGTGATCCCGTGTTTTGAAAGTTCGGCAATCAGACTTTCGGTACTTTCGATTATTGCCGCAATGACCTCGCCAGGAATCAGGTTTTTGTTACGACCAATGGTCGAACTCAGCATAATATTGGTTGTTGCACCCACACAAATCAAATCGTCAATGTTCATAATCAGCGCATCTTGGGCAATGCCTTTCCAGACCGACATGTCGCCAGTTTCTTTCCAATACGTATATGCCAAACTCGATTTTGTGCCTGCACCGTCGGCGTGCATCACCAAACAAAAACGTTCGTCATTGGTCAAAAAGTCGGGTACAATTTTGCAAAAAGCCTTAGGGAACAAGCCTTTATCAACGTTTTTGATAGCGTTATGCACGTCTTCTTTATCGGCCGAAACACCGCGCTGTGCATATCTGTTGGTTGTATTTGATTCCATTTTTAAAATCTCATTGTTTTGGCAAAGATAGTTTTTTCTAAAAATAATTAGAAGCCAATCATCGTCATTTGCATCAAGTTGGTTTCCTGCTGGCTTTTCCTATCTTTTTTTTGTTGTCATGCCCCTCGACTGCGCTCGGGGTTATAACAAAAAAAAGGGCGTTCGCTTGCATCAGGGCTAGATTCAATCTTGGTTTTGCGAATTATCATTGTCGTTTTTGCTACATAATCAATGACCACAACTTCAAAAAAAGCACCAACTCTTCGAATAGCCACGATCGAGGCGGCATCCTTTTTTGTCTCGTCTCGTCTCGTCTTTTGGGACGAGATGGAACGAGACAAAAAAGATACAGCCGAAAGCGTGACAATCTTCAAAAAAAAAACGAAAGTTTACGCTTCAAATAAATACAACCTTCATATTTACTTTTTAACGATGTTTGTTGAAAACTTTGAGACATATATATAGGTATGATTTTCTTTTACGGTTTTTAAAAACTATATTTGCGTGTTAAACAAAAATCAAACAGAATATCCATAAAATGAGCGACGAGATAAAGAAAAACGCCTATTCGGCAGATAGTATTCAGGCACTTGAAGGAATGGAGCATGTGCGCATGCGACCATCTATGTATATTGGCGATGTGGGCGTTCGTGGGCTTCATCACTTGGTTTATGAGGTTGTCGATAACTCTATTGACGAGGCCATGGGCGGGCATTGTGACCTTATTACGGTGGCGATTAACGAAGATGGATCGGTTACTGTCGAAGACAATGGCCGTGGTATTCCTGTAGATTTGCACAAAAAAGAAGGTGTTTCGGCACTAGAAGTCGTGATGACCAAAATTGGTGCAGGCGGAAAATTTGATAAAGATTCTTACAAAGTTTCTGGCGGATTGCACGGTGTGGGTGTTTCGTGCGTAAATGCACTTTCAAAACATTTGCGTGCAACGGTTCACCGAGATGGCAAAGTCTATGAGCAGGAATACGAAAAAGGAAAAGCACTATATCCTGTAAAACAAATAGGCACTACAGAGAAACGAGGCACAATTGTCACGTTTTATCCTGACGATACTATTTTTACGCAAACCACTGAATTCACATACGAAACGCTTTCGGCCAGAATGCGTGAATTGTCTTTTTTGAACAAAGGCATCACGGTAACGATGACCGACAAACGTGAGACAGACAAAGACGGTAATTTTGTTTCAGAAACATTTCATTCAAAAGAAGGACTAAAAGAGTATATTAGATATCTAGACGGTAATCGTGAGCCGATTATTGCGCACGTGATTTCGATGGATTCAGAAAAAGGCGAAATTCCGGTTGAAGTCGCATTGATTTATAACACTTCGTATTCAGAAAATATTTTTTCGTACGTCAACAACATCAACACCCACGAGGGCGGAACGCATTTGCAAGGTTTTAGAACCGGACTTACTAGATCGCTCAAGAAATATGCCGATGCTTCGGGCATGCTCGACAAACTGAAATTTGAGATTTCGGGAGACGATTTTCGTGAAGGACTTACGGCCATTATATCGGTAAAAGTAGCCGAACCACAGTTTGAAGGTCAAACCAAAACCAAATTGGGTAACCGCGAGGTAGTATCGCCTGTGTCACAAGCCGTGGCCGATATGATCGAGATTTATTTGGAAGAAAACCCAAACGATGCTCGAGTGATTGTACAGAAAGTAATTCTTGCTGCACAAGCCCGTCACGCTGCCAAAAAAGCGCGTGAAATGGTGCAACGCAAAACCGTTTTGGGCGGTGGCGGATTGCCCGGAAAACTGTCTGATTGCTCAGAACAAGATCCTGCAAAATGTGAGGTTTACCTTGTCGAGGGAGATTCGGCAGGTGGAACTGCAAAGCAAGGGCGTGACAGAGCATTTCAAGCCATTTTGCCACTTCGAGGAAAAATTTTGAACGTAGAAAAAGCCATGCATCACAAGGTTTTTGAAAACGAAGAAATAAGAAATATTTTTACGGCACTTGGCGTTACCATTGGTACTGCCGAAGATAGCAAGGCGTTGAATTTAGAAAAATTGCGCTACCACAAAGTAATTATCATGTGTGATGCCGATGTTGATGGAAGTCACATTTCGACCTTAATCTTGACGTTCTTTTTCCGTTTTATGAAAGAACTTATCGAGCAAGGACACGTTTATATCGCTGCACCACCATTATATTTAGTAAAAAAAGGAAACAAAAAAGAATATGCTTGGAACGACAACCAACGTGACATAGCCAACGAAAAAATGGGCGGAAGTGCAGCTATTCAGCGATACAAAGGTCTTGGCGAAATGAATGCAGAGCAGTTGTGGGAAACCACCATGGATCCAAATTTCAGAACGTTGCGGCAAGTAACTATTGACAGTTTGGCAGAAGCCGACCAAGTATTCTCGATGCTCATGGGCGACGAGGTGCCACCACGACGAGAATTTATAGAAAAAAATGCCGTATATGCTAACATTGATGCCTAAAAGACTATTGATAAAATTGATAGCAGTTATTTTATTTTTCAGTTCACAGTTGGCACAAAGCCAACCTGCTCAAGACATTCAAAAACTGAGCGACCTTGTGAACGACGCTGTCTATTTTACAAAAATCTTTGTGACGCCAGCAACAGATGCTGCCGTTTATCAAGCATCAAACGGTTGGATGAATGCACCCAAAAAAGCCGAACTTTGGGATTTGAATGTTGGTTTGCATGGCAATGTGTTTTTTGTACCAAAATCTAACCGAACATTTATAGTTTCAAATTCAGATTTCAAGTTTTTTAAAGTTCCTGGCGGAAGTGCCACGGTGCAAACTGCGCTAGGCAGCGATGATCAAATTCCGTTAACGGGCAACATCGGCGGTCAAGACGTGGTCGTAAAAAGCCCCGAAGGCGTCAGCGCAGAAGCCTTAGAATACGTTTATTTACAAGCTTCGCTAGGGCTCTGGTATGGAACTGAATTGATTACGAAATTCTCGCCAGTAGTCAAAATCGGAAATTTTGATTATCAAGTTTATGGCGTAGGCCTCAAACATAATCTTGACCAATACATCCCATCATTGGTAAAAAATAATTTGCACCTCGCAGCCATGGCAAGTTATGGCCGCGAAGATTTGGGCGTAAAATTCTTGGACGTACAAACACAATACGGAAATTTAGGACTTAATCAATTGACGAGTGTCATAGATACTTATCAATTTCAAGTAAACTTTTCAAAACAATTCAATAAATTTGAACTTGGTACCGGGTTAATTTTTAACAGTAGTAATTTCAATTACAAAATGGGTGGTGAACCTGGCTCGATCGAAAACACAATTCCGGCACAGCAAATTCTAAACACCAAATTACTCGAATTAGGCACCACAAAATCTAATCTGCTTGCAGAGGTTTCAGGAAGATATCCTTATCGAAAATTCTTTTTTCAAGCAACAGTTGGTATCGGAAAATTCATAAACTCCAATCTTTCTGTTCAATATCAAATAAAATAACAAAATTTTTAGAAAAAATTATCTATAAAACTTTTATTTTGCAAAAAGTTCCATTTTTGCAAATAGAAATTTTTGACCTAAAAAACTAAACAAATAAACTCAAACCTCATGAAAGTTACCATCGTAGGCGCCGGAAACGTAGGCGCAACCTGTGCAGACGCAATTGCATACCGCAGAATTGCATCAGAAATTGTTTTGTTAGACATTCGCGAAGGTTTTGCCGAAGGCAAAGCACTAGATATCATGCAAACCCAAACCACACTTGGTTTTAATACCAAAGTATCGGGTAGCACCAACGATTATTCGAAAACTGCAAACTCAGATGTTGTTGTTGTAACTTCAGGAATTCCAAGAAAACCCGGAATGACGCGCGAAGAACTCATCGGCATCAACGCAGGTATCGTAAAAACCGTAGTCGAAAGCGTTTTGCAACATTCGCCAAACACCATCATAGTTATTGTGTCAAACCCCATGGATACGATGACCTATTTGGCAAGCAAAATTTCTGGACTTCCAAAAAACAGAATAATAGGCATGGGCGGTGCGCTAGATAGCTCACGTTTCAAAACCTATCTGTCACAAGCACTTGACAAGCCAGCCAACGACGTTTCGGCAATGGTCATAGGCGGTCACGGCGACACAACCATGATTCCACTGACCAGATTAGCATCATATAACGGAATCCCAGTTTCAGAATTTCTATCAGCAGACCAACTTGCCAAAGTAGCAGCAGATACCATGGTAGGTGGCGCAACCCTTACGGCACTTCTAGGCACATCGGCTTGGTACGCACCGGGCGCATCAGTAGCCTATTTAGTAGACAGTATTTTGAACGACCAACACAAAATGATAGCTTGCTCGGTCATGCTCGACGGCGAGTACGGCCAATCAGACATATGCATCGGCGTACCATGTATAATAGGTAAAAACGGCATCGAAAAAATTGTTGATATTGCCTTAAACGATGCCGAAAAAGCATTGTTTGCCAAAAGCGCAGATTCTGTTCGTAGTATGAATAATGAATTAGGATCAGTATTGTAATAGTATTTTGGGCGTTCCCATTTTTTTTAACAAAACCGCCACAAACTTTTTGGTTTGTGGCGGTTTTGTTAAAAAAAATGGTCGGGCTCTTGGCTATATCTTTTTTTGATTTTTTGCCAATCAACAAACCGTCGAGCGGCAAAAAATCAAAAAAAGGATACCGCCGCGATCCCTAACGCAAGATTGCCGTTGACCGCATTTTATTAAAGCAATATATTAATGCAGATTACTAGGTGTTAGATTTTTTTGAAGTTGAATTTTTATTTTAAAGAATCACTGTTTTTATTGCAGCAT
>JBDLWE010000157.1:0-8119 GCA_039804445.1 Bacteroidota bacterium | reverse complement strand
TACGGTTTTGATTTCGTCGACTTCTGAAGGAGCGGAGAGAATTACTTTTTTGGCTCCAGATAAAATATGTTGATTTATATCTGCAAATGTTTTGTATTTGCCGGTACATTCGACCACAATATCTATATCTAGTAGCCTCCAGCTCAGGTTTTGAATTTGTTTTTCGTGAAAAAACAGAAATTTTTTGTTGTGAATTATAAGGTTATCTTCATCAAAACCGCACGTCGCGTCTAGTACACCATGAATACTATCGTACTTGATGAGGTGCGCCATGGTTCTATTATCGGCAATATCGTTTATGGCAACGACCTCTATTTTTGGGTGGTTGAGTAACAACCTAAAGAGATTTCGGCCAATGCGACCGAAGCCATTTATTGCAATTTTTGTTTTCATGACCGATTTGAAACTAAAAAAAGCAATATTTTTTTATTGCTTTTAGTATTATTGAAAATTGTTAATATTCACAAAATGTGTTTTGCAGCTTTGTAGCTTGACCGCACCAATGCACCACTTTCTACATGTTTAAAACCAAGTTCGAGCCCAAGTTTTTCGTACTTCGCAAATTGGTCGGGTGTAATATATTCTTTAACAGGCAAATGTTTTTTAGATGGCTGCAAGTATTGGCCAATAGTAACTACGTCTACTTTGGCATTTCGTAAATCATGTAGTGTTTGTATAACTTCGTCTTCGGTCTCGCCAAGGCCAAGCATGATTCCAGATTTTGTTCTGTTAATTCCGTTTTCTTTGAGGTATCTTAAAACGTCCATGCTTCGATCATATTTGGCTTGGATTCTTACTTCGCGTGTAAGCCTTCGTACGGTTTCTATATTATGCGATACAACTTCTGGATTTGCTTGAATAATTCGATCGATATTTCGGGTAACACCCATAAAATCGCCAATTAGTGTTTCTAAAGTTGTGGTGGGGGTCATTCGTCTGATAGCCTTTATGGTTTCTGCCCAAATGATTGAACCACCGTCTTTCAGATCGTCGCGATCAACACTGGTCACTACCGCGTGTTTGATATTCATAAGTTTTATAGAGCGCGCTACTTTTTCGGGTTCGTCCCAATCTACGGTTTCTGGTCTACCAGTTTTTACGCCACAAAAACCACATGATCGGGTACAAATATTGCCAAGAATCATAAAAGTAGCCGTTCCTTCTGACCAGCATTCTCCCATGTTGGGGCAACTGCCCGAGGTGCAAATTGTATTTAGTTCGTACTTGTCTACAAGACTGCGTAGTTCGGTATATTTTTGTCCGATTGGCAATTTTACTTTTAGCCATTTTGGTTTGGCATCGTTGCGAACGGTACTTGGTTTTGGCTCTAAAATGCTTTCCATTTTTGTTATGCTATTTTTTTATACAAAGATATAGAAAAAGCAGAATATGATTACGTTTTAAAGAATTTTACTTTTTTAAATAAGGTGTTTTAATAATGTTTAAAATCAATAAATTGATATAATTTTAAAATACATAAGCAGAAATTATCAAAAAGAAGGCGTGCTAGTTTTTTATAGTAATCGGCAACTCCATTTTGACCCTTACTCGCTTGCCGTCTAACTCGCCCGGTGTCCAAATTGGGCACATTTTTAGTACACGTATTGCTTCTTCACCGATTCCGCTCCCTAAGTCTTTTGTAACTTTTATATTGGTTACTCGACCATTTACTTCGATTATATAAGTTACTATGGCAATACCAGATAGTCCTTCGACTTCTGGCGTATTATAATTTGAAGCAAAAAATTTAATAAACTCGTTATAACCGCCAAGATATTCTGGTTTTATTTCGGCCTGATCATATGTTATTGCGCCAGATGAAGTGCCATAGGTTGGTTGACAAAAAGCGAACTGAAACGAAAACAAAAATATGCTTGTAAGTATAAGTTTTTTCATTTATAAATTATTTTATTGAAGTTGTAAATGGAATAATTGATTATGACCTAAAATCAAAATTAAAATTATTAAATATGATGATTATACAGCACATTCTAAATACAATACTAGGGTATTTTTTGTAGTAAATAAAATTTTGTTGGTTAAAATTTAATTTTTGAACTTTAAGGTTTTATATAAAAACTACTTATTTTAAATTTGATGATTTATGGTTTTTAACAAAATTACAAAATTTTTTTGTAATTGTAATTTTAGTTAAGCTTACATTATGCAGTAATTTGTGCATGAACTTTATATGCCGTGGCACAAGCGTTAGGTGTTGAGCGAAAATCCTGTCCTTTCTAGCAACAAAGCAATCTTTCTCAAAAGATTGCTTTGTTGCTAGAAAGGACAGATTGGGAGCGGAACACCGACGTGCTCCCCGCCGCGGCGGGCGCACGGAACGCCCAAAAAATGATAATTATTTTTTTTATGCGTAATTTGAGTTATATATAACATTGATTGCACTTTGATATTATATTTTTTAATGCTGAAATAAGGAGCAAAAATTTTGTTTAATCCTGTTGGCAAAATCACGGAATATTTAAGTATTTGTGGGTTTGTAATGATATTCGCCATTTTGGATTATTCATCACATATTCAACAATAGCAGGCGTGATTTCGTCTCTTCTGCTCCACTCGGGTTGCAAGAAAAGTATTGCATCTTTGTTTGTCAGTGCAGCTTGCTCTTCGGCAAAAACAAAATCGTGTTTGTTATGAACGATTACTTTTAGTTCATTTGCTTTTTTATAGACGGTATCGGTTGGCAATTTATTTTTTTTGGGCGATAGACAAATCCAGTCCCAGGTGCCCGATAGGGGGTATGCACCAGAAGTTTCAATGTGTACTTTTAGGAGATTTTTTTTAAGGGCTGTAGTTAGCGCGGTCATGTCCCACATTAATGGTTCGCCGCCTGTGACCACAATAGTTTGTGCGTGTTTTTTTGCGTTTGCAACAATGATATCAATGTTTGTTGGTGGGTGCAGCGAAGCATTCCAGCTTTCTTTTACGTCGCACCAGTGACAACCCACGTCGCAACCACCAATTCTGATAAAGTATGCGGCTGTGCCAGTATAATATCCTTCGCCTTGAATGGTGTAGAATTCTTCCATCAACGGCAACATAATTCCTTTTTCGATGGCAAGTTGAACCTCTTTAGGTAGCATTTTGTTTTTGTGCAAAGATAACTTTTTTATAATAAATAAAGCCACTATACTGTAGTGGCTTTATTCTTTGCTAATTTTAAAAATTATTTTACAAATTTTATATTTGCTAGAGCATCTTCGTTTGTTGCATCAATTTTTAAAACTTTTTCTAGATGGAATTTTGCTTTTGCCTTGTCGGTGCTTAGGTGATAAACGGCAATATTATTATTAGCTTCAACTAATTTTTTCTGATTTGCAGGCTTTATAACCTCTGCATCGCCTTTGAGTAGAAGTGCTTTTTCAAACTCTTCGTAGTATTTTGCCATTTCGGCTGCTGCCAATGGGTCATTTTCTTTAAGAGAAAATAGCCTAGCTTTGTAGATATAGGCATCTACAAAACTTGGACGAATGGTGATTACGTTAGAAAATGCTTTTTGAGCTTTATCAAACTGAACTAAATCTAATGCTTTTTGGTTTGCTAAATCAAAATAAGTAGAGTAAGCATAGTAGTAGCTATCAAATAAATAATTTCGAGAATTTGGATTTAAAGTGGCAACTTCGTAAATCGACGCTGCTTCTTTGAGTAGTTTTAAATCAAAGAAAATTTTACCAAAATCATTCAACTCATTTGCCATCACGGGGTCTAGTTCGACACCTTTTTTCAAATCGGCTACACCTTGCGAAAAAAGTGCTTGGTCAACATTGTAGACATTTTTGCCATCTGCACCAACGGTTGTAGAAAGTGATTTTTTGTTTTTTGCGAGTCCTAAATATAAATAATCACGCCCAATAATCTTTGCTTTTGGTGCGGCAAGAAAATCATTTAAAGCATTGATAGCACCATCAAAATTGCCAGTTTGATATGCAGAATATCCTAAATATCTAAATATTCTTGGATTTACTTTATCGAGTTTTTGCATTTCGTTTGCCTCAATCTCGAGTGCTTTATAGTCTTTTGTAAGCATCAAAAAGTCTGCATGACGCATACGTGAATCAAGAGAATAGTCTGTCATCGACATATATTTGTCATAATACTCCAGGGCTGTTCTGTTATACTCTGCATATTTATCTTTGTCATTAAGTGCCATCAAGAAATATGTTTCTGCCATTTCGCGATAGTCAGGACCATACATTGGGTTAATCGCTTTAATAGCTTCGAATTGCGCCAGGGCTTCAGGAAAAGCCTTTGCTTCTTTGGTGATTCTTGCTAATTGTAGTTTAGCACGAAGCACATTTTTGTCAGCATCATAAGCATCTCGATAAGCTGAAAAGGCATCATTATTGTTGCGTACACCATAATAAGTGTCTCCTAAAGAAAGTAAAATTTGCGCGTCATTTGGTGCAATTGCTTTTGCTCTAGATAAGTAAGTTAGTGCAACGCCATAGTCTGGTTTTGTAATCCCCATATATGCTCGTCCGATGTATAAAAATTCTTCAAACTCTTTCTTTTTAAGCCCTAATGTTGCTTTATCAAATAGTGCTTTTGCACCAGCAGCGTTATCTTTATCAAGCTCAATTTGTCCGAGGCCAATATTGTTTAAGTTGGTTTCGGTTTTTGCAAGAAGACCTTTGTTGAAACTTGCCGCTGCCGAATCTTGCAATTTTTGGGTTAAGTAAACATTTCCTAAAAAGAAGTAATTTTTTCCGATATCAGGTTTTGAAGCAACGAGTCCTTTAAGAATTCCTTTTGCTTTTTCGAATTGCTCGGCGTCTATTGCTTTTTTGGCAGACTCCAAGTCTTGCGCACTTGCTGTAAATGAAAGTACAAACAAAGCGATAGATAAAAATTTTAATTTGTTCATTTTTTGCAATTTATTATTTTAATATTCCTTTTCTTGTATTTATAATTCTGCTCGGCATGCGCACAGGTATCAGCCCAGATTTAAGGACAATACGTTGGCCTATCTCTCCTGCAACAAATGATGCAAATCCCATACCTAAACCAGATCGTCCCTGAAAATTTAACATAAATATAGGACGTTCAAACGGATATAAGCCACTGCCTATATTGTCTTGACTTGGTTTATAGGCTTCTTGCGAAACTCCATCTTTTTTAACATTTCTAACGGAAACAACCTTTACATTTTTAAGCAAATCGTTGACTTCTGCGGTTGGCTCCACAATTTGATTTAAACCAATAACGCCTATGGCATTTTGATTAGCCTGAACGTGTTTTAAAACTGCAATATAATTCTTTTCAGAAAAAATATTATTTTGCTTTTCGGTGGTAACTCCAGCCAAGGAGCTTAGAAATGACTGCGTGCTTGAATTTGCACTTTCAAATGTCATGTTTTTAATAACTGATGGTTTGTTTTTTAAAAAATCATAAACATCTGAAACTTCAAAAACGGTATCATTCGATTTGCTATTTACAACAAAAACGACTGCATCCGTCGCAAATTGTGTAATACGAGGTTGAATTTGTTTGTTTTTAAAAACCGCCAATTCTTTGTCTGTCAACTTACGTGAAAGCACTGCAATTGCATGTTTCTGAGCAATTAAATCGTTGACTATACTTGTTTCACTTTGATTGATTTGCTTAATTTTGGCAGCATATTGACTTTCAAAAACCATGATTTGTGCATCAACAATAGATTGTAAACTTTCGTCAACAAGAATTGTGGCGTTGCCTTTAATGATGGTTTCTTCGCCATCGCTAATGTCATTGTATTTTTTGCATGATTGAAAAATCGCAAATGACAATATCACTGCTACACTTAAAAAGAGTAAGAAATTAGAAGGTTTTTTCATGACGAACAAATTACAGTTTACTTCTTGACAACAATTTAAACTATGTTTCAATCTTAGATTTTTTTAATAAACGCCCAAACCTGATCATTGCATAAGCTATAAGTAAACCACCAAAAATGTACCTGTAGTTTTGAGGCATTTCAATTGGAAACTTTCTCCAAAACATAACGGCCAAACCAAGAAAAAAGTACACAACCAGAAACAAAATCCCTACAACAAACAGAAATCGCCCATTGAGCGATTTCTGAATTCTTTTATCTGCATCAAACTCTTGTTTCATCGAATTATTCACCTAGAACAATACTAATTGGTAAGTTATATTGCACCCGAACAGGACGACCATTTTGAATACCTGGCTTCCATTTTGGCGAATTTTCTAAAACTCGTTTAGCTTCTTTGCCTGTCCCATAACCAAGATCACGAATGATTTTTATGTCGGTTACAGACCCATCTTTTTCAACAACGAATGTCATTTGTATTTTACCACTAATTTCTTCACCTTCAGGTGTTTTAAAATTTTTCATAAAATATGCAAAAAACTTTTGAATACCTCCAGGAAAATCTGGTTTTACCTCTACTGCATTATAAACTTTGTTGTCTTCTACTTCAACAACTTTAGCATCTTTATCGCCATCGCCTGCTGGCTCGTCAATTAGGATTTTTCCGTCATCACGACCTTTTATATCTTTGTTACTAATATCTTTGTCTTTTAGTTCTTCAATAGTTTTAATTTCTTCGACTACTTTCTCTTTTTCAACAACTTTCGGTTTAACAAATTTTACTTGGTCAATCTTTGGCGCTGGCGGTGGTGGTGGTGGTGGCGGAATTTTTGGCTTCACCTCTTCTGGTGGTGGCGCCAATTTTTTCATATCGACCATTACTACTTTTTCATCTTCTTTTTTGCCAAGACCACTGAAATCTATCATCGGTAATGCCATTAAAAACGAAAAAAGCAGTGCACCAGCAATCAACGCTTTGGTTGTTGTCTTTGGATTTTCTTTTCGCAAATTATAAGCTCCATAAGCTTTGTTTTTGCCATCGAAAACCATGTCTATCCAATTTCCTTTGAAAATATCTAGTTTCATAATTTATAATTTTTAAAATTTGGAACTATTTCTTTTCCAAAAGTGCGTTTTCAGTTTTTTCAATTCCAACAATTGCATAAATTTTCACTTTTGTAATTGCCATTTCGTCTAAAATATCGACCATATTTTTATAGGTTGATTTTTTATTTGGTTTTATAATAACAATTAACTCCTGTTTTTTAGGATCTGGTTCACTTGCTTTTAATGCAGCTTGTTTCTCGATTATTTTTTTGCGTATACCGTCTTTACCAAAAGTATAATCTTTAGGCGCCTCAAGTGGTGCATCAAATTTGCCCATATACATAATCATCTTATTGTTTTCGCCAATAAGAACGGTCATAGAACGGTTGTCAGCAACATCAATTGTTTCTTCTTTTTCGTTTGGTTTAGGTTTTTCAGGCATTCCCAAATCCATAGATTGTGGTTTTGACAATGACGTTGTAAGCATAAAAAACGTTATTAAAAGAAACGCTAAATCCACCATTGCGGTTAAATCTACCGATCCACTTGCTTTTTTACTTCGTACCTTGCCACTTTTGTCTTTTCCGCCGGAGTCGCCTGTATTTAATTCTGCCATGTTTCTTTTATTTTAAAATTAAAAATCCGCTCCTCGCAAACCTGTAATCAGGTTAAATTTGTTTACGTCTTGGTCTTGCAGAATATCCATTACTTTTTTAACAGCAGGATATGACTCTTTTGCATCACCTTTTATAGCAAATTGCAATGGTTTATTGTGCAATTCTGCATTGGCAGATCGCGCAGCATAAACCCAATCTTTTAATTGATTATCAATAGAGTCATGCGGAATTCCTTTTTGAAGTCCTTCGACGTTTCTGTCAGCAGATTTCATTTTAAGTAGTCCGCTCAGCTGATTAATTGGCACACCGAAACCGTCCATTAGCCCAAAGCTTGTAATTTCGTCTGGCGTAAACACCATTTTCATTTTAGAAGCTATATTCTCTAATGTCTTTCTACGAACGTCTGGTCCTTTAACACCAAAAAACACTGTTCCTTTTTTACCTATTGTAATAATTGCTAAATCTGTATCAGGCAATTTTGTTTGCACTGTTGACGATGGCGTGTCTACTGGTAGAGGCTCTGGCTGCTTGGCCGTTGCCGTCAAGATAAAGAATGTAAGAAGAAGAAAGGCAACATCACACATAGCGGTCATGTCAATAGACGTCGCTTTTTTGGACATTTTTA
>JBDLWE010000156.1:0-8598 GCA_039804445.1 Bacteroidota bacterium | reverse complement strand
AAATATAGCATCCTCTATTTTTAATGAAATTGTTTTCATATAGTTATTTTTATACACCAAAAGTATATAAAAATAAACACGAAAACAATTTTTTTACAAACTTACGACTCTGATTGTTTTCTTAACTTCTTCTGCAATTTTTCTAGCCAAACCCATATCTTGATGAACAATCGTCACATGACCCATTTTTCTGAAAGGTCTCGTTTCTCGCTTGCCATAGATGTGGGGCGTAACGCCATCTATAGCCATGATATCTTGAATATTCTTGTAAACTACATTGCCCGAAAAGCCTTCGGCACCCACTAGGTTGACCATAATGCTGTTTATTTTGCTGTCACAATTGCCAATCGGCAAGTCAAGTATGGCTCGTAAATGATTCTCGAATTGCGAGGTATAACTACCCTCGATGGATTGGTGGCCAGAATTGTGCGGGCGTGGGGCGACTTCGTTTACTAGAATTTCGTCGTCTTGGGTTTGAAACATTTCGACAGCCAGAAGTCCAACATGGTCAAACGCTTGCGATACTTGTAAGGCAACTTCTATGGCTTTTTGTGCAATATTATCTGGAATTCTGGCAGGGCAAATCACATATTCTACTTGGTTGGCTTCGGGATGAAATTCCATTTCGACCACGGGATAATGTTTGGTTTGGCCTGAAACATTGCGCACAACAATTACAGAAAGTTCGTTTTTGAAATCGACTATCTCTTCGGCAATGCATTCGACGTCTGGTAAATTTGATAAATCACCAATGGTTTTGATGATTTTTACGCCGTTGCCGTCATAGCCAAATTCGGTGCATTTCCAGACAAACGGCATCTCGACTGCGCTCGATGTGACAGCAGATTTCAAATCTTTTAACGACGCATATATTTTGAATGCAGAAGTTGGAATCTTGTTTGTGATATAATAATTTTTCTGAATACCTTTATTTTGAATTAATCGTAAAGTTTTTGGCGATGGATACACTTTTTTGCCTTCTGATTCTAGTTTTTCTAATGCTTCGAGATTTACTAATTCGATTTCAAAAGTAAGTACATCGACTGTTTTTCCGAAATTATAAACGGTTTCAAAATCGGCTAAACTGCCTTGAACAAAATGGTTGCAGGCAATTTTACTGGGTGCGTCGGCACTTGGGTCAAGCACCTGTGTTTGAATGTCAAACTTTCGGGTTTCTGCCAAAAGCATTTTGCCGAGTTGCCCGCCACCGAGAATTCCGAGTTTAAAATCCGAAGAAAAATAGTTCATTTGATATGTTTTTAGGTAGGCAAGTTTGATTCGAATTTTATCGTATCTTCAATTTATAGTTCCACCTCGACTGCGCTCGGTGTAACATTGACCAATCATCTGATTTATTGCAAAGATAACTTTTTAGATTTTTGGACATAAAAAAATCGACTTCTTTTTATGAAGTCGACTTGTATTGTTTTGCAAAAGTGCTTTATTTTACCAATGTCATTTCGTCAACAATATGCTTGGCATTAGATAAGTTTTCGATTACCCACAAAACATATCGAATGTCAACATTGATGGTGCGTTGCAATTTTGGATCGAAAATCACGTCGCCCGCCATGGCTTCTATGTTTCCGTCGAAAGCAAGCCCTATGAGTTCGCCTTTACCGTTCAAAACTGGGCTACCTGAGTTTCCGCCCGTAATGTCGTTGTCGCTCAAAAAGTTTACGTGCAGCGAGCCGTCTTTATCGGCATATCGGCCATAGTCTTTTTTGGCGTTCATTTCTATTAGTTTTGCAGGCAAATCAAATTCGGCATCGTCTTTCTTGTACTTTTTTACTTGTCCGTCGAGGGTCGTGTAGTTATTTATTTTGGCATCGTTACGTTTGTCGGCAGGCAATGACCGTATTTTTCCATAAGTCAATCGCAGTGTAGAATTTGCATCAGGATATTTGATGGTTCCTATTTTTGACTCTCGTAACCCTTCGACCAAAAGTCTAAACGACGCACTAAAATCGTTTTGGGCTTTGGCAATTTCGTCTGAACGAGTCGAAAAATGTGTCAACATATCGTTTGATAACATATAAATTTCATCGTTTGTCAAAATTTCTAATGATGGATTTGCGATAAAACCCTTTAATTTTTCTGGATTTGTCAGAACAGAATTATCAACGGCATTATTTACGAATGACGAAAAATTACCACTATTTTCTGATTTTAGCTTTTCGACCAACGGTGCGATTTTGTACCCCGTAACTTTTGAACAATACAAATTTAGTTGTGCAGCCAACAAATCTTTTTCGGCCGGAATGTGCATTTCTTTAAACATTCCATCCACTGCTTCGGTTAACTTTGTTAACATTTCGGTGCGTTTTGTAGCATCTGCTTTCGCATAATTTTCTAACTGACGACCAAGCGTCCTGCTAATTGTCGAAAAACTTGCGGTTCTAAAAACTTGTTGGATATAGTTGTCATGACGAGATTTTTCGTTTGTTAATGCATAAAACTTGTTGATTGTCGGAATCACGTTGCCATATTTCGATTTGTTTGCTGGTAAATTTGCCCATTTGTCAAACTTGGTTTCTTGAACAGCTTTGGCTTTTGAGGTCTTGAACTTGGTTAATGCATCAATCATTCCTTGGCGATTTTTCCAGTAGTTGGCAGTCGATGCGTATTTTGATGCGTAAATTAATCGGAGAGCAGCGCTATGATCCATGTATTTTTTCATGTTGTCCATGCCGGTTTTTGCGCCTTCAACCCATGCCGGATAAGTAAATTTTACGTTCTGCTCAATTCCGCCTGCGGGCATCCAACGGTTGGTTCGACCAGGATATCCCAGAATCATCGCAAAATCGTTTTCTTTTACGCCGCCCAAATTTACAGGCAAATAGTGCTTTGGCGTTAGTGGCACATTTTCTTTAGAGTAATCAGCAGGATTTCCGTTTTTGTCGGCATAAATCCTGAACATAGAAAAGTCTGCTGTGTGACGCGGCCATTCCCAATTGTCGGTATCGCCACCGAATTTTCCAAGATTTTCGGGCGGTGTGCCAACTAAACGAACATCTTTATAGTCTTGGTATACAAAATAATAAAACTCATTTCCTTGAAAAAATGGTCGTACAGAAACGGTGTATTTTCCGCCTTCGTTATTTTCTTTTTCAATAACTGCAATTTCTTGATTAATTGCTTTTTCTCGCTCAGCCTCGCTCATTGTTGGGTTTAGCTTTGCCAAAATACGTTTTGAGCAATCGTCCATGCGTACAAAAAATCGCACATAAAGACTAGATGGTTTGCGTTCGTCAGCACGATTGGCCGCCCAAAAACCGTCCTTTAGCAAGTTTTTTTCGGGTGTAGAAAGTTCAGCGATATTGTCATAACCACAGTGATGATTGGTCAAAACCAGGCCGTCTTTTGAAATTAATTCTGCCGTACAACCACCATTAAACTGCACGATAGCATCTTTTAGTGAATGATTGTTGATTGAATAAATTTCTTCGGACGTTAGTTGCAGCCCCATTTTTTGCATGTCGCGATGGTTCAATCGCTCAATAAACATCAAAAACCACATGCCCTCGTCGGCTTTTGCGGTTATCGGAAATAGCAAAATGGCGCAAATTGCAGAAACAATTATTTTTTTCATTTGGTAAAGTATAAAATTTTCAAGGCGAATATACTTTCTTTTTTTTGAAGCACAAAACCTTTAACAATACGACTGTATTCCCGCTTTCTGCTGTATCTTTTTTTGGTCTCGTCTTTAAGGACGAGACCAAAAAAAGGATGCCGCGACACCCGAGCCTGAAAGTGCGAACGGACGAAGCAATCGAGGCTAGATTAAAGGTTTCATTTTATAAACGAATATAAACTGTTTTGCGTTTAAGTAGAATATTTTTTGGTTATTATAATTCGATATGCAGTTAATTTTATTAATTTGTATACAATTCTCAATAAAGGGCGTATCTAGTTTCATAGCCTTATCAATTAATAGCACCAATCACATAAATAAAAATGGCAAATAGTAAATCGAGAAATATAAATGTAAAAATCAAGCTAGTTTTGTTTTTCTTTTCGATACGCTTCATTAGACAAGACCATTGTCAAAATTTTGTTGCCACAAACCGTGTGCGCCGAACTGTTTTTTATGGTTTTGTAAAAATTTGTATCCATCAAAAATTATCGCCTAATAATGATTTTTTTAGTGAAAATTTTGTCTGTGGTTTTGATTTGCAAATTATAAATTCCAACTGAAAAACTTTGTAAATCAATAGTCATTTGATTTCCAGCAATCGGGTTCTTAAACGACCCAACTTTTTTGCCATCAATGCTATAAATAATAATTGCTTCGACTGCCGAGTTTGAACTTACTGTTATACTATCGGTAGTCGGGTTTGGATAAACCAAAACTTCGGCTTGTGTATCAAAACTCTCAAGACCAAGTACCAGCGCGTTTGTGTAGCAAGTTGGTGGTACAGTACTTGGAGGGGTTATCATGCCAGAAACTTTATTGGCTGCAAATCCTACATTATTTGTAAAATCAAAAAACGTATTGTTTAGTGTGGCATTGCTCGTTCCAAACCAATCTTGCATGATTGTGCCAAAAACTCTGCGATAATCATGCTGAACGGTCGTTATCTGATAATTATTTGCAGCTGTTGCTTGCGCCAAATTTACATTTGTGCCAGAAACCCCGGGAGCAATCGCACTACCGAACACAAACATGGGTGCTATTTCGCCATGGTCTGTTCCAAAGTTACCGTTTTCGGCCGCTTTTCGCCCAAATTCAGAAAAGGTCACAGCAACCACATCGTCAATTTTGCTTTGATTGGTCAAGTCTGTTATAAAACTTGTAATTGCTGCCGACAGGTCGCCCAACAATTTTGCGTGCGTTCCAGAATGTGTGTTTACAGCATCAGGCACTTGTAAATCGTGGGTGTCAAAACCACCAATTTTGACCAAATAAACTTTTGTTTGCAGTCCGCCCGAAATAAATCGCGCCACGGTTTTCAATTGATTTGCTATGCTCGAAGTGCCATAAGCAAAAGCATTTGTGCCAGAGTTGAACGCCGCCGAAATTGTTTGCGCATAGGTGTTTGTTGACGTGTCGTTGTCAAGAATATATTGAATCAAACTTCCATATTCCGATGCGGGAATGTTGGTTGGTGCAGCACCACCAAGACCGTTGATGACCGAATAAAATCCCGATGGGTCTTGACCGTTTATGTTTAGCGACATTCCGTGCTCGACCATGCCATGAAAACCCAACGAATTGTCCGAACTGCCTAATTGAATTCCTAACGGAAAATTAGCATTCAAATAATTGGCATAATAATTCTCGAGAAATCGGCCAATCCAACCGCTGTTAAACATATTGTTGGGTTGCGTCCCGTCGCCACCTGTGAGCCACAAATCTGTGGATTTAAAATGCGACTTGTCTTGCGTGGGATAGCCAACCCCCTGAATTAATCGCATTTGCCCAGAATCGTACAGACTTTTGAACCCTGTCATAATAGGATGCAACCCAACTTGATTTGCCAGCGGCAGTGTACTGTCCAGATTTATAACCCCGTTTGCAGCACCAACATTTTGTAGTTTTATGGTTGGTCGCAGTGCAGCATAAGCATCATATTGATTGAGCGGCACAACAGTATTTAAACCATCGTTGGCACCAGAAAGCTGAATCAAAACTATTTTTTTGCCGTTTACGTTTGGGCAAGAATTTAATCCTGATGATTTTAATAAAGCAAAAACTTCTGTGGGCAACATTGATAGTGCGCTGGCAGCCGATCCTATTTTTATAAAATTTCTTCTTTTCATGATGATTTACTTTTAAAAAATTTGTGATTCTGGCGCGCTCAATAATTTTGAGAGCAACAATTTTAATCTTGGCTCAACAACACTTTTGTTGTTATTTGCCAAATATAAATTCCAAGCATCAGACCAATAGAAAGTGGCTAGTCCTTGCAACAAAAATGAATTCATAAAATAAGTAACTCGTGCAGCGTCAGGATTTTGTGCAAACAACAAATTGCAAAGTTGCGTGGTTAGCGCAACGGCATCTGCTGCATTGGCAAAAATTTCAACGTTTCTAACCACATTTACAATATCAATTTTTGCAACAATATTGGCATTGCCCGATATTCTGTTCAAACCATCAAGCATAGATTCGCCAAGGCGATATCTCGCGATGAGGGTCGAGGCCGAAATCCAAGTCTTGTCATAATCGGGTGCTTGATAATAGGCTGGGTGACCCGCAACATTTTCGGGGTCAAACAGAATCATGTTAGAAAGCGTCATGAAAGAGTTGTGTGCAAAATTGTTCCAAAAATTGATATAAAAACCTGCAGGATTTGTGTTTGGGTCAGGAATTGTTGCATGCAGACTTGTGCAAATTTCTGATATTTGTTGAAGTGGAGATTTGATAATTGCACCAACGTTTTCGTCGTTTGCATTAGCATCGTCAAGGTCATAAAAATGTTGACTTTCTAATAATTTTCTAATAACGGGAGCAAGTTCATAACCATTTGAAAAAAGCATCTGTGCTAGTGGTGCAATAATATCGTTTTCAACTTCTGATGTTATATTTCCTTTCACAAAATAAATATACATTTTGCGGCAAATGTTTGTGGCCGTAGCAATTTTGCCAAAAACCATTTCTACAAATTGGTCAAGCTCTATAAACATTGCTGGCCCAGAGGTTGCTGGCGCAATAGTTTGGTTGCCAAAAGCAGCACTAAAAGTTTTGGGCGTCGTGTTGTGTTGCGCAAACAGCACAATTCCCATGGGGATTCCCGTATCGGGATCTATGGTGGCGCGAGTGTTTTGACGTTTAAACCCTGTGAGAACTTTTGCGGCTTCGACCACGTCAACTTCTGTATAGGTCGTATAATTTCCCGCGCTAACTTGCGCTCCTTTTCCTATGGTAAAAAGTTCAAAAAATTCGCGGGCATAGTTTTCGTTTGGTGCCGTTTTTATATTTGCATTGTTATTAAGGTACAACAACATCGAGTTGTTGACCGTCATTTTTTTGGCAAGGGTTTTATAATTGCCGTATGCAAATTTTTGTAAAAGACATAGATGGTCAAAAAAATCGGTTGCTGTTCCTGCATTCGTAGTTTTCTCGATCGTAAACCTGGTCGATAAAAAGTGTGTGAGTTTAAACTTCAACGTGGCACTTTTTGTGGCATTATACCACCACCAACCAGCTACGTTGTTTGCTTTTCGCCCTTGATTAGCAAATGTTGATGACAATGCTGTAGAGGTTGTCCAAAAACCGTCGGGTGTACCCGCAGGCAGGGGGTCGTAGGGCAGTGTGACTGCCAAAGCATTGTCTTGCAAAAGTAGGTCTAGTGCTTGACTTGGCGTGAGTGTTGCAAACTGGTCTATTGTTGCTTTAGAATAACAAAATGTTGCGCGACGCAATAAATGCTTGGCATATGCAGTGCCAAGGACTGCGGTATTTTGGTTTAGACTAGCCATTATTTTGGTTTTAATAAATGTTTGACTTCGTTTTTGAGCAAAGGTTTATTTAAATTTCAAAAATAGTTAAAAAAACATTAAAATTTTTAAAAAGCAGTATTTTCTGTAAT
This sequence comes from Bacteroidota bacterium, assembly GCA_039804445.1. Lineage (GTDB taxonomy): Bacteria > Bacteroidota > Bacteroidia > Flavobacteriales > Flavobacteriaceae > Flavobacterium. The sequence continues at coordinate 1,063 of JBDLWE010000156.1, read as the reverse complement.
TTTAATAAAAATTTGATTTTTTTGGGCGTTACCCAATTTTTGTCTCGTTCAAAAAAAAACGACACAAAAATTGGGTCGGTCTTACGTTCCCAATCTGCCATTGCGAGACACAAAGCAATCTTTTAAACAGATTGCTTCGTGTCTCGCAATGGCAGGATTTCCACTATCGCCCTAACTCAAAGAGACCGTTTATAAAAAAATTATTGTGATTACGCAGTGTCTTATGGGTTAGGGGTTGTAGCGGAGCTCTTTTTTAGAAAGGCTTTTTTTGCCTTTCTAAAAAAAGCGGGAGCGGAAGACCCGACCCCCATTGTTTTTTCGATTTTTTTTAATCGAAAAAAACAATGGGGGGAACCCCCAAATAATCATTCTGTAGGTTAGAATTTGTAAAGAATTGAGGTTTGACTGATTTTTAAAAAACTAAAATTCTTTTACCAAAGTATTGATTACTTTACTAAATTTGCAAATTAATTTATTGATTTTAAATGATTCATCTTCACGACAAAACTTTTGAGCGATTTATTTCTGCCGAAGAAATAGATTTTGCATTGGCCAATTTGGCAAAACAAATGGACGACGATTTTTTTGACGAAACACCCGTTTTTATTGGTGTTTTAAACGGCGCTTTTATGGTCATGTCAGATTTGATGAAACATTATCAGGGAATGTGCGAAGTCAGTTTTGTGAAAATGGCATCGTATATCGGCACAGAAACTACCGGAAATGTGCAGGAACTCATTGGTCTAAATCAAAATCTTGAAGGACGAACCGTGGTTATTGTAGAAGATATTGTTGACACAGGAAATACTGTCGAGGTTTTGAAAAACATTTTGAAAGCGCAGAATGTCAAGCATTTAAAAATAGCAACTTTGTTTTTTAAACCAGACGCATTTACAAAAGACATCAAAATTGATTATGTGGGTATTCGAATTCCAAATAAATTTATAGTTGGTTTTGGATTAGATTATGATGGTCTTGGTCGCAATTTGCAAGATGTTTATCAATTGGTTGAGTAGTATTTTAAAAGATTGAAAGATTAAAAGATTAAAAAAAATTAGTTTTA
>JBDLWE010000155.1:0-21460 GCA_039804445.1 Bacteroidota bacterium | reverse complement strand
TGGATTAACGGTACAAATGGTAAAGTGATTCCTTTCGGTACCAAAGATAATGGTGGCGATTTAGTTGAAACCTCTTTTTTATGTCAAGGATTAATTTGCGTTAGAGAATTTTTTAAAAACGGAAATATTCTAGAACAAGCTTTGGCTCAAAAAGCAGATGCATTGTGGAAAGGTGTAGATTGGAACTGGTATACTAAAGGCGAAAATGTGCTGTACTGGCATTGGTCACCAAATTATGATTGGCAAATGAATTTTAAATTAGAAGGCTATAACGAATGTTTGATCACCTATGTTTTAGCTAAATGTTCACCAACTTATTCCATTCCAAATATTTGTTATACAAATGGTTGGGCAAAAAATGGCGCTATAAAAAGTGTTGCCGTAAGTTTTGGACTTCCAAAAATATTTAATCATAATGGCACAAACAGTGTTGGTCCAATGTTTTGGGCACATTATTCTCATTTGGGATTGGATCCACGCGGACTTTCAGACCAGTATGCAAATTATTGGACATTAAATCAAAATCATGCTAAAATAATGCTGAATTATTGTGTTGCAAATTCAAATGGTTATAAAGAATATAGCGATAAATTTTGGGGATTAACTGCTAGTTATTCTCGAAATTCTGACGGATCTGTTGGCTATAATGCACACCAACCCAATAATGATAAAGGCATTATTTCGCCAACTGCTGCACTTTCAAATTTTCCGTACACACCTGTTGAATCTTTAAAATTTTTAAGATACTTATATCAAGATAAGAAATCGGAATATGTTGGAATTGCAGGACCATATGATGCGCTTTCTCCTCACTATAATTGGGTTGCAAAAAGATACTTAGCAATTGATCAAGGTACAATTGCACCCATGATAGAAAATCATAGAACAGGAATGTTATGGAATTTATTCATGAATGCACCCGAAATTAAAGCAGGTTTACAAAATTTAGGTTTTTCGTCAACACAACATGGATTTTAATAATTAATTCGTAGTTAATGTTACAATTTCACAATACAATGAAAAATATCATCAGTTGTTTTCTACTTATTTTTTTAGGAATATTTTCATCTTCTGCACAAAGAGATAAAAAAACAATTTTCATATCGAGTTTACTATCAAAAATGACTTTGGATGAAAAAATTGGACAGTTAAACTTGCCAACTGCGGGCGATATCACAACCGGTCAAGCCAACAGTTCAAATGTTTCAAGTGCAATTCAAGAAGGAAAAGTTGGTGGCTTGTTTAATGTGAAATCTGTTCAAAAAATAAAGGAAATTCAACGTATTGCAATTGAAAAAAGTCGGTTAAAAATTCCGCTTCTTTTTGGAATGGATGTTATTCACGGATATGAAACTACCTTTCCAATTCCGCTAGGATTATCGTGCACATGGGATATGAATTTAATCAAAAGAAGTGCCCAAATTGCTGCTCAAGAAGCAAGTGCCGATGGCATCAACTGGACATTTTCGCCCATGGTTGACATTTCTCGAGATCCGCGTTGGGGCAGGGTTTCTGAAGGTTCTGGTGAGGATCCATATTTAGGAAGTTTAATCGCAAAAGCTATGGTGCAAGGTTATCAAGGTGATGATTTGTCGAAAAATAACAGCATTTTATCATGCGTGAAACATTTTGCGTTATATGGCGCTCCGGAAGCAGGCCGAGACTATAACACCGTTGATATGAGCCGCATCCGAATGTATAATGAATATTTTTTACCTTATAAAGCAGCAATTGATGCAGGTGCTGGCTCGGTTATGGCGTCTTTTAATGAAATAGATGGCATTCCTGCAACAGGCAATAAATGGTTATTAACCGATGTATTGCGCAAACAATGGGGCTTTACGGGGTTTGTTGTGTCTGATTATACAGGAGTTTCTGAAATGATTGATCATGGAATGGGCGATTTGCAAACCGCCTCTGCATTAGCGATATACGCTGGTACTAACATGGATATGGTTAGCGAGGGTTTTTTAAAAACTATAAAAAAATCTCTGGAAGAAAAAAAAATTAGTATGCAGCAAATCGACAACTCGGTTCGTTTAATTTTGAATGCAAAATATGATTTGGGTCTATTTGAAAAACCCTACCAATACTGTGATGAAAACAGATCAAAAACCGAAATTTTTACCCAATCAAATCGAGCGGAAGCTCGCAAAATTGCTGCACAATCTTTGGTGTTATTAAAAAATGACAATCAAATATTACCTTTAAAAAAATCTGGTATCATTGCATTGATAGGCCCTTTAGCCGATGCAAAAGAAAATATGTCCGGTACTTGGAGTGTTGCTACCAAATTAGAAAATTCAATTTCATTACGCGACGGTTTGGAACAAGCAGTTGGCAAAGATGCCAAAATTCTTTATGCAAAAGGTAGCAACCTTGATGATAATGCAACATTAGAAAACAATGCGACTCTGTTTGGAAAAACGCTCCATCGGGATGACAGAACAAAAGAAAATTTACTGCTGGAGGCCATCAAAATTGCAAAGGAATCTGACGTTATTATAGCTGCCTTGGGAGAATCTGCCGAAATGAGTGGCGAAAGCAGCAGCAGAACAAATCTTGAAATTCCACAAACTCAAAAAGATTTATTACAAGAGCTATTGAAATTAGGCAAACCCGTAGTTTTAATTTTATTTAACGGTCGTCCTTTAGTTTTGAATGAGGAAGTGGCAACGGTTCCAAGCATTTTAAATGTTTGGTTTCCCGGAAGCGAGGCCGGATTTGCTATCGCTGATGTTATCTTTGGCTTTGAAAATCCGAGTGGAAAATTAACAACTACTTTTCCCCGAAGCGTGGGTCAAATTCCTATTTTTTATAACCATAAAAATACTGGCAGACCGCTTGGAAATAGTGAAGGCAAATTTGAAAAGTTTAAATCTAACTATTTGGATGAAAGAAACGAACCATTATTTCCATTTGGATTTGGACTAAGTTACACCAATTTTATTTACAATAATTTAAGATTATCAGCTAATAAAATTAATTCTAAAACAACATTAATAGCAAGCATTGATATTACCAATACAGGAAAATTTGATGGAAAAGAAATTGTGCAATTGTATATTAGAGATTTGGTCGGATCGGTCACTCGACCTGTTAAGGAATTAAAAGGTTTTAAAAAAATTTATTTCACAAAGGGTGAAAAACAAACCGTTACTTTTGAAATATCTATCGAAGATTTAAAATTTTATAATTCTGATTTAAAGTTTATTGCCGAACCAGGCATGTTTGAAATTTTTATTGGCACCAATTCTGCCGCGACTTTAAGTGCAAAGTTTGAACTGATTCCGTAGTTGAAAAAAAGGCAAAATGTATCCGTAGTATAATCCCAAATTACGCATTAACCCAACTTGCTGCTATCCGTCTTCAAAAGCCATATTAATCTGCGAATTATTTTTTTTAAGTTCCGAGCTGTTTACTACGGATTTTCTTTTTACGAAGGGATAAGGTTTAAACTTTAATGCTTGATAAATGGCTTTTATATTTTGGTTTGGTTCAGAACATCGTCTGATGTAAACCGTTTCATTATTTTGATTTTTGGCATAGGTTGTGATGATTTTTTGGATGTTTGCTATTCTAACGATCTCTTGCCAATTCAGGTTAATGTTGTTTGCTTTTAGTTGATTTCTGATTGTGTTTACCAGCCAATAAGCCAAAATTCCTAGATGCAAATGTGCCATTGTTGCCTTGTCATTTTTATGATAAATAGGGCGCAAATCCAAGTCTGTTTTCAAACATCTAAAAGTGCTTTCTATTTCGCGAATCGTATTATAAATCGTCCAAAGCGTTTGCTCGTTTTTTGGTTTTAGATTGGTTCTAATAAAGTAAACAGCTAAATTGTCAACCATTGTTTGATGTAATTCTTGGTTTTTTTGGTAAACAATATCGGTTGCCAAATCGTTTTTATCGGTGCTTACTTGAACCTGATAATATTTACTTGCTGATGGATATTTTTCTATCGCCCTGCCAATTCTTTGATTGATTTTATCGGCTTTTTTGGTGCTATGTTTCTTGACCAGTCCTATTTTTATTTTTTCTAATTGCTGCTCAAAACGTGTTTCAAATTGGGTTTTCATGGCTTGCTCTTTGAGGATTTTTCCTGGGCTTTTTACCTTCAAATAATAATCTGTAACATTATCGGCTGTGACGTTGTGCAAAGTCAAAATTTGTTTGTTTTTGGTTTCTACACTTTGTACTATACTTCCAGAAACAGGCTTGTAATCTTTTAATTTAGAACGGCTTACGCAAACATAATCATATCCTTTGGATTCTAATAATAATAAATTATCTGCTGTGGCAATTCCTGCATCCAATACAACTAATGCCCTTGCTGTGGTGCTGGTTTTGAGTCTTAAATTATCTATAATCGTTGGCAAGGTCACGCTGTCGGTGGTGTTTCCTTCAAATACGTTAGAATATTTTATAAATCCTTCGGGATTGGTAACAAGTGTTAGAACGATGAGTTTTACGTCGCTTCTTTTTTCTTTACTTCGCCCAAATTGCGCCAGTTTGCTGTTCTTTTTTTGTCCCTTAAAATAGGTGTTGGTCAAGTCGTAAAAAATAATTTTGTCTTCAATATCAAACAATTCATTGGTTTTTCTTGGCAGATGTTGTTCTAATACATCTTTTATTTCATATAAATCCAAAGCACTTTGATAGAGTTTGCCTTTGGTTATTTTCTCAATCGGATAACCCGTTACTTCGCAAATGGCCGAATTTTCTTGCATCCATTTGCTGGTGCGAAGTTCCGAAAACGGATAAACGGCGCGAGATATGACCTGAGAAATTGCCAATTGTACTTTTTGCTCGTCCCAACCTTTTGAGGTTAAAAAATCTTTCACTTTGAGTTGTTCCAAGTTTTGAAATCCCAACCATTCGGCACCAATCTCACGGACATCTTTGTGTTTGATCGTTTCAATATCAACTAAGTTTTGATTTTTTCGCAGCCGTAAATTCTGGCAAATCAAGTCTTTTTTTGGATACTATTTCGTTTCAAAATTAGCTTGTGTATTTTGAAATCAATTCATTTGGCTCATCAAATAATTGTGGTTTTCCAGTAGCAAGATTCGAGAGGTGTTTTTGGATAATGTTCAAATCAGAGGCGGTCAAATCTGTCAAAAAACCAACATTCAAAATTGTTCTGTGACAAATTCGGTCATCAATATTTCGATAACTCTCCACCAATCTGTAATATCCACAGATGATGTCGTGTTTTGGATTAAATCGCAAAGAATGTTTGAAATACATTTGACAAAGAACTGTATTTCAGAATAATAAATCAATACCCAAAAATGTCACTACAAATCGATTCTAACCGAAATCATTGGGATCACAGCGTATTTTGATTGAATTTTCTCCTAAAACATACGTTTTTGATTGAATTTTATGCTTTTTTTAACGTATTGCCTGCAACTTGGGTTAATTTTTCGTGAGGTTGAAATTTAATTCGTTTAAAATGTAACATACTACAAAAACACTACAAAAACAGAAAAACCAACCAATTAAAAGGGGAGCATTAGCGGATTCATTAAAACAAAAAATCCTTAAAATATTGATTTTAAGGATTTTATAAAAAAATTGAGTTGGTCTACTAGGACTCGAACCTAGAAAGACTGCACCAAAAACAGTTGTGTTACCATTACACCATAGACCAATTTTGCTCTTGCGAGTGCAAATTTAATACAAATTTCAATACTGACAAATATATTAAAGATAATTTTTAAAAATAATTATTATAACTCAAAATATTTGATTTGCTAGCTGACAATCGGTTGATTTTAGTTTCCGAAATTATACCGAATTGTAAATCCTGATCTGATATTTGTGATAGGAAACGATGTTGAAACTACGGGTTTTGTAAACTGGTGATCGTAATAAAAAATTGCGGTTAAGTTTCTGCTAAATGCATAGTCAGCATTGAATCTTGCCGAAAATAGGTTTTGTCCGCCCGCGAGTTGGTTGTTGTTATAGTCAAGATAACGTACAATTGTATTGGCGTTTCTATATGTAAAATCAAGTTTGATATTTATATCACTTCTTATGATTCCTGTTGGGTCGTCTGACATTACAGAGTTTAACGTTACGTCTTTTATACGGTATCCAAAACCAACGACATAATCCAGACCTCGAACCTCGGTCAATAGATTATTGTCAAAACTCATCGACAAAGCTCTATCTTTTTTTACTTCTGCTAACATTGAAAACGAGTTTTGCAGCTGCATGTCTAACTTTACCAACGGATTAAATTGTTCTACTAAATTTATATTTGAAATCAATGTTTTTGAAAAATAGTTTCCACCCGTGTCAAAACCATTCTGATTTTTATCGAACTCAAAATTTGATCGCAACGCATTAATGGTATAGGTTGCGCGATAGCCATGCTGAATTGAGAATCGTTTGAAATTATCTTTAAAGAATTTATATCGCATTAATCCGCCATATTTTACGTTCCAATTAGGCAAGGGCAAATTGCGTAGTGCACCCAATGAAATGCCCGATGCTTGTTCGCCTGTATAAGCTGCCAAAAACGCTGGTAGCAGCACGGCCTGACTATTTTTGCCATATCCTCGCGGAAAACCATCTGGATTTAAATTTGCAGGATTATTCAAATCAATACCGCGGGCTGTTGCAAGGCGGTTTGCAACCGTTAATCTATTTATTCTAAATTCATCAAAAGCGGCAGAGTTTACCTCGTTGCTTGTGCCAAAAGATGTTGCTAATAAAATTGTAGTCGTGTTATAATTTCCAAAACTATATGGCGATCGTGAGTTATACAGACCGTTTGTAACATCATATTGTTCTGAGTAGTTGTTGGTTTCGTTGCGTGATGCGGTCAAATCTATTTTAAAATCTGGAAATAGATCTACGTTTGCAGTTGCTTCTAATTTTTTGTTTCTGACATTTGTATAGTTTTGGTTAAAATCAGGAAAACTTGTAAGCCATCCGTTTTGTGCAGCTTCAAATCGCACATCGGCTTGACTACCAAAAACAAATCCTAAGGTCGGTTTTGATGTTCCAAAAAAACCAAGTCCGGGCGTATATCCGGGCAAGATTGTTCCGCCTGTTTGTGTATAATTTAGTTGCACGTTTTTTATGGCTGTTACAACACCAATTAATCCATCAACAAAAATATTGCCTTCGGTTGCTGTTTGCACGCGTCTGTTTTGAATTTTTTCGCCAGGTTTTGGGGCAGTGCTTCCTTTCTGCACAGTAGTTTTTGGTACTCGATTTGCACTTTTTACAAGTCCTATATGTTTATAAAATTGGTCCATGTTTAAAGCAGTGTTTAACCTGTGCGAAGCGTTGTTCTGAATGGTGTTTCCTAGGTTAAAAATGGTACCGTCAGTTGCTTCAAAACGTGACAATGCAACAGAGGCTCGTTGCCAGTTATAATCGGCTTGATATGTGTATGTTGGTTTTATAAAACTTAAAAACGGAATTTTTGAAATCGGAATGTCATAATTGACTGTGATTTGTTGGTTGTGTTGGTTGGCATCGCCAATATTCCAGTAGTCATCCCAAATTCCTTGTGCATTGTTTATCGTTCCGTCATCGTTTATGTAACTTCGAACTATATTATTTGAAGCCGCAGTATAGTTGACTTTTAATGATTTTGATAAGTTATAATTGAACCCATATTGATAATTAAATTGAAAATTGCGACGGAAAAGTGGGTCAAGTCCAATGCCTTGAACGTCGACCTGACGAAACTGCTGACGATTAAACTGACGCAAGAAAGTACTGCTAAAATTGATATTTGCTGGCAAAAAATTGAAGTTAAAATCTTGTAGCAATTTCCAATAACTACTTTTTTGAAACAATTTAGTTTTTTTGAATGGCTCTAATGGTTTTGACGAGAAAGTATAGGCATAGTCAACAGAGGTTCTTTGTCGTTGGTCTATAAAATTTTCTATTTCAAAATCGTGCTTGTTAGTTTCATTAAAAGAGTATGATAACGTTAGATTTTCTGGGTCATAAACTCTTGGTTTTTGATCTGGGCTTCTTTCTTTTTTTACACCAATAAAGTTGATACTCGTGTTTTTTGTATATTCTTGAGCACGACCCCGAATATTGTCTCTTTCTGTTTGGCTTGTTGTTACATCCAACAATTGATTAAGTCTAATGTCTTGGTTAAAAGGGTCATATTCTGGCGTAACTATCTCTTCGCCAACGCCGTAATTGAAAGGCAAATTGATTCCCCATTTTTTAGGCAAAAGTTTACCAACGTTGAGGTTAGTAACCACATTATATTGCACTGCATCTTTTCTACTACGCGCATTAGACCCATCTTCTATTGCCCCAAAACCTATGGTCATTAGTCTACCAGTGGCAGATATGGTTGCTAAATCTGCAATATTAGAATCTAGTGATGCCACCGCTGCCATGCCGCCTTTGTTATTCATCCCTGCCATTCGAAGCTCGTTAAACCAGGCTTCGCCTTTTATTTTTCGGGGTACAAGTGGGGCGCCCATGGCAGTCTTGCCTGTCAAAGTATTGTTGCGAACACCGACCATCAGCGTTCTAACAAGTCCAAAATTTGGATTTCCTTTTACAGAAATGCGCATATTATTGTTTGCTTGCGGAATTGATGAATCTAGTTCATAATCAAATTTTGTAAGTACACCTTCTACATCCAATAAATTTGGGTTTTGTGTGGCTATAATTTTGATTTTGGTTAGTAATGTCAGCGCGATATCAATATTATTTTCTTCGGGCCATATTTTTTCTGCTGTCGATGAATCGCCCCAAAGCGTTGTTTTGAGCGGTCTATCGATTTGATAATAATTTTGTGTAAAATCGTTTCCAAATCTTAAAAACGCACTGAGTTCATTGTCTTGCAGTCTTGCGCCATCCAAGTCATCTTCTAACGCTTCTGCATGCAAAAACATTTTCAGTTTATTAAATTGTCTCATGTCTACATTTACGTTTTTGAAAACCGCTCGACTGTCGCCAGGGTCTAGCCCATCTTTAGAAACCCGTAATGCCAACGATTGTTCATTTTGTTTGATGACTGTATTGTTGGCTACCAATTGTTCACGAATAACGTCAGGTGGGGTTGCATATTTTATAGGGACTCGATTGGCATTCTCAATGATATTTACTGCCTGAACGTCAAAACCTGTGTCGCTTGTTGGCAGTGGGATATTACTAGGTGCCAAAGTGCTTGTGTATCGTCGCCATTCGCCCCTTACTAAATCTAATGTGCCAAAACGCATGGTTATTTCTTGAGAAAAACCAGTTACAAACATGCGCATGAATTGAATTGATCGAAAATCTTCGATGGTTCCAAATTTTGTGGTATTGACTCCTTGGTCAATCGGAATTTTAAACTGAATCCATCGAGCGTTTATTGGGTCACCGCCGGTTGGGTTTGTAGCATTTGTAACCCTAATGTCTGTTACAAAATTTTGGCCAACCACCATATTTGGCTTTATATCAACATTATATTGAAAATAAGCGTTGATGGTGTTCATGGTATTATCCCGATTGATATCTTCTACGTCTGGCATTGTGTTGTTACCACGAGTTGCATCTGTTACGTTCACGGGTGAATTTCGTTCAAAACCATTATAATTTTTATATCTTTGAATCACGTTGCCAGTAGCATCAAGATAAAACTGATAGTTGTCTGCAGCTGGATCGGCTTGTGCTGCAAAAGCCGTCGGAAAAATTTTTTTTTCAAATGCGTCATTGGCACCATCTAGCCCAACATCCTGTGCTGCGCGGTTAGCATCGTTGGTGTCAAAGGCATAGATCAGTGACTGTGATATGGGCGTGCGACCCCAGACCGTCGAAAAAGCATTTTGGTTGGTATCAACAGCCGGAAGCCCGTTTTCATATTGTTTTCGACCGTCACGCAATACGTCTTCTGATATTTGTCCCAGATTAAAAAACACTTTTCCTGTATTGGTTGCAGATACTTGGTTGTTAAAATATGGGTCTAACATCCAAAACTGAATATACTCGACATTGGCCTGTTCAAAATTTGTAGAATTGATAGAACGCATGATTCCGCCAAAATTTGATATTGGATTAGTCAAATTATTTGATCCGGTTGCAGTTGTACTAAAATTATATGGCCCACGCTCACCAGGATAGTAACTTAAATCAAAGGTATTAATGACCGTTGGTTGACCAGCAGCCAAATCAGTATTAGGGAACAATTCTGAAATAAAAACTCGTCTCACGTTGTCTGGTGCCATATCGGCATCGCTAATTGCCGTTGGTCTGCTACTAGTATAAAAAACAGGATCTATAGTGTGCCATGATATTTTTGCACGTTTATAACCATCGGTAAGACTGGGTACAGGTTCGATTCCGTCGGTTAGGCCAAATGTGTTGTAACCTTGTCCGCTCTTCCACAATGGCACTGACGAAAGTGACCAAGCATTTGCGGCGCGCATATCGATTGTGGTTTGAGAGCCCTCAAAATCATCAACATATATGGTAGATTCGCCCTGAAAACGATCTGCTTGTGGAGTGTCTGGTCTTAAAAATGCGACTTCGCCCCGAAACGAAACATTTGAAGGAACATCAGTATCTACATTTGGCAGCATATTTGCAAGTCGTGTCAAAAAAGGAACTTCTGATGAATAGTTGGTATTAAACCCAAAAATAGTATTATTCACAGACTCTTGACCATAAACAGATTTTTGAGTAAAAGGTCGTTCAGATAGTTTGAGATAAGTACCACCTATCAAAAATTTATCAGAAAATTTATGTTCGATATTCAAACCCATAAATCTGCGTGTTTGTTGACCAAAAACTGCATTGTTTTCTACAGAAATTTGGATAGGTTGATTTGAGGCCTTTAGCGACGGGTCTAAAATCTGAACCCGCCCCGCCTGATAATTTACTGCATAGTCAACACCCTCTACCAAAAGCCTGCCACCAACAGTCACTTTGACCGAGCCTCTGGGCACATTAAAAGCACCAATGGCAATACCATCACCACCTACAGACTTATATTTACCTCGAAGCTGAAACTTGTTTTTCTCGCTGTTTTGAAGTGCGCCTGCTTGTGTACTTCGATACAAACTTCTGTAAACATATTTGTTTTGGTTGGCATTATAAGATGTAATGTCGTTATACTCTTCTAACGAGTTTGGTGTTTTTAGTTTATTAAAAAGGTGTTTTCCAAAGGGTTCAACAGTTGTAAAAATGATTCGACCAAATTGAACATCAACTGTAAGCCCTGGTATAAAATCAAAAAAGCCATCGCCACCATCTTGTGGGTCGTTAGTAAAATTAAGTTTGTCTGCGTTAAAAACCTTTAAAAGTGCGGTTTTTTCAACGTCTGCCGGCAGCGGGTTCACAGCATTTGCTGGCGTAATATAATTTAGAGGCGATGGATCAGAATACAGAATATTAAACCTAAAATCTTCTTGTTGTAATTGCCCGCCAGGAGCAATTTGATAAATATTTTTCATCATCAAATTCCAAACGGGTGTAGTATTTTGTGTCGCAGAATTTGTTACGGTAGTCAAACTGCTTTTTAGCATTTTAAGCACCAAGCTTTGAGTAACAACAGATTGTGCTGCGGGTGTTGCGCCTGGGGTTACTATTGTATTGTCTACGCCACCATTGCCAAACTCGCCCACACGATAAATTTTGTCTCCAATAGTATATTCAAAAGCAACAGCCAAGACTTCGTCGTTTGCAAGCCGCTGTTGAAGCGACACATACCCAAGTTGTGGGTGAAAAGAATATTCGTTGGCACTTAATTTTCTAGCATTTTCTAGTTTAGAATAATCTTGACCTTCTGCAACGGTGGTGGCAGGTGGCAGGTTGAATGCCGAGTTGTTTGTTGTAACTATTTCGCGAATTGCAGCCTTCAAATATCCCGAACCTGTTGTAATTAGTTCTGGGTTATACTTATTATTACTGTTGTCTGTTGGTGTGTCTGGTGCTGCCGTAAAAAATCCAACAGTATTGTTGAGGTTAACGATTTCAGTGGTCGGAAAACCAACTTGCTCGGCCTCGCCCAAATCTTGTAGTGCTACAATATTTCGAAGATTATTTTCTGTAGTGTTTACTCTGTTTTGACGATTAGTAACCCAAACTTCTATTCTCGTTATTTGAACACGACTATCTACCAGCGGATAATTCTTAAGCGATTTATCATATCTATTTCTAAAATATTGTGATAAAAAGAAATGCCGGTCAGCATCATAATCCAGCGCAAAAATATCAAATTCTTGAATCGTACCACCGCCTTGTGCAATAACAGCGCGATTCTGCGAACGTTGTTCAGAAAAAACACCTGTTATGGTTGTTTTGCCAAACTGAAATTGTGCTTTCACACCAAACAAACTTTGCGCACCTTTTATCAAAGCGCTGTTCAATGGCATGTTAATGTTACCAACCTCAAGTTTTTGAAGAATATTATCTTCATTTCCCGAAAAATTTGGCGAATATTCTAGCTTGATTAAATTCTGAAAACCAAATGTAGCTTGAGTGTCGTAGTTGGCATTGACATTAAGTCGTGTGCCAACTTTCCCCATCAAACTCAAGTTAATTCGCTGATTAAAATCAAAAGCAGTATTTACGCGGTTTCGAGGCGAAAATGCTGGATTGTCTTGTTTTGTGTAGCGAACGCCAAGATCCATTTCTACAGATCCTGTTGGTTTTACTTCAATTGTGTTGCTGCCAAAAATAGTTTCAAAAAGGCTATTGTTTATTTGAAAACGAGGCAATAAGTTTCGTCGTGCTGCTTCAGATACATTTTTTTTGGGGTCAATTGCATCAGATTTCTCTTTAAAATATTTTCTGATTTTCTCGCGAGAAACTAATTCTTGATATTCTTTTAGAGTAAGAATAACAGGATATTTTATTTGAAATTCACCAAGTTTTGTATTAAAAATATAGCGGTCACTACCAGCGTCGTATGTATATAATTCTGAAATGCTGGGCGGCATTTTAAGCACAACTTTCCCTTTTGAAAAACCAACCGTATCTACTGGCGTGCCTTGTGCATAGTTTTGATTACAAAAAAATAAAATTATAGTAAAAACTATAGATTTTATGATTTTATATTGATGATTAAAAATAAGACTTTTCAAGTATTATAAATTTTTTAAAGCCTGTTTGATGATCGTTTCAACGGTAGCTTCTGGATTTTCTCTGATAATTTTTTCTACAACTTTTTCCGAAGTTCTACGAATAAAACCTAAAACCTCTAGCGCAGATAACGCTTCGTCGCGGTTTGTATTGTTTTGAATGATAGAAACTTCGTCAATATCATACAATTTTAACACTTTGTCTTTTAAATCTAAGATTACACGCTGTGCGGTCTTACTTCCAATACCTTTTATAGACTGAATAGTTGCCAAATCTGCCGTTGCAATAGCTTGAATGATCTGCCTTGGCTCAATGCTCGACAGCATCGTTCGGGCAATGCTAGCGCCAATTCCCGAAACAGATAGTAACATTTTAAAAATCTCGCGTTCAGACTTTTCTACAAACCCAAAAAGTGTATGGGCGTCTTCTTTGATTTGAACATAAGTAAACAATTTGATATTATCCGAAGTTGGCAAAAGCGAAAAAGTATGTAACGAAATATTGATATCATAACCAACACCACCGCAATCTATGACCACGTTTGTAGGGTTTTTTTCGACAAGTTTGCCTTGAATATGTGCAATCATAAAATTAATTTGTAAAATTCAAATGTAATAATTATTATTATCTAAAGCATTAATATTTTTTATGATTCATAAAAATTCGTTAAAAAACAAATTTGATAGTCAAAAATTGATTTTCTCCATATAATCCAATTATCTACCAAAAAATAAATATAGTTTTTTGGGCGGTTCGCGCGCCCGCCGCGGCGGGGAGCGCGCCGGGCTCTAGTTCCAATCTGTCATTGCGAGGAACGAGGCAATCATTACAAGAAATTGCTTCGTTCTTCGCAATGACAGGATTTCCACGACGATCCCTACCGCTTGTAAACCGTTGACCAAACTTACAAGTAAATTTTTAGCTCAAATAAATTTTTTCTATTGCAAAATATGCCTTAAATCAATAACTTTACTAATCGAATATAATTATTTATAAATGTTGCCAATTGCCTATCATCCAATATATAAGCATTCACTACCAGAAGGTCATCGTTTTCCGATGCTCAAATATGATTTATTGCCCAAGCAATTACTGCATGAAGGAACCGCCGAAATGTCAGATTTTTTTGAGCCAGAAATTGCTAATCTAAAAAATGTTTACCCAGTTCATGCACCAGCCTACGTGCACGATTTAATAAACCTTAAATTAGATGCAAAACATATCCGAAAAATCGGTTTTCCATTATCGGCGGCACTGGTCGAACGCGAATTGCGCATTGCTCAGGGCACTATCGACGGTTGTTTACTAGCGTTACAACATGGTGTCGCTTTTAATATCGCTGGAGGCACGCATCATGCTTTTGCCAATTCGGGCGAAGCATTCTGTATGTTGAACGATCAAGCAATTGGTGCACAATATTTATTAAACAACAATCTAGCACAAAAGATATTAATTGTCGATCTTGACGTTCATCAAGGAAACGGAACCGCAAAAATATTTGAAAACAAAGCCAATGTTTTTACATTTTCAATGCATGGAAAGTCGAATTATCCTTTTCGAAAAGAAATTTCTGATTTAGATATCGCATTAGATGACAATACTAATGATGAGACATTTCTAAAAATATTAGAAGATGTTTTGCCTAAATTGATTTGTAAAGAAAAGCCAGATTTTATTTTTTATTTGGCAGGTGTCGATGTTTTAGTAACCGACAAGCTTGGCAAAATTGGGCTTAGCATACAAGGTTGTAAGCAACGAGACAATATTGTTTTAACGCTTTGTAAACAGCATAATATTGCGGTGCAGGTCAGTATGGGTGGTGGTTATTCGCCCGAGATAAAAACAATTATTGATGCTCATGCTAATACTTATCGAGTGGCTCGAAGTGTCTTTTAAACCCAAATCACTCATCAGAAAAATTATAAAACAAAATTTTGATTAAGTGCCACAACTATGCGACCTATGTGACCGTCGGGGTTAAAATTAAATATATTGCCTAATTTGGGTTAAATTTTTGTCAATCTCAAACAGAATCTATTTTATCACAAATCCAACCTTTCACAGCAATATATTCTAAAGTCTTTGGTAACACAAATTCTAGGTTTTTAAATGCTTTTTGACTGTCATGAAAAACAACAATGCTCCCCGGTTTAATGTTTTTTAGCACGTTTAAAAGACATTTTTCTTTTGAAATTGAATTGTCAAAATCTGCACTCAAAACGTCCCACATAATAATTTTATAACCTAATTGTCTTATTATTTTTAATTGCCAGAAAGTAATTTTGCCGTAAGGCGGACGAAACAAACGTGTTTTTTCGTGACTGTTTAAAATGCAATTTGTGACATTTTCGACATATTTTTTTGTACTATTTTTCCAACCGTTCAAATGATTTTGAGTATGATTTCCGATGCCATGTCTTTGATTCACAATATTCAAAAAAATATCAGGATGACGTTGCACATTTATACCAACACAAAAAAAAGTTGCTTTTGCATGGTATTTTTTTAATAAATCTAGTACCCAATTAGTGATTTGTGGGGTCGGACCGTCATCAAAAGTCAAGTAGATTTTATTTTGTTTATTTGGAATGTCCCACAAAAAAGACCAAAAAATTTTTTTGATAGTCCAATGTGTTTTTATCCAATAAAACATGACCTCGTTAATTTATTTTTAAATCGATTTTGGCAAATTTTTTAGAGAATCTGCAGTTTTTTCTGCGTTTATTCTGTCAATAACTTCTTGATACATTTTGCCATATTGCTTAATGTCTGCTGCATAGTACTTGTCTGATTTTGCAAATTGAATACTATCTATTTTAAACTTTTTGTAAATGTAAGTTTTAGAATTTATTCCGCGAGTTCGTAACGATCCCGGATTACTAACTTTTATGGCTTCAAGAATGGCAACATCGTAAAGAACGTCAATCATTTTATCTTGATTAATCAAGTTTGATGGTTTTTCAATAGGCGGATTTTTGCAGGCAAATAGCACAACAGACACCAATAAAAAAAGTTTAAATTTAAGTGTTCTCAAGTAATTTTTTTTTTAAAGGATAATAACTCAATTATAAAACGAACGATTATAACTGGAAAATTATAATTCAAAAACGGATGATAATTATTGTCATTTGATATATTCAAAATTAGTCATTAAATAAACTTTGTAAATATGCCAAAAATCTTGAAATAATACCTCGTTTTTCTGCAATGTATTTATCTTTTTTTTCAACCTCTTCAAAAGCCTTGAATGTAGATATAAAGAAAGTTATAAAACAAAATACTACAATAATGTTTAGAATTATGATGCCACTTTTATCCATTACTTCTTGAGTTTAAGATTAAAAAATATTAGAAGCCCCAAAATTGTAGGTGCCCACAGGCCTATAAAAATTGCTTGTTCAAAATTATCTTCGACCAGATAAAGATATTCTGATATAATAATTATTGCCAAAACGACAATCAAAATAAAAACTTCGGACTTTTTAAATTTGTTGAACATATATATTGGTTATTAAAAGTATAATAGTTTATAAAGTTAGTAATTGTTTTGCAAATTAGTAGTCGGTTTTGAATTATTTATAAAAATAATTATCTGTAGATAGATTTCGATATTTAATAGTCGTGTTTTTTATTAAAAACAGTTTATATTAAGGTATGACAACAAAAGTTTAACGTCAATTTTTCTGAAATGTAAATCAACTTACGTTTATTTGTATTTTAAAATCTAAGACATGTTCAAGATTATTATTTGCTCCGTATTTCTTTCAGTTACGTTATCCGTTTTCGCTCAAAATAGTTTGCTTCAGTCTGGGCCAATGGTTGGTTATTGCGAAATGACCGAAGCCATGATTTGGTTGCAAACCAGTAAGGCTGCCGCAGTAAAAATTTCTTATCATGAGATAGACAAACCATCGAAAATATTTTTTACAGACAGCTATACTTCGCTCAAAGACAACGGCTACACATGTCATTTGGTGTTAGACAAAATTACTGAAGGCAAGAAGTACAAATATTCCGTTTTTATTGACAATAAAAAAGTTATACTGCCTTACGAAACTTCATTTTCTTCAAAAAAACTTTGGCATTGGCGAACAGATGCACCCGACTTTACGGTAGCCGTTGGTAGTTGCAATTATATTGGTGAGACTGCGGTAGATCGACCAGGCAAATCCTATGGAAGTGGGTATGAAATTTATACTAAAATCAATGATAAGTCACCAGATATTATGGTTTGGGGCGGCGACAATATTTATTTGCGAGAAGCAGATTGGGACAGCAAAACAGGAATTTATCACCGAAACACGCACTCGCGATCTATTAAAGAAATGCAACCGCTATTGGCAAAAACACAACATTTTGCAATTTGGGACGATCACGATTTTGGACCTAATGATGGTGATCGGGGTTTTTATAACAAATATTTGACCCATCAGGCCTTCAAAGATTTTTGGGCAAACAAGACCTACGGCAGTGCGCCAAGTCAGCAAGAAGGCATTTATTCGACCTTTAATTGGGGTGATGTTCAATTTTTTCTGTTAGACAATCGTTTTTTTAAGTCGCCAAACGAACGAAAAACAGGCAAAAAAATACTTTTGGGAGATGAGCAATTGAATTGGTTGATTGACAATCTGGCATCATCAAATGCGTCATTTAAAATAATTTGTATTGGCGGACAAGTTCTTAATACCGCCGAAGTTTTTGAAAACTACAGCAATTATGTCAATGAAAAAGCAGTTTTATTAAAAGAAATTCAAGACAATAAAATCAAAGGAGTACTGTTTATCTCTGGCGACCGTCATCACAATGAGCTTTCACAAATGAATCGTGACGGTGCTTATCCGTTACTAGACTGGACAGTTTCGCCTTTGACGTCGGGTGCAGGAAATCTGGAGAAAGTCAAAAAAGAAGACAATAAAAACAGAGTAGAAGGAAGTTTATTTGCGCAAAACGCTTTTGGTATTATTTCATTTTCAGGCAATAAAGAAAATCGACAGTTGAAACTTACGTTGTTCGATAGAGAAGGAGCAGAGCTTTGGAACAAAGTTGTGCTCAAAAAAGAATTAGAGTAAGCGATTTCAAGCCTTATACGCGAGTCACAGTCAACAATAAATTTCTATGTTTATTTGGGCGTTGCGCGCGCCCGCCGAAGCGGGGAGCGCGCCGGCGTTCCGCTCCCAATCTTTTTTGAAATTTTGCCATCAGCAAAACCGTTGACTAGGCAAAATCTCAAAAAAGGATTTCCGCTCAACGCCTAACGCATCCCTGACCGTTGACCAAGATCTTAAAAACACACACACTGACACCTTTCTAGTATTCTTACCTAATAATTATTTCGGTACCAAACCTTCATCCATTCTCGTTTTAAAACTAAAAAGGAAACTTGTTTTGAAAGTTCGTCAATATCAGAACCATCAATATTTTTTATTGCATTTTCCGGAACATCAACTATATATAGCAAGTTGAGATATTCTGCAAATTTATATTGAATAAGGCGGTATATTTTGTTAACAACTAAAGTAGTCAAATCAATTGGAGTAACAGAAAGTGGGGCGTCTAAACTTTCGTTGGCTAGTGCAAAGTCCTTATTTATTTGTTCAATTAGTTTTTGATTTAATCCATTTGATGTTGCAAGTGCAAATAATTCACTTGCTGATTTTGGTTCTAGAAAATTCATATTTCTTTGTGTAACTATAATAATCAAAAAGCCCTTCGATTGAAGGGCCTTGAATTTTATAAATTTAATTTTTTAATGATGAAGTAATTCTTCACCCTCTTTCATCGGAACGTTCTGTGGTACAAAGTCTACCTCATAACCTGGTTTGCTATAGTCATATGGCCAACGGTGAACTTCAGGAATTGCGCCCGGCCAATTTCCGTGTATGTGCTCTATAGGTGCTGTCCACTCAAGAGTTGTAGAATTCCAAGGATTTTGTTCAGTACGTTTTCCGTAGAAAATAGAACTAAAAAAATTATATAAAAATACCAATTGAAACGCACCACCAATTAATGCGAAGGTAGTTATCAAAATATTCACATCTTGCAAATCGTCAAATAACGGAAAGTTTGTGTTTGTATAATATCGTCTTGGTAAACCTGCCATTCCAATAAAGTGCATCGGAAAGAAAACACCATAGGCACAAATAGCGGTTACCCAAAAGTGAATATAACCCATGTTTTTGTTCATCATTCGACCAAACATTTTTGGAAACCAGTGGTAAACACCAGCAAACAACCCATAAAGAGCAGAAATTCCCATTACCAAATGGAAGTGAGCAACCACAAAATAGGTATCATGAACATTAATGTCTAGAGTAGAGTCACCAAGAATAATTCCTGTAAGACCACCTGTAATAAATGTAGAAACTAATCCGATAGAAAATAGCATAGCAGGATTCAATTGAAGATTCCCTTTCCACAATGTCGTAATATAATTAAATGCTTTTACAGCCGACGGTATTGCAATTAATAAAGTAGTGAAAGTAAATACTGACCCTAAAAACGGATTCATTCCAGAAATAAACATGTGGTGGCCCCATACAATTGTTGATAGAAACGCAATTGCAAGTATAGAAGCAACCATCGCACGGTATCCAAAAATAGGTTTTCTAGAGTTTGTAGCAATAACCTCCGACGTAATTCCGAGTGCAGGCAACAGTACAATATATACCTCTGGGTGACCTAGAAACCAAAATAAGTGTTCAAACAAAACTGGTGAACCACCTTGGTAATGTAATACTTCGCCAGCAATATAAATGTCAGATAAAAAGAAAGAAGTTCCAAAACTTCTATCCATTATAAGCAATAAAGCTGCTGATAGTAAAACAGGAAAAGATATAATACCTATTATTGCTGTAACAAAAAACGCCCATATAGTCAACGGCAATCTTGTCATTGTCATGCCCTTCGTCCGAAGGTTTATAACGGTTACAACATAATTTAAAGAACCCATTAATGATGATGCGATAAAAATCGCCATAGATACCAGCCAAACAGTCATACCTGTGCCTGAACCCGGAATGGCTTGTGGCAACGCAGAAAGTGGCGGATATATTGTCCAACCTGCAGATGCTGGTCCGGATTCTACAAACAATGAACTTACCATGATTACACTCGACAAGAAGAATAACCAATACGAAATCATATTCATAAATCCTGATGCCATATCACGGGCACCAATTTGCAGTGGTATTAACAAGTTACTAAATGTGCCTGACAGTCCTGCTGTTAATACAAAAAATACCATTATGGTTCCGTGAATAGTAACCAATGCCAAATAAATATCATTTCGCATTACACCATCTGGAGCAAATTTATCGCCTAGAAAAAAGCTAAACATCTTGAAAGATTGCTCTGGCCACGCCAATTGCATTCTAAACAAGAGTGACATGCCTATACCTATGATTCCCATGATAATACCTGTAATCAAGTATTGTTTGGCAATCATTTTGTGGTCTATACTAAAAATGTACTTTGTTATAAAAGTATCTTTGTGGTGGTGCTCATGTTCGTGTGCACCGTGGTCCTCTGAATGATCGTGATTTGGAGCTGACATAACGTTTTTATTTAATTTTATATAGCAATTATTTTTTTATGTTTTGAGCGATGGTTTTCGACATATCGCCAGAGGCTGCTGTTGTAGTTGTATCTGCTGGTTTTTCATCAGCTGCTTTTGATTGTTTAAAAGCCTTAGCCAATGTAGATTTACTTGCAAGCCATTCTTTGAAATCTGCAGGAGTATCCACAACCAATTTCATTTGCATATTATAATGTGATGCACCACAAATTTTGTTACAAAGCAATAGATAATCAAATTGATATGGATCTAGAGGTGTTTTGCCTTCGGCAATTAATTCTTGCGATTTTTTTGACCTAATTTTATTGATATTATCTACTTTTTCCATCATATCTTGCATCACACGCCGATCTGTGGTTGTGATTGTTGGCGTATATGCAAATTGGGTAACCATGCCTGGAACGCAATTCATTTGTGCTCTAAAATGTGGCATATAAGCAGAATGCAATACGTCTTGCGAGCGCATTTTGAATAGTATTTTTTTACCTATTGGAATATGAAATTCTCCAGTTACTGTCTTGTCATCTTGTGCATTTGGGTCGTTTAAATCCATTCCAACAGAATTGACACCATCAATATATCGAACATTTGCTTTACCTAAAACATTATCTTTACCAGCATACCGAACCTCCCAACCAAATTGTTTAGCGTAGATTTCTACGACCATCACGTCTTCTGTCTTTTCGTTCACGAACATAATGTTTGTCCAGGCATATAATCCGTAAAGGATTAAAACAGCCAAAACACCAGCGGGAATTACTGACCAAATGACTTCAAGTTTTGTACTATCTGCAAAATACGTAGCTCTGTTTTCTTTTTTGCCTC
>JBDLWE010000154.1:0-9442 GCA_039804445.1 Bacteroidota bacterium | reverse complement strand
TTGAAATAAAGATTAAAACCAACAGTAACAGTAGAAAAATCTTGAAGTTATGGTTGCCATCAAACAATATATTTCTTAAATTTTCGAATTGTGGTGTTGAGAATATTATCAAACTAAATAATACAAATGTTCCGATTGCTATAAACACAAGGTTAAAACCTATGTAATAATTAACTGTTTTCCGTACTTTTAAGATGCTCTGCATCAAATTTCGGGTGTTAGTTACCACAGAAACTGCTCGATAGTTTTTATAGAAAAGCGCAATAAAACCCGCGAGTACCAAATAGTACAAAACATTTATTATTTCTAAAATCGTTTCATATTTAGCCAAACCCATTTCTGTCATTTGATTTTCATCGTATGTCAAAATGCTAAAAATACTCCACAACAAAAACTCTAAAATACCAACTATCAAAATCCATTTCACAACAGACGATGACCCTTTCTGCAAAATTGCATATATTTGGTTTTCAGAAACTTCATGTTCCGAAGTTCTGTTTTTTTTCCAGTTTTTTTTCAATAAATCTAACTCTTCCATCATGTCAAGGATTTAAAATTTTCTTCAGCTTACCTTTAATCCTATTCATTTTTACGCGCGCATTCACTTCAGAAATCCCTAAGGTTTCAGATATTTCGGCATAATCCTTATCTTCCAAATACATATAAATCAGCGCCTTTTCAATATCATTCAATTGATATACAGCTGCATACAACAATTTTAGTTGCTCTTCTTCTTCATAATTATACTCTTGGTCTTGCAAAAAATGCTTCGTGCCGTCATACTCATTCGTTTGAATAGACCGCGTGCTTTTTCTGTACAATGTAATGGCGGTGTTCAGTGCCACCCGATAGGCCCAAGTTGAAAACTTGCTATCGCCCCTAAACTTCGGGAAGGCCTTCCACAGCTGAATAGTAATTTCTTGAAACAAATCTTTGTGCGCATCTTCGCCTGAGGTATAGAGCCGACAAATCTTGTGAATTATATTCTGATTCGCCTTTAATTGCCCCACAAAATTTTGTTCCAAATCGCCCATCAATTGTTAGTACTAATTTAGTTAAAAAAGTTACAGTTTATTTTTTTAGGAGCAGAAAAACCATCTTTCACACAACAGTATTCCCGCCCTATCTTCAATCTGCCATTGCGAACAGTAGATTGCTTCGTGCCTCGCAATGACTGTTCACAATGGCAGGATTTTCGCAGCGGTCGGGGCTAGTCCACAGGTTTTGACTTTCTAACAGCACTTTGTTTTTGGTAATTTATCAGTAAATTCAAAAACTTTCCATAAGAATTTAAACCATCTTTTTGGTTATTCGATTTTAAAAATTGGTCATAAAAAACCTTGAATCCCGTTTCAATAAATGATTCGTGTTGTTTCCAAAAAATATCACTTTCGTCAAAGTTTTTTAAAATTCCGGTATTCATCTCAAGTTTTAAACCATTCAAAACCGCAGAATTTTCCTTTTTCAAAACCGATAAACAATATCGCAACGCAAAACAATTTGCCGAATATTGGCAATACAAATCAGGGCTTGCATTTGCTGCCAAAAACCCAATAAAATTGCATTCACTCTCGCTTGCATACCCAATTTGGTGCGCCATTTCATGCGAAACAGTCATTGGTTGGCAATATTTTGGGATTTCGGTATTTACTTGCGCCTCGATAGTAAACGGATTTAAATAACCACCAAAACCCATATACGATAACGGTTTGCTAAACAAAGATGATTTTACAGATAAGTTTTTATGAGTAAATTCAGGATGCATTTTAGACAATTTGTCATAACCCAAAACACCTTTTTGCAGTATTTGATTTTCAGAATAAGTCACAACTACTTTGTTGGCAACAGACTTTGTAATCTCAAAATGAATTTTATTAGTTTCTAAAATCAAATTTGCGGTAAACCTTTCGAGATCTTGAAGGGTATAATCAGTTTTGATATTCATTTTTTGAGAAAGCGGAAGCCGATAATAATTGAGTCCCCAACAAATATTAAACAAAAAATAAACAATCGAAAGAAAGTTTATGACACGAAGTAACTGATTTTTCCAATCAACTGTCCACAATTTTCTACTTACAATAAGCCATTTTAAAATCCGTAAAATCAAAATCCCGTATATAAAATCGCCAACCGAAAACCCAAATTGTCCAAAAAATTCTCTGAAATAAAAGCCTTGATTATCAACCCATTTTAGGCTATAATGTTTTTCGACCAATGCAGGATAATGCTGCAAGATTTTGTACAAAAAAATTTGCAAAACCAAAAAACTTGAAAGAAAATATTTTTTTAAATTTATGGTCAAGTTGATTAATTAAAAAAATCTAGAAATTCTGAGTTCATACAAAAGCTGAAAAATCTAAATGTGTTTTCACAGAAATTAATTTTTGTTTTTCAAAAAATCGTTTGTGATTAACTTTATAATTTCTTCTTCAAATTTATTAAATGAAGTTGATTTACCTTTTTCAAAAGCAGTAAAACACCCGTTGGTTATTATCACAAAACCAAAATTTTGTTTTTCAGAAAAATAGGCATCAGAAATTAACCCATAGGCATCGCCTGCGTGGCCAATAAATTTTTTAAAGGTTTTAAAATCAGCAACTGCATCTTGCTTTGCGGTGTTTGTTTGATGAAGTCCGAGTCCATATTCTTTAAAAAAACCGTCAAAGTCGTCGCCGTTTTTACTATCAAAAATCCAATGTGAAGCCTTCATTTTTTTTAGGGTTCTTTTTGAAATAAGTTTTGGCATTGATTTTCCGTCATATTTCAAGAATTGCAAAAACTTTATCAAATCGTTTGCCGATGCTCGCAAACCACCTTGAGGTCCATAATATGCGCCGTTTGTGCCCGCAACATAAGCGGTCATGTCGCTTGGCGCAGGTTTGATGCCTTTATAATTATCTTTTTGTGGTTTCCATTCGTTATTTTCTGTTCGGTACAAAACTGCCAGATTGTCTATGTTTTGAACATCTTGAATGCTGTAACCTGCCGAAAAACCGAGTGGTTTTAGTATTTCGTTTTTCATGTATAAATCAAAATGCTGTCCTGATAATTTTTCGATTAGGGTTCCGAGAATTCCGAAATTCAGGTTGCAATATGTAAAGAATGTTCCGGGTTTTTTGTCAAGCCACATGTTTTTTGAAAAATTTTCGCCTTCGGGCAGTAGTACCGAGCTGATATTTGGAATGACTTTATTGTAAGTCGCAGCCAAAAAACCATCATAGCCGTCGCCGTCATTGATGCTGCTGGTGTGGCTCATTATCATTTCAAAAGTAATCACGTCGTCGGGAAATGCTGGATTTCGCAATTGAAAACCCAATGTTTTTGAGACGTCGTCTGTGAGTTTAAACTTTTTTTGGTCATATAGTTTCATTAATCCGAGTGATGCGACGGCTTTTGAAATCGATGCGATTCTGAATTGTGTTTCGGTAGAAATTGGTTTTTTTGTATCAAAATTTTGTAATCCAACGTTATAGGTTTTTGTACCGTTTTTGTCGAAAGTTGCGACGGTAAGCCCCATTAATTTATTGTTATCTAGTATTTTTTGAAGTTCAGCTTGCATGTTTTGAGCCATTGAAAATTGATTTATCGTCAAAAAAATAATAAGGTATTTTGGACTAAAGAACGTTTTTGATATGTTGGTATATAAGTGTGTTATTGCAAACAATGTCGACGGTCTTACTGCGTTAGGTGTTGAGCGGAAATCCTTTTTTGGGGTTTTGCCTTCTGTACCGCAACAGGCGTGGCAAAACCCCAAAAAAGATTGAGAGCGGAACACCGACGCGCTCCCCGCCGCGGCGGGCGCGCGGAACGCCCAAATGAATATAAAAAATTGTTGTACATAATTTGAGTTGAAAATCATGCTATATCGCGTTGTTGGTTTATTTAATATTGGGTAAATAATTTTATATTAATGAAGCACTAGCGATTTTTGGGTCATTACTGCGGGTTGCTTCACGCCCATTAACTCTAGAATCGTTGGTGCAATATCGCCTAATACCCCGTTTTTTATGTTGATTTGTTGGTTGTCAACCAAAATTATTGGAACTGGATTTGTGGTGTGTGCCGTGTTTGGCGAGCCGTCTGGGTTTATCATGGTTTCGCAGTTGCCATGATCTGCAATGATTATTGTTGTATAATTGTTTTGAAGTGCAGTTGTAACGATTTGTTCAACGCATTTGTCAACGGCTTCGCAGGCTTTGATGGCGGCTTGCATGTTGCCTGTGTGACCGACCATGTCGCCGTTTGCAAAGTTTAGACAAACAAAATCGACTTCGTGTTTTTTGATCTCGGGTAGGAGGGCGGCGGTGAGGTCAAAGGCGCTCATTTCGGGCTGCAGGTCATAGGTTGCTACTTTTGGTGAGTTGCGCAAAATTCTGGTTTCGCCTTCAAACGGCAGTTCTCGACCACCCGAAAAAAAGAAGGTTACGTGCGGATATTTCTCGGTTTCGGCAATTCTAATTTGTTTTTTGCCTGCTTTTGAGAGTACTTCGCCTAGTGTTTCGGTTAGATTGTCTTTGTTGTAAATTACGTTGACGTTTTTGTAAGTAGCGTCATAATTGGTGAGCGTGACATAATATAAATTCAGTTTGTGCATGTTAAATTCATGAAAATCGCTTTGCGACAGTGCTTCGGTAAGTTCGCGGCCACGATCTGTGCGAAAATTAAAGAAAATAACCACGTCGTTTTCTTTTATTGCCGCAAGTGGTTCATTTTTGTTGTCGGTAATTACAATTGGTTCGATGAATTCGTCTGTAATGTTTGCGGCATAACTCTTTTTGATTTCTTCTACAGGATTTTGCGAATGCACACCGACAGAATTTACTAACAAATCGTATGCTTTTTTTACGCGTTCCCAGCGTTTATCGCGATCCATGGCATAGTAACGGCCAATTATGCTTGCCAGTTTTGTGTTTTTGTTTTCGAGATATTTTAAAAGGTTTTCAATATACGATAGTCCCGATTTTGGGTCAACATCACGACCATCTGTAAAGGCGTGCACGAAAACTTTTTTGAGTCCAAATTTATCGGCGGCATCTATCAATGCGCGCAGATGGGAGGTGTGTGAATGTACGCCACCATCTGACAATAGTCCAAGAAAATGCACATTTACATCTTTTTCTTGAGCATATTGAAATGCTTTTTGAAGTTCTTTTTCTGAATATAATATGTTGTTGGCAACAGCCAAATTGATTTTTGCTAGGTCTTGATAAACGATTCGGCCTGCGCCAAGGTTCATGTGGCCAACTTCAGAATTTCCCATTTGACCGTCTGGCAAGCCAACATTTAGTCCGTCGGTGCGCAGTTCTGCCGATGGATAATTTTTATATAATGAGTTTATAAATGGCGTTTGGGCATTGTCTATTGCAGATACTTTTGGGTCGGGTGATGTGCCCCAACCGTCAAGAATCATTAGAATAACTTTTTTGTTCATGAGTGTTTTTTTTGAATTTTTTTACAGAAATATAATTTGATTTTAATTCAAAGCAAATGGCGCACACAAACGAAATGGTGGCACATAGACTTTAAAATTTCTTGTGTTTGTGTAATTTATCATATTAAAATAGCCCGACATTGCACCAAAAGGCGACGAGAGTAAGCAACCTGAACTATAAACATGAGATTCGCCTGGTTTGAGCATTGGTTTTTTGCCAATAACACCTTCGCCTTCAACAATTTCGATTTCTTTTAGCGCATCGGCAATTTCCCAATGACGGGTAATGAGTTGTACAGCATCTTTTGAATGGTTTTCGATGGTAATTTGATAAGAAAATGCAAAAAACAATTTTCGATTTCTGAAGTATGTTCCTTCAAAAGTCGTTACTGCACTTATTTTTATACCTTTTGTTATCTGCGAAACCATTTTTGAAATACTTAATGATGCAAATCTAAATAAATAAAATATCCCAATTTGAATTAAACCTTAAAATGTAGCAGGCTTTATAGTTTTCTATAACAGCGAACGATAATTCTGTAAAAACAAAATAAGATTCAATCACAGTTTAGTTTATAATATCTATTGAACTGGCAGTGCCTTTGCCAATTATTCGGTCATAGCGTTGTCCATTTTCTCGATAATAAACCAATACAAAATAGTTGTTTTCGGTTTGCCAAAAATTACCATCAACAGCGTTTGCATCATCAATTTTGCCATTATTGTCTGTAATTACATATTGATAATTGGTAAACCCTTGCTTGATCATTAAAGATTTTTCATAAATATTCTTTTCCTTATTAAAATCCATTTTGTCTGTGGCATTCAAAACAAAATTATTGAACATACCATTGATATAAATATTTTTTTGTTCAAAATTTAATGGATTTGCCAATGTAAAATAAACCCAAGCATAGTCTGCCTCGGTCTCAATTATATTTGAGTTTAGGTTTGAAATCTGAAAATTTCCGTTTACATCTGGAAAAAAAGTATAAGGCAAATCTGCCCGGCTACTATTTGCAAAAAGATGGGTATTATATATACCACCTTTGGTATCTATATATGACACAGTGTTGGTGGCACCCCTAATATTTTTATTTTCATAAAAAAGAAATTCATTGCCGCCCCAAAATTGTGTTTCTGCATCATATCTATATACTAAGTCATTACCAATTGTAAACATTGGTTTGATATTTGATTTTCCTTCGTTTATTTTCCCGTTTTGAAATAAAAAAACTTTAACGTTTTGCAAAGGATTTTGAAACTGAATTGCGGCAGATTTTATTGTAAACTCAATGTTTTGTTTGGTGTTCAAATCTTTTACATTTCGTGCTCTTTTTATTTGAATGGGTGCAGAAACCAAATTTTCGTACAACATAAATTTTCTTGAAAAAATCACTTCTTTGTTCTCGTTAAGAATTTTAAGCACATAATTGCCGGTCACTAGAAATTTTGTTGTAAACCTATTTGGAAACGAAAGTTTATAATGCGCATATGTTTGCAATGTATTTAAAGAAGTCACGTAATCGATGATTCGTTGGTCATCAAACCCTTGAATATATTCGTTTTTGAACAACGCCGATGGTCTCCAGTCATAATCGCAGTGCTGCACTTGATAATAATAGTTGGCTTCGTCGCCATATAAATCGTCAAATTGTAGTTGAAAATTGTCTGCGATATTAAATACCGGAATCACGTTTTGGTTATTTTGAGTAAACGAAACTGTTTTTATATTATACGGTGGCGCAATTTCTATTTCGCTTTGAGCAAATGTTAAATAGTAAGAAATTATCAACCAGAAACTAATAAATTTTTTCATATATCTAGAAACATTAATGTAAAAGTATTGAAAATCATTTATATTAATGCGAAAAAATTACAAAAATTGGAAATATTATAAAATATTGCTTGTTAAGGCTATGTTAAGTGCATTTTATCAATAAAATTGTGCAATTTGTCGTTAATTTGATATAAATAGTATTTAACATTAAAAAATAAATTATTTAACTAAATAAATTTGTTTTTTTTAACAAATAATTAGTATTATTGCACAAACTAAAATAATCAATTTATGAAGGTAAAGATTTACAATCTTTTAACATTAGTAATAATGTTGTTTGTGCAGATGACGTTTGCACAAGAGAAGACTGTAACCGGAAAGGTTACAGACGGAGCAAATACGCCACTTGCAGGCGTGAGCGTTGAGGTTAAGGGTGCAAAAACAGGCACGCAAACCGATTTTGACGGCGGTTTTTCTATTACCGCTAAAACAGGTCAAGTACTTGTTTTTAGTTATGTAGGTATGAAAACGCAACAAGTTGCTGTTAGCGGATCAACAATGAATGTAAAACTTCAAGATGATGCAACGCAATTAGAAGGTATTGTAGTTACCGCACAAGGTGTTAAGCGTGAGAAGCAAGCACTTGGGTATGCAACAAGCCAAATTAAAGCAAAAGACATTGAGCAACGTGCAGAGGGTGATGTTGCAAGAATTTTGACAGGTAAAGCCTCTGGGGTTACAATTACTCAGGCAAGTGGTATATCTGGTTCTGCAACCAACATTACCATTCGATCGTTAAACTCAATTTCTGGTAATACGCAACCATTGTTTATTGTAGATGGTGTGCCATTTTCTGGTGCAACAAACGCTTCAGGAAACTTTGCTAATGGTAATTCTGGATCTAGTAGATTTTTAGATCTAGACCCAAACAACATTGACAGTGTAAACGTATTAAAGGGTTATGCTGCAACAACATTGTACGGAACTGACGGTCGCAATGGTGTAATTTTAATTACAACCAAAGGTGGTGCAAACAGAAAAGGCTCGAAGAAAACTGAAATTACAGTTTCTCAGTCTATATTTATGAACGAAATTGCATCGTTACCAGATTATCAGAACACATTTGGTAACGGTTTTGACCAAGCATATGGTCAATTCTTTAGCAACTGGGGCCCAGGTTTCTATCAAGCAGGCCTTGGCGGATATGGCGCGCCAACATCTGGAATCGATGCAGCAGGTACTGTCTTGCACCCATATTCTAGAGCAACGAATGCACTTTCATTCCCTGACCTACAGGGTGTGAGAATCCCATACGTAGCTAAACCAAACAACGTTAAAGACTTTTTTAGAATTGGTTTTGTTTCTTCAACTAGTGCAAACATTGCTGGTTCAAGTGCAGACGGAAACACTACTTACAATTTTAACGTTGGTCACTTAAACGACGAAGGTTTTACACCAGGCAACAAATTGAACAGAACATCACTCAGTGCTGGTGGAAAATCAAAATTAACAAACAAATTTACCATTAGCGGTACAATGAACTACGCAAGAACAAACTTCTTGACGCCACCAGTGGCAAGAAGTACAGGCTCAGGAGTAGCGGATAATAGTACTGGTCTTTCTATCTATGCAGATATTTTCTATACACCTAGAAACGTAGATTTACAAGGCTGGCCTTACCAAGACCCAATTACTGGTGCAAACCGTAGCTATAGAGCTGGTAATGATATTATAAACCCATACTGGACTTTAAACAACTCATTTTTTAGACAAATTACAAACAGAGCTTACGGTAATGCAACGTTAAATTACGAAATAAATAAAAACCTGAACTTAACTTATCGTCTTGGTTACGATTTTTATAACGAAAGAAACGAAAATGGTACAAACGTCGGCGCACCAGCTGGTCCAAGATTAGGTGAGTATCAAACTTTAGATAACAATAATCTTATTTATGACCATAACATTTTGTTAACAGGAAGTTATGCACTGACGGATAAAGTAGGTTTCAACTTTAACACTGGTGCGACGTCACGATTAGAAAATTATGACAGACAAGGTGTTCGAAGCGAAGGACAACAGATTTTTAATGTTTTTAGACATTTTAATTTTGCAACTCAATCAGTATTTAATGGTTTAAGACCCTTACAGTTTACACAAGAGCGTAATATAGTTGGTGTTTATGCGCAGGCAGATTTTGACTACGACCGTTTTGCTTATGTTACTTTGTC
>JBDLWE010000153.1:0-3749 GCA_039804445.1 Bacteroidota bacterium | reverse complement strand
ACGGCTTCGACATCGCAAATTTTAGGTAACAACGAAGCTTTCGAGCCATATACATCCAATATTTATACACGCCGTGTGTTGTCGGGCGAGTTTATCGTGGTAAACAAACATTTATTAAACGATTTGGTTGAACGCGGTTTGTGGAACGAAACCTTGAAACAAGAATTAATGCGCGAAAACGGATCGGTTCAAAACCTCGCTATTCCTGCCGACTTAAAAGAATTGTACAAAACTGTTTGGGAAATGTCGATGAAAGACATTATAGACATGAGTCGTCACCGTGGTTATTTTATTGATCAATCGCAGTCACTGAACTTGTTTATGCAAAATGCCAATTATGCAAAACTAACCTCAATGCACTTCTATGCTTGGAAGTCTGGTCTAAAAACCGGCATGTACTATTTGCGGACCAAAGCTGCCGTCGATGCCATAAAGTTCACACTAAACAACGACAAAAAAACAGAGCAAGCAGCAGAAGTCGAAGTCAAAGAGCCTGAAATGGCACTTGTCAATGAACCCGTGTCTATTTCGCCAGAAGAATATCGCGCAATGATTGAATTGTCCAAAAACGCCGATGTTGACGATTGTGAGATGTGTGGCAGTTAATTTGGTAAATAAAACATTTTTTACATAATTTGGGCGTGCCCAAAAAAAACAAAATGCCAAGTCAATCTCGTTTTAAAAACGAGATTGACTTGGCTTTTTGTTTTTTGTCTTCGGGCTTTCACGCGCGCACGGCGCCTTGCTCTAC
This sequence comes from Bacteroidota bacterium, assembly GCA_039804445.1. Taxonomy (GTDB): domain Bacteria; phylum Bacteroidota; class Bacteroidia; order Flavobacteriales; family Flavobacteriaceae; genus Flavobacterium. The sequence continues at coordinate 2,998 of JBDLWE010000153.1, read as the reverse complement.
TATGTCCGCCGTGGCGGATCCCTCACGCGGGAATACTTTCAGGCCAGAAAACTATTTTTTAAAGAAAATTTATATTTTCAAGATTGACCAAAAGTTATCATCGATATTATACAAAATCCGACTAATGTTTTCCGTTTTTGTGACCTTTGTTTTTGCCATTAGCATGACCACCGCCGTTGTTGCCATTATTGCCATTATTTCCGTTGTTTTTAAAATATTTGATTTTGTGCGACTTGAAGTTTGCATACGGGCTGCGACCTCTATAATCGGACAAAACAACAATTTGTCCGCTGTTAAGGTTATAGCCTCTATAAATGCGCGGCAAAGCACGGTTGCGAACCCAAACCCCGTTGTTTTGATAAATGAATTGCGATTGTCGAATGTCGTAATAAGAGTTTATTTCGGGCAAAAAATAATATTCTTCGGTCGTTACAACTGGTCCCCAAACAGGCGGACGGCCTAGATTTACGTTAACAGATACTTGAGCAGACGCAAAAAAGGACAACAACAAAAGGCAACTTCCAAACAAAAAATTTCTCTTTTTCATGATTTTAAATAAAATTATAAATCAACATTTTGTGCAGTTTGCACGAGTCAATTATTATCGAATTTAAAACTTTTTATGCAAATTAATCTTATACTATTTCAATCAAAATTTGTAAAATTAGTAGCAACAATTGTGCAGGTCAAAATTTTTACTCGATTTTTGTCGGTGGCTCCCAAAAAACTTTTTTGAAATCCTGAATTTGATTTTCTATGACAACAATACCTTCGTTTTCAAGAAGTTGTTGCATGAGGTTTGTACCGTCAAAATGATGCTTTCCTGTCAAAAGTCCATTGCGGTTCACGACCCTGTGCGCAGGAACGTCTGGCATTGTGTGGCTTGCGTTCATGGCCCAACCTACCATGCGTGCAGAGCGACCTGTGCCTAACGCACGAGCAATTGTGCCATAACTTGTTACTCGCCCAAACGGAATTTGTTTGGCAATGACGTAAACTCGCTCAAAAAAATTTTCGTTTTCGGGATTCATTTCCAATAATATTGAATTATTTTTATTAGCGATAGTAATGCCACAACAGCTGTTATTGAACCAATAATGTAATTCATGTTTTTTAAAACAAAATTAGATTTTTGTTTCTTTTTAAAAAATTCGATGTAACCCAAAAATATCAAAAAAGCACCTATGCCTGTGCCGACAACAAACCAAGATTCGAAGTAAATTTCAAACAAAAACAAGTTGTGTCCTGCCAAACTGCTGCTCACAAAAACGTAGTACGGAATCGGAAAAAAATTGAGCATAGACAACATAATGCCTTGAAAAAAGCTACTTTTTTTGCTTTTGATTTTAAATGCTTGATTTTTGGGTACAAATTTTTTTGAGGTCCAAAAAAAATAAAATGTCAAAACGCTAAAAATCACAAATCCGATTTCTCGCAACAGTACTAAAATTTCGGTATTGCCATCGATAACTTTTGCGAAAGCTACCGAAACATAAGTCTGACACATGACCACAATTGCGGCACCAACGGCAAACAAAATAGCGCGAAGTTTGCCGTCGTTGATGCCGATTTTGCTAGCGGTCATATTGAGCAAACCTGGTGGAAATGTGCCGATGGCAGCTGCTAGAAACCCGAAAAAAAAGCCTGTTATTGTTTCCAATGTTTAGTTGATAGTGCTTAAAATTTTGACCACAAATTACACAAATTTTTGCAAATATATTGCGTAAATTGTCTGCTGGCAGAAATGCTAAAAAAAATGGGTAAATTCAAAAACATACCGCAACAAATGATAAAAATTTATCTTGATTGGAATGTATTAACAACATTAAATCAAATTCAAAATATAGAAAATCATGCAGAAAAGATAATATTTGAAACCATACTGAATATTGTAACAAATACGGAAACAAAAATTGTTGTCCCTTTTTCAAATGCACATTTAAACGACTTAATGAAAAGTTATAAAAAAGGTGAAAGAGAAAGAGTTTCTAATGCATTAAATTTTATTTCATTCGTAACACAAAATATATGTTTATCACAATATTGGAACGAAGAAAATTCTATTTGGCATTTTAGAAATCCAAATGAATACTTTGAAAGTTTAATTGAAGATGAAAAAGAAAATAGTATAATCAGTATTGAAAGCATAACTGAAATATTTAGCAAATATGGAATGGGGAATATTTTTGAAATGTATAAATTAATTCCACATAATATAAATTTTAAACAATGTGAGGTTTCAAAAATTCCATTTGTTTCATTATTAAAAAAGGCAAAGGTAGAGAATAGCATCTATGCAGTTATGGAAGATTTTTTTGAAATAACAAATGAAATTAAAAATAATCCTTCTTTTTATAATGAATTGCGATCTTATTTTACAAGCTATATTAAACTTGATCCAAATGTAAATAATGTCGAAAATGTAATTGAATTACTAGACAAGACAATGCCAAAAACAATGCTTAACAAGTCTTTTACAGAACTGTACATTGAAAACAATAAAATTGAATCATCAAAAAATAAAGATTTTTCGAAAATAACAGGAATGTTTATGCAATTAGATTTTATAGGTTTTAGTTCCGATAAATTAAACGAAAAAAATAAATATGACAATCTTTTTAATGATGCATTACATTGTTTTTATGGTGCGCATTGCGATATTTTTATAACATCTGATAAAAAAATGATTAAAAAAACCAAAGCACTCTATAAAAGTTTAGAGATTAATACCTTAGTCCTAACACCGAGACAATTTATAGAATCTTTAAAACAAATTGAATAAAAGCACTATCTGCCAACAGCGGTTTGGCGCAATCGGGGTTTTAGGCAAACTTTAAAGTTGGTTTTGTACTTGAAAATTGGTTTTTTATTCGATACCTTTCGCTAACCAAATTCCCAACTGACGCCAAGCCACAGGACGTTGTCGGTAACTTTACAAGAAACCGAAAGCAATAGCGGAAATTTCCCCGATTGTACCTAAATCAATATCATCAGACTC
>JBDLWE010000152.1:0-20553 GCA_039804445.1 Bacteroidota bacterium | reverse complement strand
ATCTTTAACAAAAATTTTTTCGTTGGCTTTTATTTTTATATTTTCTAAAAGTGCTTCCATAATCTACATTTTAATCGGCGGTTGACGACTGAAATTGTTTTTCTTTACTAAAATCGACATGATACAAGATGACAAAGTTAAAGAAACTTCGGCCAGTTTCGTCGTTAATTCTATAATCAAATTGTCTGATGTATCCCGATTGAACAGAAAAATCTTTGAATTCGTAGCTCAAACCTACAAAAAATCGATTTCTTTCGAAATACGGCTCTTTATTTGTAAAAAATATTTCGTTCCAAGCTATTACGCTCAGCGTTTTTGGAATAATTTTTTTGTTGTTAATAGGCATTGTTGCGCCTATGCGAAGTCGGTACCTATTTCGGTAACCGTTTGACGTAAACCGTTGTTCGAACCGTAAACGATTATCAAATATTAAACGTTCTACGGGTGTTTTAATTCCAAATTGAAGCCACGTTCTAACTTCTTGGTTTTGCATTGGCCGAATAAAATTTCCGCCTTCGTCAAAAGTATTGTAGGAGCCTATTCCTGTTGTGGCTACAAAATTGTTTGCCGCCGCGTAATTTATGCCTACTTTGTACTCGTAGTAATGAAATTGGTCATAAAAAGACAAACTTCGTAGTTGCACCTCTGCAAATGAACTCCACTTTTTGTCAAATTTTGCGTTAAAATTAAAAATATTCCAAGTACCTAAATCGCTTTGCGAAAAAGATAACTGGAATGTTACTAAAAATGTCAAAAAACCAATTCTATTTGAAGAAAATGTCATGATTCATATAACCTTTAGTTAGCTTTTTAAACCCGGTCTGCTAGCAGTTTTACTTTTTTTTGGTTAAATCAAAGTTAAAAACGGTGTTTACAATAATACCATTGTTGTATTGAAAAACGTTTCTGCCGCCAACCTCACGGCCAAGTTGAACAATTTGATTCAAATATCCACCTTCGATTCTAACCGATTTGTTAAATCGGTATCCAAGCAAAAGCCCAATACGGTTTTGATCAAAAATATTTTCGTTTACGTTTTTTCCAAAACCTATAAAAATTTCGTTATAGGCCGCAAAATATGGTGTTTTGTTTTCAACACTTTTTCCTTCTAAGGGTATTGTCATTCTGAACATATATCTAAACCGATTCAAAAACAAAAATTCGTCTTCTATAGTCAGGTTTGCGGTAGAATACCGTCCGACCCATCGCTGCTCAAGCATAAAACGGTGTGAGAAGTCAACAATACTAATTTTGTCTGTAACGGTTGCCAGTTCAAAAGCTCGGTGCTCTGTAAAGTCTTTTCCAAAACCATTAAGATTTATATCGCCATACGGAAAAGTCTCAATGTGTGCATAACCAGCCCGCAACTGAATGTTTGGATTTAACTGATAATTTACGCCAACTCTTGTAAGACCCTGCTGTAGGTCTGTAATATAATTATCTCTACGAAACTGATATTCGGTATGGATACCGAATTTTTTATTGATTTTGAAGATCCCGTTGTAGGTGTACCAGCCAATATTGTTATTGTCTGAAATTCTTGTGTTATTTTGTGCAAAACCGATTGTAGCGTTAAGCAATAGTGCAAGAGTAAAAATGTGGGGAATTTTTTTCATTTTTAAATTAACTAGGTTTTTGTAGTTGTTATAATAAAACATTTTACAAAAGTAATACACTTTTGCAAAACGTTTTCTAGTTGAAATAAGATTTAATTTAATAAACAAATTATGATTTTGATGGGTCAAATGGTAACGCTGACTTGTGAACTATTATTCTTAGTTTTCCGTCTTTTCCTTTCTTGAAAACCCACGTTTTGTCAGCTTTTACTTCTTTACTATTTTTGTTGGTCACATAGACATTACCCATAGTTATTGCTACAGACCCATAAATTTGAATGCCTTAATTTTTTTGCCAGCGTTGTCATATCTCGCTTTTACCCACGGTGTAAGTGCAAATCCCTTATCGTTTAGATAGTCTTTGTCGCTACCTACAAAATATGCCAATGCGCCTTTTTTGTCGTTTCTATATGTTTGGTCGCCAAAAGCCAAGGTTGGTTTAAAAAAAACTTTACCATAGTCATAGTTGTATGCCTCAGACAGTACTTGATTGGTATAGGCTTTATAATCTCCGGCTTCTTCCTTGATTTTTCCAATCTTTACTAGTGCGTCGCACCGCGCTTGCTCAGCGGCTTTTACTTCATCATAGGTAATGATGTCGTTTGCGCCTTCTTCGACGTAAACAAGTCCCAAATCGTCAATAATCTTTTGAACTTTTGGAGCGGTTTTGTTTGAATTAGTTTCTTCGGCAGCGGTTGCTGCATCATTTTTAGATTTGTTGCAAGAACTCAAAATAACCAAAGAGCCTACTAATACGAACATTAAATTTTTCATTTTCATTTTTATTAATTTAAATAATTATCAAAATTTGAAATGATTTTTGCTTGCAAGTGTTAAATTATAAAACAAATGTAATAGTAATACTTTCATTTTAAAAATTATTGCTATAATTTAACAAATTTTTATAAAAAAACCACCTGTTTTGCAGATGGTTATTAAATAATGCTGAAGTTACTTTACCTTTTTAAAGCAAAATTTCCCCGAAATTCAGAACTCACTCCTTGATTGGTATATTCAATTTTGAACCAATAATCATCGGCTGGCATCGGCTGCCCGTTGAATGTGCCATCCCACCCTTGACTTGATTTACTATGTTCATAAATTAGTTGTCCAAAACGGTCAAAAATCATAGTTTTTATAATATCTAAGGCAACGTCGCCATCAATTTTCCAAAAATCATTAAAAGAATCACCGTTGGGTGTAAAAAAAGTTTTATAATTCGCCACAATAATTTTTTTTGAAATTTCGTCGCAGCCGTTTTTGTTTCTGACCTGTACTGTGTTTTGACCTGCTTTTAAATCAGAAAGAATATTGCTGCTTTGCCATGGTCCAAAATTAAGTTGATATTCGTATTCGTTAGAAACAGGCGTTACATCTATGGATACGACATTTGCTTGGGCAAACGCAATAATTTCGTCTGGTGATATAGTAATGTTTTGGGGCGCTACAAGAGTCCTTGTTTCGAAATTTGCAACCGTTATACAATTAGTTTGCACAGAAGTATCAGTGATTTTTACAGAAAACAACCCATTGACAGCAGTCGAAAACATTGCGTTAGTTTCGCCTATAATTTCGTTGCCTATTACTGCACCATGATTTATAAACCATTGAAAAACATAGTTTTGTGGGGCAAGTTTTGTATCAATAACCGCCTCTTGTATAACCACGTTATTGGCATCTTTACAGATATAGTAAGGAATTTTGTTTAGATTATTAGGCGGAAACGCACCTACAAAAATTTCTTGTTCTAAAATTGAAAAACAAAATAATGCTGGGTCAACATTATTAATTCTAACAAATATTTTTTGATAATTTTTGACAGTATTTTGAAAATTTTGTGCGTCAACAATTGTGTTATTTGAATTTGTTGTTGCATCTAACCTGTTTATATAATAGCGAAAAACAATTGAATTCAAGGGCGTGTTACCCGCCATTTGGGGCTCACTAGTCCGTAAATCAAACGTATCAAACCCCGCAGAATTACATTTTAAAAAAGGTAAAGGATTAGTATTACTTCCAGGCCTTTGATTGACAACTAACTGCAAATTGGTCTGTGACTTGCAGCTGTTGTTTGCAGCGTCTGTGGCTTGTGCAATTATAGTTCTAGGCACGGTTGTGTACGTTGCACTATTTACTATCGGATTATTGTTTGCTAAATCCAACTGTGTTTCAAAAAACAAAACCGAGTAGTTGTTTGTGCCTACTAAATCCGAGATTCTCGACTGCAAATCAAAAATGCCAGTAGTTGTGCCACAAACCGCATATGGCTCTGGATTTTGATTTACGCTCGGATTTTGATAAACCACAACAACAAATCTCACAGTCGAAAAACATTGGGTAGCGCTATCAAAAAGTCTCACAAAAATACTATTTTGACCAATACTTCCATTAAAAGGTACGTTTTTTGAAATTTGGTTAACATTGTTTTCTGCGTCACTTTGCGAAATATGATAACTTACTTGAATCGTTGACGACTGACCCGTAGTAGCCTCGATATCTTTGGTTTGTAATAACAAAATATCGTTTCGACAAATATTTACGTTGGTTATAACGCTCAAAAATGGAGCAGATTTAACCCGCACTAAAAAAGTGCCAATATTGTTGCAGTTTACACCAGACTTTATTTTTGTGAAAATTGTAGACGTGCCAACTGCAATCTGGCTCACATTTGTTAATTGATTTTGCTCTAAACTTGCATCATTTTGATTGGTATAAAATTGAATGTTTACATTTGACGTCGGAAAAAAAGTGTTTTTAATGCGTTGTCTTTGTGTATCAAAATCTATAGTACTGTAATTCAAGTTTAATATCGGACAAACCGGCACAACGTCTGGATAGGCTTCAAGACTCGTTGGCGATATCACAAGTTGCAGGGTTGCCACATTAGACGGACAATAAAATGGTTGCCCTGTCACCTCACCAACCACATATATTGTTTGGTTATTGGCAGTTGTATTTGTAAAATCACTAGGATTTGAAATTTGCTGCGTTAAAGCACTATCTCGATAAAACCTCAAAGAAATATTTGGCGTATTATTAGTTATGCTGTTATAAAACTGAGTTAAATTAGTAGCCGTAATTCCGTCGTTATTTGGCGCAGTTAAATCGCACAAGTTTGCGGTGGTTGTTGTGGTATTTAGACTTGGTTTTTCAAAAAATTTTAAATCAATCTCGGCGGTTTGGTCAGGCAAAAACGGCACATTATTTATATTAACACTCGAATCAGTAACGTCATATACAGCAATTTCTACTTTAAAAAGCCCTGTTTGATTCGCTGAATAAACATTGGTGTTTAACGCACTGTTGTTTACAGTAGCGACCACAACGCCGTCTCTAGACCAACGATAATTAAACCGTAGATCTGTAAGATTTCCTGTAAAATCAGCAACATTTATCACGGCCATCAAATCTTTTGTTGCTGGTTTACAATAGTTATACTGCCTAATTTCGTCATTGGCCGTATCCCTTAATTTTACAGATGACAAAAAACTACAATCAGAACTGCCAGAACCACCAACCTGCGAAATTCTTATCGTACCTGGCACTTTTACAAAATTATCAACGACCAGTATATAAAACTGTCCTTGCACAGCATCTTGAATAGTAACCGATTCTACTGCATCAATAGACCAACTGCAATCTACTTCGGTAGCAGCACTTAAGCTGCTACAAATTGTACCGCTAAGGTTTGTAAAAGGCCCCCATAAACAAAAATCGACGTCAATAGGATTGCCAAGATTACTTACTTGACTAATTTGCAAATCAACAACGCCCGTATTTTTAATTTTTATATAAAACCACGTTGGTGCTTGCAGCGGCTGATTGAAACAACTAGGCCGATAAGACTCAGAATTACTTGCAATTTGATTTGTAAATGGCACATCGGTTGCGCATGACTGAAATGCCTGAAAATTACTTTGCATGATCGAACAAGTGGTTGCGCCGCCTTGCCCAACAGCAATTTGAGTAATAAAAATAAGCATGCCCGCACAAATAATTTTCAAAAAGTTTTTCATTTACAATTCAAATTTTTATAAAAAAACCTCATTATCTTAAAATCTAGATTACCCATTAGCATTCTGTTGTTTCTATGGGCGTTCCGCGCGGTGCTATCGCACGAGCGCGTCGGTGTTCCGCTCCCAATCTTTTTAGTGGTTTTGCCAAGCCCATAACCGTAGAGTGGCAAAATCACAAAAAAGGATTTCCGCTCAACACCTAACGCTGGGGCAACCGTAGACATGGTTTTATAAAACCAGTGCAATACCATTTATTAACAAACAAATATATCTACATTAGAATATATAAACGAAAAAACATATCTAAAATTATCTATAGCGGTTTTTGTTTTCACAAAAAATTATGAACTATTTCACGAGTGTTCTCGAAATTACTATTCTTTGAATTTCTGAAGTTCCTTCATAAATTTGGGTAATCTTGGCATCTCGCATCATCCGTTCTACATGATATTCTGCGACATAGCCATTGCCTCCATGAATTTGAACTGCCTCGATAGTTGTGTCCATGGCTACTTGACTGGCATATAGTTTTGCCATGGCACCAGATTGCGAAATGTCTTGACCTGCATCTTTTTCTGACGCGGCTTTCATCACGAGCAGTTTGGCAGCCATGATCTGCGTAGCCATATCGACTAGTTTAAAGGCTATTGCTTGGTGTTTAAAAATTTCTTTTCCAAAGGCTTTTCTCTGATTTGCATATGCTAATGCAAGGTCGTAAGCACCTGTAGCGATGCCAAGAGCTTGAGATGCAATACCTATTCGGCCGCCATTCAAGACATTCATTGCAAAATTGAATCCGAAACCGTCTTCGCCAATTCTGTTTTCTTTAGGGACTTTTACGTCGGTAAACATTAACGAGTGCGTGTCTGAACCACGAATTCCCATTTTTTTTTCTTTAAGACCAATATCAAAACCAGCCCAGCCTTTTTCGACTATAAAGGCGTTGATGCCCTTGTGCCCTTTGTCAATGTCTGTATGTGCAATGACCAAATAAATAGAAGCAGATGAACCGTTGGTTATCCAGTTTTTGGTGCCGTTGAGCAAGTAGTGATCGCCTTTGTCTATGGCTGTGGTTTTTTGTGATGTTGCGTCTGAGCCAGCTTCGGGCTCTGACAGGCAGAAAGCACCAAGTTTTTCGCCTTTGGCAAGTGGTACAAGATATTTTTGTTTTTGGTCTTCGGTGCAATATTTTTCTAATCCGGCGCAAACCAAAGAATTGTTGACCGACATAATGACTGCTGCAGATGCGTCTATTTTTGCAATTTCTGCTACTGCCAAACAATATGAAATGCTGTCTAGCCCTGATCCGCCATATTTTGGGTCGACCATCATGCCCATAAACCCAAGGTCAGCCATCATTTTGACTTGTTCTGTAGGGAATTTTGAGTGCTCGTCGCGCTCAATAACACCCGGAAGTAACTCGTTTACAGCAAAATCTTTTGCTGCTTGTTGAATCATTAAATGTTCTTCGGTAAGATTAAAATTCATTTTTTAGTCAATTTTTTTATAATACAAAAGTAATTTATAATTTGAAATTATGAAAGCGAAAACGATATAGTTTGGTAGTAATTTTTTATTTTAAAAATATGTATGATTTCGAAAATATTAATGTTAAAAGTCTTGTAGCTTGGTTGCAGTTGGGGAATCGATTAGCATAATATAGCCAATAAAAAACCAACTTCCAAGTACAAAACCAGCTATAAAGTTTGTGTAAAACCAAAATTTCAACAAGGCGCTGTTCGATGATGGTCATTTTTAAGTTTTTATAATTATACTTTTTAATTTTTTTAAATTCAGCTATTAAATATATTAAATTTGTAATTTAATATATTAATTTTTTTCGTTATGAAAATAGTTTCTTTTTTTGCTGGAGCAGGCGGTCTTGATTTAGGTTTTCAAAAAGCTGGCTTTGATGTAATTTGGGCAAATGAATATGATAGAGAAATATGGGAAACTTACGAAAAAAATCATAAATATACTATTTTAGATAAGCGAAGTATTGTTGATATTCCTTCTACGGAGGTTCCTGATTGTGATGGAATAATTGGCGGACCACCTTGTCAAAGTTGGTCTGAAGCTGGCTCAAAAAGAGGAATTACAGATAAAAGAGGCCAGCTTTTTTATGAGTTTATGCGAATTCTTGCAGATAAAAAACCTAAATTTTTTCTTGCAGAAAATGTTTCTGGAATGTTACTACCTATTCATAGAGACGCTCTCGCAAATATTAAACAAATGTTTTCAGATATTGGTTACAACCTATCTTTTCAATTATTAAATGTATCTGACTTTGGTGTTCCACAAGATAGAAAACGTGTTTTTTTTATCGGTTATAGAAACGATCTAGAAATGAAGTTTCAATTTCCAAAAGGAATAACAATTCAAAATAAAGTAACTTTAAATAATACTATTAGCGATTTAAATGACAACGTATTGCCTGCGAAAGATGGAAATTACACAAATGGGGCAAGTTGTAAAGTTACTAATCACGAATATATGATTGGCGGTTTCTCCTCAATGTTTATGTCTAGAAATAGAGTTCGGTCATGGGATGAAGTTTCTTTTACAATACAAGCTGGTGGCAGACACGCACCTATCCACCCACAAGCGCCAAAAATGAATTTCATAGAACAAAATATTAGAGAATTCGTCAAAGGTAAAGAGCATTTATACAGAAGATTAAGTGTGAGAGAATGTGCAAGAATTCAAACTTTTCCTGATAATTTTACTTTTTACTATAAAAGTGTTGTTGCAGGATATAAAATGATTGGCAATGCTGTTCCTGTTGAAATGGCAAAAATTTTAGCTGAAAAAATACTAAAAGATTTTTCTTTAAATACAACAAATAATATTGAAATATTTGAGGATGTTTCTTTAGTTGAAAATGGTGAATTTGTTAGGCAAAAGATGAATGAAATGTTTAATTCAATAACTGTATAATGGCAAAAATATCCACGCAAACAATAAACGGTAAAGCATTTGAATATGCGCTGTTAAATGAATTTTTGGAACGACTAATAGTAATTACTTCTGTTTCTGTCGTAGAAAATGAACCGTTCAGTACTGCTAAGAAATGTTTCACAAGTTTTAATGAAAAGGAACAAAGTCACTATAAATTAGTTGCAAGTTTTGCAGTTAACTTTCTACTTGACATTGAGCCACGATTAGGAAATGGAATCAATGAACATGATATTTTACAGCTTGAAATTGTTTCTGATAAAATGGGACAAACGGGCGATGTGCGAGATGTCTTAGCAATTCGCTCGATACAAAAATGGGAAATTGGAATTTCTGCGAAAAATAATCATCGTGCAGTTAAACATTCGCGTTTGTCTAATGATATTGATTTTGGTTTAAAATGGTTAAATGTTCCATGTTCTGTTATTTATTTCGCAGAAATAAAACCCATTTTCGATAATTTGGCGAACTTGCGAACTGCAAGTAAATCAACTCAAAAATGGGACACATTAGGTGATTATCATTCGTCAATTTATGTTCCTGTTTTAGATGCTTTTAAAAAAGAGTTATTACGTTTAGATTCTGATAATACTGGAATTGTTGCCGAAAGATTAATTGAATATTTAATAGGTCGACAAGATTTCTACAAAGTAATTAAAGGAAAAAATAAAGTTGAAATTCAAGCGTATAATTTACATGGAACATTAAACTTGCCTTTTGAAAATATTAAACCTAAAGCAAAAATTCAGAAATTAAAATTACCGAACAGATTGATTGAAGTTGTTTATCAGGATAATTCAAAAACTACACTTTTGGTTACTTTAAGCGATGGTTGGCAAATTTCTTTCAGAATTCATAATGCAAGTTCTCGAATTGAACCGTCTTTGAAATTCGATATAAATTTAGTTTCTGCTCCACATTCGCTTTTTTCAAATCAGTTATTTATTGGCTAGAAGCCTTTGTATGTGGTTCGTTGAAGGTGAATATCAGCTAAAGTCTTGTGGCTTGCAGAAGTTAGGGATTTGGTTAGCCTAAACCTCGATTAATCACTGACCACAAAAGTACAAAACAATGTGTAAAGTCACGACCAAAACCCCAATTTTTGCAAACCACTGTTGGCAGTAGTTTTTATTTTATTTTTTTATTTTTTGACCAGTTTTCAATATCATCGTAAAAAGCGCTCATCAAATCAATATCACAATTATAAAATGTATCTATATTTTTAATGTCAAATTTCACCCAATTATTCCAAAAATTTGTTATTATTATAAATAAATCAGGTTCTTTTTTTTCTAATAAATGTAAGTGTTTTTCATAATCATTTTGTGCGTGGTCAGCATAAATCGATATTAAATTCCCTATATACAACTCAATTGATTTTGAATAATATGTGTTAAATATATTTTTTACATTAATTTTTTTTAAATCATTTAAAAAACTTTTTTCTTTAAGTCCTAATGTTACAAATTTATTTGGATCGTATCCTAATTCAATATATTTTGGATACATTTTTACATGATCCATACAATTTCCTATATAATCAGTTAAACCTTTTATAAATATTTTATCGAGTTTAATATTTTCTTGGCTTAATAAAAATAAAATGTTTCCTGAAATATAATTAAAAGTATTTAACCAAATATGCAATAATTCATGAGCAATTGAATCATTATCTACAATGCGTGGATTATAAAAAATAATTGATTTATTATTCTTTGTAAATACTTCACAATATTCTATATCTTTTACTTCAAATTCTATTTCATATAATTTTCGTAAATCAATTAAAAGTTGGTGGTTAGTCTCATCAAGTTCAAATTCTGGAAATTTCATTCACTAATATTTTATTTTACTAATTCTCCCGTTTTCTGGTAAAATTACTGCCAACTTAGAAATATCACCCCATAGTTGGTGCAATAAGAAATTGTTATTTTTTTGTTTACAAACTAGGTCGACGGCTTTACCTGCGTTACGGATGGTCGTGGAAATCCTTTTTTTTATTGTCGTGCCGAGCGCAGTCGAGGTGCGACAATAAAAAAAAGATTGGAACAACAGCCCGGCGCGCTCGTGCGAAGCACCGCGCGCAACGCCCAAAGAAATTTAATTTTTATGCGGTATATTTTTTAAAATCTCGATAACAAATTTATAAAATTTTTGAGACGACGATATGCTTGCGCGCTCGTCGGGCGAGTGTGCACCGTGGATGGTTGGTCCAAACGAAATCATGTCCATATCGGGATAGTTTGTGCCGAGAATCCCGCACTCTAAACCTGCGTGACAGGCCACGACTTTTGGTTTTGTGAAATTTTGTTTTTCATAAACATTTACTAGAACGTCAAGAATTTCTGATTTTGTATTGGGTGTCCAACCAGGATATGAACCACCAAATATTACCTCGCAACCAAAGAGTTCATAGGCAGATTTGAGTGCATTTGCCAAATCTATTTTTGAAGTTTCGACCGATGAACGTGTTAGGTTTTGAATGTTTATTTCGCCATCTTGAACCGTTATTTTGGCAATATTGTTTGAGGTCTCAACCAAGTTTTCCATGTCGGCAGACATTTTATAAACGCCATTGTGTGCCGCATAGACACTTCTTAAAAAGCCTTCTTGTGTACCGAGATCCATCACAAATTCAGGCAAATCATTTATTTTTTCTATAGAAATTGCTAGTTTTGTTTCTGTGGTTTTGAATTCATTTTTGATGTCATTGATTGTTTTTTGCAAATCAAATTCAAAACTTTGGTCATACATTTTGGCAATAACAACATTTGCCACGCTTTCTCTAGGAATGGCATTTCGCAAACTGCCGCCGTTTATGGACACTATTTGAAGTCCAAAATTTTCAAAACCATTAAACAATAATCGGTTCATGATTTTGTTGGCGTTGCCTAGGCCTTTGTTGATGTCCATGCCTGAATGTCCGCCATTGAGCCCGTTTACTGTAATTTTGTAGGCCACAGAATTTTCTGGAGTTAGTTCCTGCGGATAGTTTTTTGTGGCAGTAACGTCTATTCCGCCTGCGCAACCTATGTCTATTTCGTCGTCTTCTTCGGTGTCCATGTTCAGCAGGATTTCGCCTTTTAAAACACCTCCTTTTAGGTTTAAGGCGCCGGTCATTCCTGTCTCTTCGTCTATTGTAAATAGTGCTTCGATGGCGGGATGTTCGATGCTTTTTGATTCTAAAACGGCCATGATCATAGCCACGCCAAGTCCGTTGTCTGCGCCAAGCGTTGTGCCTCGGGCACGCACCCAATCGCCATCGACATACATATCGATTCCTTGTTGGTCAAAATCGAAAACGGTATCATTGTTTTTTTGATGTACCATATCAAGGTGACCTTGCAGGACGACCGTTTTTCGGTTTTCCATTCCTGCAGTTGCTGGTTTACGAATGATTACGTTTCTAATTTGGTCTTCAAAAGTTTCAAGACCAAGGCTTTCGCCAAAAGATTTGATAAAAGTAATCACACGGTCTTCTTTTTTTGAAGGTCGCGGTACCGCATTTAAATCTGCAAATTTGTTCCACAGATTTTTTGGTTCGAGGTTTCTAACTTCTTGACTCAATTTTGTATGTTTTTAATTTATCTTTTTAATGTAAAATGTCCTTTATAAATTCGACCGTCTTCTCGATTGACTACAAACCAATAGTCGTCTGCTGGCAGTGATCGCCCGTTCATGGTACCATCCCACCCGACTGACCCAGCATCAAAACCTGTGATTAATTTTCCGAACCGATCAAAAATATAAGTGTATAATTTTGGCTCGAGGTTTGAGAATTTTATTTTCCAAAATTCATTATAGCCATCGCCATTGGGCGTGAAAAAGTTTGGATAATTGAGCAAGGCAACAACTTGAGTTAGTTTTCCGCATCCATTTTTATCTTTGACAAAAACGGTGTATAAACCAGATGGTAGATTTAAAAAAACATTTGAATCTTGATAAATAAAATCGTCAATTGAGTATTGATATGCTCCGATACCAGACGTAACCACTTCTATAGAATTGGTGCTGGCTGTCCAATCTTGGGTTTTTATTTCGATGGTTTTTGCAATACCCGAAAGTTGTGTTTTGATAGTAAGTGTGGTACTACAAGTGTTTGATGCGGCATAAATATTTGTTGCCGTTACCGTGTAATCACCCGCTGATGATACCGAGATGGCGTTTGTGGTTTCGCCTGTTGACCATAAATACGCATTAAAACCCGCTTCTACCGTCAATCTTAAATTTTGACCTTCGCACACGGTGTATGTTGGTTGCGTGGCAAGAGTAGGTTGTTGACCAACAAAAATTCTGAAGCTTGTTGTGGCATAACACCCTGTCAAGGTTTTGTGCGTCACCCTTGCAAAAATGTTTTGAGGATTTGTAACGTTTGCATAAAAATTAGGGTTTACGATTGGGTTTATATCGTTTTGGGCATCTTGCTGATTTACATAAAAAGTTACATTATACAAATTTGCGTTTTGTGGCCCTAGAATTTCTGCTTTTTTTGCGGTCAAATCAAAAGTGCTTACTGTGTTTGTAATGGTGCGACAATCCAAAAAGTTTGTTGACGCAAATGCTCGAGCTAGTCCTGTGAGGTTGCTTAATGTGAAAATTGCGGTTTTTCCTAGGCACTTGTCTATAACTTGTACCTTATAAGTTCCTTGAGCCAACCCGCTAAAAGTATTGTTGGTTCCATTGTTTATTGAAAACGGAAGCCCGTCTTTTTCGATAATTTGAAAATTATAGGGTGCCACGCCAACAACGTCTATGATTATGCTGCTGTTGCCAGACCCGCCCGCACAATCAAGTGTGTATGCACCTGTGATTTTTAGACTGCCTTCATAATCAAATTGCCCTAACTCGTCTATGCACGTCTTTGTGGTGGTATTTGCACTGCCTGCATCAAAGGCTTGAAATGTTTTTAAAATTCTAAATGTTCCAGTTGCCGTAAAATTAAAAGTTGTCGTGTTGTTGGGCAGCAACTGTCCCGTGACAGCATTTGGCACACTACCCGCAATGTACGCTGCGCCTGTTGTTGGATGCTGCCAAGTGTTGGTATCCGTATCTAAACGCTGCAACCAGAAACCACCAATATTTATACCGTTAGAAGTTTCTGCCATTACAATATCAAAAGTTCCACAATTTCGTTGCACGTCAAAACCTGGCGCGGTGCGATTGTATCCTGTTAATGTTTCAGTAATTGTTAAACTGTAATCGCAAAAATCTGTGGCTGCAAAACTGTATGTACCCGCAGGCAAATTTGCTAGATACAGTTCGCCGTTTTTGATATTATTGGTTACATTATGCGGCAACTCTTGATTGTAATTGCTTGGTGCCGAGGTGATAGAAATGTTTTTCAAAATTCCATTGCCGCTATTCACTTTTATCGACGATGAGCCAAAAACACAATTTGGTAGTTGCGACACAACTAATCCTTGTTTTACAAATGCAGGAACTGATACAGTAACAAAAAAAGTGTCACCACAATTATCTTTTATAGTAAAATTATAAAGACCAATAGGCAGATTTGGTATAAAAACAATGCCTGTCACCGGTTCTATAAACGACGAAACATCGTTTGGCAAAGGCAGTGTGTATGTACTTGGCGCAGTTGTTATTTCTGCAAAAATAATTTTTCGGGTTTGTGGTAACGATATTGTAACTGACCCAAAAACAGAACCACAACCATTGTTAACACCAATTACTGTTGGCAGAATTGGCTCTTCAACCAAGTTATAGGTCATTCTGTCTTTTCGACCGCATGCATCGGTAACTTCGAATTCATAAAGTCCAAAAGGGGTTGGGTTTGAAATACTACCGTACAAAAGCAGACTTGTTGCAAATGGCCCTGGATGCGCTGGTACAAAATTAGCTGGTACAAAACCTGCTGGCGATTGCAATACATTTAAGGTATATGGCGGCAAGTAATTTCGGACTTCAACCGCCAAAAACTTGAAGCCACATAAAGCTGGTTGTTGCGATACAGCAATTGTTGGGTTTGGGTTTACATTATTACCCTTTTGCGGAAAAGGTGTCCCGCAGGCATCTGTAATTAGAATGTCGTAAGTAAAAGGAATATTAGAAGTTATCGGTAAATTTTGGACATAATTAAATGTGGTGGCATTACCAGTCAAAATTGTTTCTGTAGTTGCTTGACTTGCTCCAACCGATGGATTTATAGTAAAAACAACCGTAAGCGGATAGGCAATTGTAGCACCTGATGCAACAGTTATTGAATTTGAAACGACAATGTTTGTGCATGATGATAAAACTGGTGGCGTACTCGTAAGGCCAATTGTCAACACAGGATCAATCAAAACAAGTGTAAATTCTGGTTTTATAAAATTGCCACAATTGTCTACAATCATGAATTGATATTTGCCAGCAGGCAGATTATTAAATGTGTTTGAAGTCTGCGAAGGTCTTAAAACTTGCCCACTAATAATTTCATAACTAAGCGGCGTTCCCGCGGCTGTTTCGACAACTATAGTGCCTGAATTGCCGCAACTTGATGCTGTAGATTTTGTAATATTTACAGAAAGATTTACAAGTTGATTCGTTATTGTGACCGTTCGTTCTTCGGTGTTTGACTGCAGACCTGTTGGTGTAATTAACGTTTGAGTTGCTACCACTCGATAATCGGCAGCAGACAGCCCGGTAGTATTGGCATTTGTAGATACTGGAGTTGTTAAATTTGGTAGTCGAAAAATTTGATAAACCACAGTAGCGCCAGCCGTCGTGTTTTGGGTAGAGGCAGAAATGGTGCCATTGTTGACGCAAGTTTCATTTGTAAATGACGTGTTTAATACAAACGGGGCAAGCTGTGCATGACCAAAAACATTGCAAAAAATTAAAAACAATATAGAAAATTGTAACTTCATTAGGGGATGGATTTTTATAAAGTATAACATTCAAATATAAACAAAAATTGCTAGTAGTTGACATTTGAATTAATGAAGTGGTTTATTTTTTTCGTTTATCCATTTTGACATAAATTTTGTGCTTTGCAACAAATGATGGTTTAAAATACTACTCAAAAAATTTTGTTGTCTATGGTGTTCTAAATTAGTGCTAATAAAACGTAGTTTATCTTTAAAAACCAATTCTTTTTCAAGCCGATTATACCGAGAATTAAAAATTTTAAACCCATTTTCTTGCGCAATTAACCATTCTTCTTTTTGATTATAAAAGTTAACCGCATCTTGGGCAAAATCGTCATTTTTGCTGGCAATACAACCACTCCATAACATATTGTCTGACATGGCTTCGGCACCAATAGGGGTTGTTATGCTTGGCGTGCCCTGTTGTTGCGCCTCGATAAGCTTTCCTTTTATGCCTGCGCCAAATCGTAAAGGCGCTAGCAATAATCTTGCGTTTTTTAAAACTGTAGTTATATTTTCTGCTCGACCATGAACCAAAAAACCTTCTCTGGCATTATTAAGTTGCTTAATTTTCTGCGGCATATATGCACCATAAATATTTAAAATCAATTGATTATCTAATTTTCTAATCAATGGCCAAATATGCTTTTTGAGTTGGTGAACTGCATCTAGATTTGGCTCATGAAAAAAATTACCAACAAATGCACAATCTTTTCGAGCCTCAAAAGTTGGTAGTTTTGAAATATGGTCGCTCGAAATTTTATCGTACAAAAAAGGTAGATAGCATAAAATTTCGGGATTGATTTTAAATTGTTGGTAAAGTAGGTCTATTTCATAACTTGAAATAATCAACGACAAATCGCTTCGCAAAATGCTTGCAATTTCGCGTTTAGCAACTTCTGAAAAAAGATTTATATGTTCTAGATTTCCAAATTTTTTGATTGATTCTTGTCGTGCTTTTCTCAAAAAATGTAGGTCTTCTGTGTCTAGAATTTTTATACAATTTGGGCACTGCTCGCCAACACGCCAGCCAAACTGCTCTTCGGCCGTGTATCGATCAAACAAAACAACAGACGGTTTTTCGATTTTGATAAAGTCATCAAAACAATTACTATTCAGAAAAATTTGTTGTGTTTTGATTCCAATACCTGCTAAATTTGGCATAAAAACGCTTGCATGTGCTGTTGCCGCATACACAATTGAATAATTTAGTTCTAAAAAAACGTTTAAAATTTGCATCATGCGAGAGCCTGCTGCCGACGAGTTTGGTTCGGGCCATTCTGCTGCTACTACGATTAGTTTTTTTAGGTTTGGTTCGATTTTTTGATTTTTATTGCGAGCACAATTTTAGGTTATGCGCGATTGATTTTATAATGATTGTTCATATGCGTAAGGATTTGATTGTTGTGCTATTTTTTGAACAAACATGGTCAACGGCGCACAAGCGTTAGGTGTTGAGCGGAAGTCCTTTTTTTGGTTTTTGCCACCTCGACGGTTATATTGATGGCAAAACCAAAAAAAGACTGGGAGCGGAACACCGGCGCGCTCCCCGCCGCGGCGGGCGCGCGCAACGCCCAAAATATTATAAAAATTTTTGTAGGGCGTGACTTTTACTTATGCATTATGTGTGATGAGCGCTATTCCGTTATCGATCAAGGCGGATAGTTTTGGTTTTTGTGTTTTTAAGTTTTCAAGTTGTTTAATGGTTTTTTGCTGGAGATCTTCTAAATTTTGATTTTTTGCAATTTCTAAAATTTCTATATTTAGCAACCAATCGTCGGGAAAATCACTATGCAATTCTTTTTGAATTGTTTGTAAAGAATTAAATTCTTGATGACTTGTCCTGATGTTACGAACTTGCTGATAAAGTGATTCAAGTCTAGACTTTTGTGCGGTTTTGTGTGCTTTAATCGTTTGGCTTTTAGCAACGTGGGTTATTAAATCAAAGCTATTCATGTCGGCTGCTCCAGAAAATGCCGAGACTACTTTTTTGCCAACGGCCATGTCATAAATTCCCCATTCGGGCTGAAACAAAATAGCATCAAAATGTTTGACGGTGCAATTCTTGAAACTAATGATAATGATCTCGCCTTGCAAATTTCTGGAACCCGTGATGATTTCGCCGGAGACAACTATACCGCCCTCAAATTCTAGGCTTACTTTTCCTTCTTCGTAGATATCATAGGCCTTGAGATCGCGCGGACTCATGTCTTCTATCGCCAGATTAATGCCTTTTAGCTTGCCAATAGGGCTGCCAAAACCAGCTGGATGTGTTTTTGAGCTGTGCCCAACAAGTTCTTTCTCGCGGTATGAAAGTGCAGTTTGGCCTTTGGTTTGAATATAAATTGGTTTGCTTTCGTGCTCGATAACGTTTGTGAAAATGCCGGATACTTGCAAGCCTGTACTCAACTCTATTGTGCCAATGGCTTTGCTGTAAATAAGTTTTTTGATGCCAGACAACCCGCCTGTTCTAAGTGCCATGGTGTTGGCAAATTGCTCTAGAACCTCGCTTAAGTAGGCAAAATCTGGTGTTACAAAAAGTTGTGGTTGTGGCTTTGTGATGTCAAAACTTTGGTTTATGGCTTCAAATGTGTATGGTTTTTTAACGACGTTTTTGGTCATGCACCATGCGCTTTCGCCAATTGACGATAGCAATCCTGCGCCATAAATTTTGGGGTTTTCGACGGTGCCAATCAAACCATATTCGACTGTCCACCAATGTAGATTTCTGATTTGTGCCATTTCAGACACGTCGCCCATGTTGTTTTGTAGGTCTTCGACAGCTTTTTCGGCAGCATCAATTTCGGATTGTGGCGTTCCGTCGGCTTCTTTTATGATCGATAGCAATCGAACTGCTTCATAGAGTTCATAGTCTTTGTGAGACGAAATGGCTTTGCAACCAATTTCGCCAAAGCGACGCAAATATTCGGCATATTCTGGATTTGCAATAATTGGCGCATGGCCTGCACCTTCGTGAATGATGTCTGGCGCGGGTGTATACTCGATATTTTCTAACTGACGAATATCTGATGCAATGACCAAGACATTATAGGCCTGAAATTCCATGAAGGCGTTTGGCGGAATAAAACCATCGACAGCCACAGCAGCCCAACCTATTTCTTTCAAAATACGGTTCATGCCGTACATATTCGGAATTTGATCGACCTCTAAACCCGTTTTTTCTAAACCTTCAAGATAAGATTTGTGTGCAACTAGTGACAAATAGCTTACATTCTTGCGCATCACATACCGCCAAACTGCTTGGTTTATAGGCGTGTAGTCATCGTAGTTTTGTGGTTTTATAAACTGCTTTAAGTGTTTTGGTAGTCTATCAAGTAACGGATTGCTTTCAAAAATAGGTTCCATCAGACAATAAATTTAGTTGTTATATCCAAATCGTTTTAGCATATTGGCATTGCTTCGCCAGTTTTTATTGACTTTTACATAAAGCTCAATATGAATTTGTTTTCCAAAAAATTTTTCTAAATCGGCTCGCGACTGCACACCAACTTTTTTAAGTGCTTCGCCTTTATGCCCAATGACGATTCCTTTTTGGGTTTCGCGCTCGACCATTATTAGTGACCGAATTCTGATGATGTTTTCGTCTTCATGAAATTCTTCGGTCACGATTTCTACAGCATACGGGATTTCTTTAGAATAGTTTATTAAAATTTTTTCGCGAATGGTTTCGTTTACAAAAAATCGTTCGGGCTTGTCGGTCAATTGATCTTTTGGATAATAAGCAGGAGATTCTGGTAATAATGAAATAATTCGTTGAAAAACTTCTGGCACATTAAAATTTTGAAGTGCAGATATTGGAAAAATTTCGGCATTTGGGACTTTTGCTGTCCAAAACGCTACTTGCTCTTCTAACTGCCCTTGATTAGAATTGTCAATTTTATTCAAAAGTAATAAAACAGGAATTTTAGCGTGAATAATTTTGTTAAAAAACGATTCGTCTTTAAGATCTTGTTCGCCGATTTCTACCATATAAATCAGGATATCGGCATCTTCAAACGCAGATTTTACAAAATTCATCATCGATTCCTGCATTTCGTAAGCAGGTTTTATGATTCCGGGTGTGTCTGAAAGTATCAATTGAAAATCTTCACCATTTACAATTCCTAAAATCCTATGGCGCGTAGTTTGTGCTTTTGAGGTAATAATCGACAAGCGTTCGCCTACAAAAGCATTCATTAATGTTGATTTACCTACGTTTGGATTCCCTATGATATTTACAAAACCTGCTTTATGTGGCGTCATTTATTGTTTTTTGATTTTGCAAAGATAAACAAAAGCGCAGCGAAGAGTCGTTAGAACTACATTTTCATTTTTATAAATAAAAAAATGACAAATTTTTGATCTACAACAATTCTAAAATTCTTTCAAGTGCCATTCCGCGCGAACCTTTGATCAGTATCGCGGCATCGTGAAATTGACTTGTGTCAAAATTTTGTTTCAGATCATCGAATGTTTCGAAAAACACATAATGTTTTTCATCTGACTTACATTTGTAAAAATCATATCCTACAAAACAACATAGCACTTCGATTGATGCTTTTAATTTGTTTATAATTTCTTGATGTTCGACAATACTCTCATCTCCGAGCTCGAACATATCGCCTAGAAAAAGAAATTTATTGGGTTTGTCAAGTTGCAAAAAATTATCAATTGCAACCGCCATACTGCTTGGATTGGCATTATAGGCATCAAGAATAATTTCGTTTCCGTTTTTTAGTATCATTTGCGACCGATTGTTGTCTGGAATGTATGCTTCTATGGCTGTTTTTATAACTTCATCTTGAATACCAAAATATTTTCCGATTGTTATTGCAACATTTATATTGTTGGCATTATACAAACCAATTAAATTTGAGTTTACAATTGTATTGCTAAATTTAATTTTAACAAACGGATTTGCTTCAACCGTTTCAATATCTACAAACGATTTTTCGTTTTTAATTCCAAAAAAAACTTGTTCAATCCCTACAGATCTATCAATCTGTAACGCATCGTCAATATTTACAAACGCTATTTTGTGATTTTCACGCAAATGAACATACATTTCAGACTTTGCTTTTATAACACCATCTACGCCGC
>JBDLWE010000151.1:0-3518 GCA_039804445.1 Bacteroidota bacterium | reverse complement strand
AAGTTGAAGAAAAGTACGATGACGAAGACGAAGATGAAGACGAAGACGAAGTCGAAGAAGATGACCAGTCTACTAAGAATAATACTGACAAAAAATCTAATAAAAGTGCTACCAAAAAATCAAGAAAAAATTCAAAAATAGAGCCTAAAATAGTTGTTTTTGGTTCAGAATTGTTTTCTGGCAAGTCGCTTACATTCGAGCCAAATTTAAAAATGGCTACACCTGTAAATTATATACTTGGCCCTGGAGATGAATTGCAAATAAGTGTTTTTGGCGTTCAAGAAATGAATTCTAATGCGACGGTAAATGCCGAAGGCAAAATTAATATTCCGTTTGTCGGGCAAATCATGATTGCGGGAATGCCAATTGAAGCGGCGACTCAAAAAATTAAATCGGCGTTAGGTCGAATATACAGTACAATTCCGTCGGGACAATCGCAGGTGGGTATAAGTTTAAGCAAGATTAGAACCATCAAGATTACGCTCATAGGCGCCAAACAGCCGGGCAATTATTCTGTTTCGTCGCTGTCGTCTGTATATAATGCGTTGTATGTTGGCGGTGGTCCAGCAGCAAACGGATCTTACAGAAACATAGAATTGATAAGAAACAACAAGGTTATAAAAAATATTGATATTTATAGATTCTTAGTCAATGGCGACCAGTCAGACAATATAAACCTCAAAGACAATGACGTTATTAGAATTCCTGCATATTTGCATCGTGTCATAATGGCAGGAGAGGTCAATCGTCAAGGAATTTTTGAAATGAAACAAGGCGAGACCTTTGATAAGTTAATTAATTTTTCATCAGGCTTTACAGATTTGGCTTATAAGGCAACAATAAATGTTTTGAAAAAAACAGATAAAGAATATAAAATTGCCGAGGTCAAATCGACAGATTTCAAGACCTACCAACCAATGAATGGTGACGAGTTCAAGATAACAAAAATATTAGATCGTTTTGAAAACAAGATTACAATAAACGGCGCAGTTTTTAGACCCGACGTTTATTCATTTTCAGAAGGAATTACAATTTTAGATTTGATCAAAAAATCTGACGGATTAAAAGAAGACGCATACATGAAACGCGCAACTATAATTCGTTTAAAAGAAGATTTTACGCCAACGATATTAAACGTAGATTTGGCAGAAGTAATCAAAGGTACAAGCGCTGCAAACATTTTATTAAAAAAAGAAGACATCATTCAGGTATATTCTATTTTCGATTTTAAAGAAAATTTTAGAGTAACAATTGATGGCGAGGTCAAGAAACCTGGGGTCTATCAATATGCCGAAAATTTATCACTTAATGATTTGATATTAAGAGCAGGTGGTTTAAATGATGCTGCGTCAAAAAAAATTGAGATTGCAAGAATGGTAAAATCAGACGTGGTTAATGATTTGAACCCTAAAAAAATTGAGCTCATTGAGATAGTTGTTGACAATACAACCAACGAGCAACTCAACAATTTGGTTTTAAAGCCATTTGACATTGTTAGCGTTCGCAAAATTGCAGTTTATGATGTTCCAGAAACAGTGACGGTTCGTGGCGCAGTGGTTTACCCCGGCAACTTTGCGATTGTCAACAAAAAAGAAAAAATTTATGACATATTGTCTCGCGCTGGCGGACTTACATCAAGAGCAGACCCAAATTCTGTTAGGGTCAACAGACCAATTCAACAAAAACAAATTGAAGACGTTGATGCCGTAAATTTGAATTTGGGCAAAGATGACAAAGTACAAGCTGAATTATCTAAAAAATTGACCGAAGATCTCAAATATTTGACAATTCCAGTAAAGTGGGCAGCAATTATTAAAGACCCTACAAGCTCAACAAATATTACACTGCTTGCTGGCGATGAGATCGAGGTTGCACTTTTTAGAGAGAGCGTAAAAGTAGTTGGAAACGTGTTGTTAAATTCAGAAATACCATATCAGCGAGGTAGAGGATTTAACTATTATATCAACGCTGTTGGTGGCGTAGATTTTAAGGCCTGGAAAAAACGTGCTTACATTATCTATCCAAACGGAAAAGCAGCGGTTGCTAACAATTTTTTATTTTTTAGAAGTTATCCTCGGGTTACACCAGGCTCGCAAATCGTGATTCCAGAAAGACCCGAAAAGCAAAAGACAGATCCAACCAATATCTTGGCTATTAGCGGTTTATTGGCTACAATTGCAGGTGTTGTAATTGCAATTTTAAGATAAGATGATGATGCAAGAAAATCAGCCGCAAGACGAAATAACCCTTAAAGAGTTGATGCAAAAAGCCCAAGAGTGGTACTATTTTTTATTATCAAAATGGAAAATTATTGTTCTTGCAGCAATTGTTGGTGCGGTATTGGGCATAGGATATTCGTTTTATAAAAAACCGGTTTACACGGCAACACTCACATTTGCAGTAGAAGAAGAAAAAGCTGGTGGCGGACTTGGCAGTGCTTTGGCTGGGCAGTTTGGCATAGACTTGGGCGGCGGTGGCGGCGGTATGTTTGCAGGCGGAAATTTGATCGAGCTTTTTAAATCACGAAAAATGGTCGAAAAAACGTTGCTGAATCAAGACAAAAAAGTAGTACCGTTGATAGAGTCTTATATCGATTTTAATAAGTTGCGTGAAGATTGGAGCGACGATAGCAAGTTGAACAAAATCAAATATGCTACCAACCATCATTCTAACGCATTCACCCGATTGCACGATAGTGTTTTGGGCGATATTTCGGCAGAAATTATTAAAACCGATTTGACCGTTATTCAAAAAGACAAAAAAATATCGATTATAACGATTGAATATAAATCTATTAATGAAGATTTTGCTAAATCATTTACAGAAACATTAGTTAAAGAGGTATCAACTTTTTATATCGAAACCAAAAGTAAAAAATCGAAAAAGAATTTGGCAATTCTAATGAAACAAACAGATTCTATCAGAGGTGAACTCAACGGCGCTATTACGGGCGTTGCCGTTGCCACCGATAACACCTTTGGACTTAACCCTGCACTGAATATAAAACGTGTACCATCGTCTCGCAGACAGGTAGACGTGCAAGCAAACGGAGCAATACTTACAGAGTTAGTAAAACAAACCGAGCTTGCAAAAGTAACCTTACGAAAAGAGACGCCTTTAATTCAGGTGATTGATGCGCCTATATTACCATTAAAAACAGAAAAATTTGGAAAAGCAAAAGGGATTATTACTGGGGGATTTTTAGCTGGGTTTTTAACAATATTGGGATTGATATTGAGACGATTGTTGAAGCAGTTGGCGGTGTAATCAGGCGACCACGCGATAAATCAAGTATTTACCAGTTGGATTAGCATAATAGTTTTTGATAATTTATAAATAGACAAAATAAAGTAATACATAAGATATTAAGTTTTATAAATAGGTGCAGGAACAGGAGGTTTGTCAATTCAAGCTGTGATAGTGCGAGCGATAGCTACTTTCATGCTTTGTAGGAACATCAAAATGTTTGCTTTTCATTTTTTTCAAGATATCATAAGCAATTTCAAGAAAAAAAATGA
>JBDLWE010000150.1:0-21447 GCA_039804445.1 Bacteroidota bacterium | reverse complement strand
CCTGTGATGACCACAAGTTTTTCTCGGGGAATGGAAATGTCTATATTCTTTAGATTATGGACGCGCGCGCCGATGACGTCTATGGTATTGTTGTTTTCTAGCATTGTTTTTCAAAAGTTGTAAAGATACAATTTTCGGGCAAAAATTTTAGTAAATGTGTGGCAATCTTGCTCAAGAAAAGACGAGATTTTGTAGTTGAGAGGTCTTTGTCAACGGTTTTACAAGCGTTAGGTGTTGAGCGGAAATCCTTTTTTGGTCTCGTTTTTTTAACGAGACCAAAAAAGATTGAGAGCGGAACAGCGACCTCGTCTTTTTTCGGACGAGGGAACGCCCAAAGAAATCATAGAGTTTTTTGTTTTTTGATTTGGTATGAATATTTTGTCAATTTGCGAAGTTTGATTTATTGATGTAGTTTTGAACAAAAAACTGAATTGAGAACTACAAAAACTTTTGAAATTGAAAATTATAACGATTTTCACGACCGAATTTTAGCGTGGTCGCAGCAGTTTCGTGAGGTTGTTTTTTTGGATAGTAATGCAGAATTTAATCAAAATCAAAAGTACAAATCGTTTGATTTTGTTTTGGCAGCAGATGCTTTTACGAGTATTGAAACCGATTTTCAAAACGCTTTTGAAGACCTGAAACAGTATCAACAAACCATCAAAGACTGGATTTTTGGATATTTGGGCTATGATTTAAAAAATGATTTAGAGAAATTACAATCAAATAATTTTGATGGGCTTGGTTTTTCTGATATGTATTTTTTTCAGCCAAAAAAGTTGTTTGTTTATAAAGAAAACGTTTTGAAAGTAAGTTATTTACGAATGTGTGATGACGAAATTGACGTTGATTTTCAAGAGATTTTGGGTTTTGAAATTACAGATTTTAATGTATTAGATACAAGTAACTTACAAATTCAGGATCGTGTTTCAAGAGAAGTTTATGTTCAAAAAGTTGGGGAAATAATAAAAGATATTCAAAGAGGTTATGTCTATGAAATGAATTTTTGTATAGAATTTTATGTTAAAAATGCGGTGATAGATCCTGCACAAAAATATCGTAAACTAAACGAAATCTCTCGTGCGCCTTTTTCATGTTTTGTAAAAAAAAATCAACATTTTTTGTTGTCGGCATCGCCTGAAAGGTATCTTAAAAAAATTAATAATTTAATTATTTCGCAACCAATCAAAGGAACTTCGGCTCGATTTGAAGATGTTGATAAAGATGATTTGTCTAAAATATTTTTGCAAACCAACGTAAAAGAGCGTTCAGAAAATATTATGATTACCGACTTGGTTAGAAACGATTTGTCAAGAACCGCAATAAAAGGATCTGTTCGAGTTGAAGAGCTTTGCGGTTTGTATTCGTTTTTGCAAGTGCATCAATTAGTATCCACGGTAACTTCGAAAATTAGAGACGATTTTTCAGTAACCGATTTGCTAAAAACAACCTTTCCGATGGGCAGTATGACTGGCGCACCTAAAATATCAGCAATGCAAATTATAGAAAATCAAGAGTTAACAAAACGCGGTTTGTATAGCGGTTCGGTTGGTTATTTTACACCTGATGGTGATTTTGATTTTAATGTTGTTATTAGAAGCATTTTATACAATCAAATAGAAAAATACCTATCGTTTTCTGTCGGTAGCGCAATTACATCGCTTTCTAGTCCTGACAGTGAATATGAAGAATGTTTGTTGAAAGCAAAAGCGATGTTGTCGATTTTGAAGGATTAGTTGCCTATAAATTGGTAAGTAGCACTTCTGTAAATTGATAAGTAATACTTCTGTAAATTGATAAATATTGCTTCTGTAAATTGGTAAGTAATACTTCTGTAAATTGATAAGTAGCGCTTCTGTAAATTGATAAGTAATACTTCTGTAAATTGATAAGTAGTGATTCTGTAAATTGATAAGTAGTGTTTCTGTAAATTGATAAGTAATGCTTCTGTAAATTTGTAAATTAATTTTTTATTTCAAAATTTTTATTTAATTTTGTATTGTAAATAAGATGATTATGGTTTTAGCCCGCAGTATTGTAAAAGAAATGAAAGTTATATCGACAATGTATCCAATCATTGCATTAACTGGTGCACGACAATCAGGCAAATCTACTTTATTAAAAGACTTGTATCCCGACTATAGATATCTTAATTTTAAAGATCCTGATTTGCTTCAATATTTTAATAGAGATCCTCGTAGTTTTTTGAAAGAATTTGATAAGTTTTGCATTTTTGATGAAGCGCAACGAGTGCCCGATCTTTTTTCTTATCTGCAAGGCATTGTCGATTCATCTAAAATCATGGGACAATTTATACTTTCAGGGTCACAAAATTTTTTATTGCTAAAAAGCATTAACCAAAGTTTGGCTGGTCGTGTTGCTATTTTTAAACTTTTTCCTTTTGATTTCACAGAGTTAAAATCTGCAAACCTATTATCATCAAACTATATAGAAGCTATGCTAAACGGATTTTATCCTGCCATTTTTGACAGAAAAATTCCTTCGAGTGTTTTTTACAATAATTATATGCAAACCTATGTTGAGCGCGATATTTTGGATTTAGTGAGCATTAGAGATTTAAAAAGTTTTCGATCTTTTGTTCAAATCGTGGCTTCGCGCGCGGGTCAAACAATAAATTATACAAAGTTAGCAAACGATAGTAATATTTCGTCGCAAACAGTGCGGTCATGGCTATCTTTGCTTGAAAGCAGTTACATTATTTTCATGTTACAGCCACTTCATAATAATTTTGAGAAACGTGTAGTTAAATCACCAAAACTTTATTTTTATGATACAGGTTTGCTTTGTAATTTATTAAAACTTAAAAACGAAAAACAAGTGAATAATTTGGCTTTTAAAGGTAGTTTGTTTGAAAACATGATGATTGCAGAAATGGTAAAGCACAATCATCATAACAATTTAATGCAAGATTTTTGGTATTGGCGAAATTCAGACGGAGTAGAAGTCGATCTTATTATTCAAGATGATTATCTTTATGATTTGTTTGAAGTAAAATCGACAACCACTGTAAAAACAGAATTATTTAAAGGATTAGAATATTTTAGTAGAATTGCAAACGAAGATGTTAAATCAAAAACACTTATTTACGCAGGGCTTGAAAACCAAAATCGAACATTTGCCAAAGTAACGTCGTGGTATAATATTAATGACAATGCATCAAAATTTTAGAGATTATCTTCATGAAAATTTGCCATTTTTAATAGGCAAAAAAATTTTTGTGGCTGTTTCGGGTGGATTAGATAGCATGGTTTTACTTGATTTAGTATCAACAATTGATTTTGAAATTGCAGTTTTACATTGCAATTTCAACCTTCGTGGACACGAAAGTCTTGATGATGAAAATTTTGTTAGAAAAAATTGCATCGCAAAAAACATTAATTTTTTTATTAAAAATTTTGATACTAGACATTTTGCTCAAGCAAGCAAGCTTTCAACTCAAGTTGCCGCACGAAAACTGAGATACAGATGGTTTAATGAAAAACTTGAACAAGAAAAATTTGATTTTATACTAACTGCCCACCATCTCGACGATAGTCTCGAAACATTTTTAATTAATTTAAGTCGAGGCACAGGACTTGATGGTTTAACAGGTATTCCAGAGATTAACAACAAAATTGTTCGACCATTATTGTCATTTTCTAGAGCTGAAATCGAACTTTATGCAAATCAAAATAATATCGTTTGGCAAGAGGATTCAAGTAATAATTCTGATAAATATTTGCGAAACAAAATTCGGCATCACATTGTCCCACAATTGAAATTGCTAAATGATAATTTTTTGAATAATTTTCAAAGCACTCAAAACTATTTAAAACAATCGAATAAAATTTTAACAGTAAACTTTGACGAGGCATTTCAGCGTGTTGTTCACCAAGAAGGTTATGATTTATATATTGACATTACTAAAATGCTAGGTTACCAAAATTATGAAACCTATCTGCATAATTGGCTACAGCCTTATCAATTCAAGTCTTGGACAGATATAAATAATTTAGTCAATGCTCAAAACGGCAAAAAAATATTTTCAGAAACGCATCAAATTCTAAAATATCGTAATCATTTAATTTTGTCAGTAGTTGATGATAAAGAATGTAATGATATTTTTGAAATCAATAAAAATTTTGATTGTTCGTTTTTGCCAATAAATTTATCTATTTGTAAAGTTAAAGCGTTTTCTGAATATTCAAAAAACATTATCTTTGTTGACGAAAATTTAGTTAACTTTCCATTGCGACTTTGTTTTAAAAACATTGACGATATTTTTTATCCTGCCGGAATGACGGGCTCAAAAAAAGTCACAAAGTTTTTGAAAGACGAAAAAATAGATCCAAACCAACGAACAAAAACATGGATTTTAAAAGATGCAAATAATCAAATTTTGTGGATCGTGGGACACAGACAAGACCGCCGATTTATGGCAAATTCAAACTCAAAAAACATTTTACAACTAACTTTTTTTAAATGAAAAAACTACTTTTTATAATTTTAGTCATATCATCAATCACATCTTTTTCTCAAATTTTGAAACCCGTAAAATGGACTTCAAAAATCGAAAAAATCTCCGACACAGAATTAAACGTTGTTTTTAATGCTACCATCGATCCCGATTGGCACGTTTACTCTCAATTTACGCCAGAAGACGGTCCGCTTCCGCTTGAAATTGTTTTTAAAAACCAAAAAGGGAATTACGAGCTAGTAGGAAAAACAACCGAAAGCAAATATGAAAAAAAGTTTAACGACGTTTTTGGTGTTGATGAATATTTTTTCTCAAAAAAATTCACACTTACCCAAAAAATCAAGATTACAAATTTGGCAAACAATGTCTTAAAAGCAAATATTTCTTTTCAAGTTTGTAAAAAATCTTGCATTAACGACAGCGAAAATTTTTCAATAAAATTACCTACAAAGGTTGTTGAAACAACGGTTTTGAATGGCATAAAAACAGTTTCAGAAACCACTGTAACCGAAGTTTTGAACGATAATAAAAAGCAAATTATTGTCGAAGAAAAAGTAATAAAGACCATTACAAATCCAAAGCAATCTGTGATGCAACCAGCTCAAAATGAATCGCCAAAAGATTTGTGGGCTTACTTCATTTTGTCGTTAATCGGTGGTTTACTTGCAACTATTACACCCTGTGTTTTTCCGATGATTCCTATGACTGTTAGCTATTTTTTGAAACAATCTGGCAACAAAACCAAAGGTAAGTTTAACGCCTTATTCTATGGTTTTTGCATCATCGCAATTTGCGTTTTGTTTACCTTACCGTTTCATTTACTAGAAGGAATTTCAAAAGATATTTTCTCAGATATTTCTACAAACGTATATCTCAACTTCTTCTTTTTTGTGGTTTTCACCACTTTCGCAATTTCATTTTTTGGTGCTTTTGAAATCACCATGCCAAACAGCCTTTCCAACAAAGTCGACAATGCCTCAAATTCTGGAGGTCTTCTCGGTATATTTTTTATGGCGCTTACTCTCATCATAGTGTCATTTTCGTGCATCGGGCCAGCTCTCGGTTTTGTTTTTGGCACAACACTTAGTTCCGACGGTGGCGCATTTATACTCACAATAGCCATGTTCGGCTTTGGACTTGGCCTGGCACTGCCTTTTATGTTGTTTGCAATTGCACCAAGTTTTTTGGGCAATTTGCCAAAATCTGGTGGTTGGCTAAACACCGTAAAAGTTGTTTTCGGGTTTGTAGAATTGGCATTAGCCTTCAAATTTTTATCAAATTTCGATATAGGTTTAGACTTGCAACTGCTACCTCGCGAAGTTTTCATTGCGTGCTGGATTGCCATTTTTGGTGGTTTGACCATGTACCTATTCGGAAAAATCACACTACCGCACGACAGTCCATCGTCCAGCATTTCGGTCGGCCGATTGTTTATGGCGCTCATCACGCTCAGTTTCTCAATATACATGATTCCGGGACTCTGGGGTGCACCGCTCAAACTCATCAGTGCATTCACACCACCCATGTCGTACAGCGAATCGCCACAGGGGTTTGGTAACACTCTACCAAATTCGGCCTCTCAAACCTTGCCCGAAGGTGCAGTTTATGGCGCAAACAACATTGTTTCTTTTGAAGAATATGAAGTTGGTTTAGCATATGCCAAAAAAGTAAACAAACCAATTTTAATAGATTTCACGGGCAAACAATGCCAAAATTGTAGACTAATGGAAAGCAACGTTTGGTCAAATCCCGAGATTTTAGAAATTCTTAAAAACGACGTCGTTCTTATTTCGCTCTATGCCGATGACAAAAAAGAGTTGCCCAAAAACCAGCAGTACCTGTCAAAAGAGACCAACGAAATGGTGACAACAATCGGCGTAAAATGGTCCGAATTTCAACGCCAACGATACGGCACAAACGCACGTCCATACTACGTTTTGATAGATATCAACGAAAAAATTCTTAACCCTGCAGTTGCTTACACGCCAAATATCGAGACCTATAAAAACTGGCTTATCACCGGAATTTCGAAATTCAAAAAATAATCCTATTCTTTTGGGCGTTCCCTCGTCTGAAAAAAGACGAGGTCGGTGTTCCGCTCTCAATCTGTCATTGCGAGGAACGAAACAATCTCTCGAAAAGATTGCTTCGTCCCTCGCAATGACAGGATTTCCGCTCAACACCTAACGCAGGGCAACCGTTGACCATGTTTGATAAAATTTAGCTTTTTAAAATTTTTGTTATTTTTTATAAAGTCGAAGTTTTTTATTAGACGAAGTTTCGCGAAGTCTCAGACTTCGTGCAAGTTTTTAAAGGTTTTTAACCTTGCCTAAACAGGTACAAATAATTCTCTAATATCATAAAAAATAATTTGCAAGTATCAACTATTATAAAAACAACAACTTTTAAAAAGACAACCAATTTTTTTTATACATATACATAACAAAAAACGTTTCTGTTTTATGGTCTTTGCAAACGTGGTCAACGGTAGCGTTGCGTTAGGGATGGCAGCGGCATCCTTTTTTGATCTCGTCTTTTGAGACGAGATCAAAAAAGATATAGCGTACAGCCCGTGCGCTCGCCGCCGCGGCGGCCGCGCAACGCCCAAAGTAGTAGCATTTTTGTAATGCGCAATTTGGGTCAATCAAAAAGTACTCAACCAAAAAAAATCCCAACCTGTCGATTGGGATTTTTTTTTATTTCAGAATATACTGGCTCAAAATTCTGTAAACTTCGTTAATATTATTACCACCTTTGCCAAATTGCTTCACTATCGAGGGATTGCTGTCGGTGGTGAGCCAAATTTTTAGGTCAGCGTCCAAGTCCAGAATTCCTGCGCTTTCTTTTGAGAATTTTTTGATGCTCGAATACGGAATCGACAAATAATCGACCTTGCTACCCACCAATTGTTTTTCGACCAAAATCAATCGTTTGTTTGTAAACACAAACATATCTCGAATGAGTTTAAATGCCTTTTCGATATTTTCGTTTTCGATCAAAATTGGTTCAAATTCTTTACGAACGCTCTCGATATTTACTTCAGATGCATTGCCTAAAATGGCATTAAAAATCCCCATTTGTTTTAGTTTTGGTTGTATTTTTCTTTAAACTTGTTGTTCAAAACTGTTTGATGCGTTTCTAAACTTACCTGCCTTCCTTGAATAAACGCTTTGGTCAGATTGTTTGTTCTAATATCAAGCGCATCGCCATCGGACAAAAAAAGCGTTGCGTCTTTGCCAACTTCGATTGAACCACATTGTGCGTCGATACCCAAAATTTTTGCATTATTCAAAGTAATAAGTTCGAGTGCTTTTTCTTTTTCAAGACCGTAAGCCACACAAGTACCTGCCAAAAAAGGTAGGTTTCTTGTGTTCATTCTTTCCATGTTTCCGCTGTTTTCAAGACCGACCAAAATCCCATTATCTGACAAAATTTTAGCCAATTTATATGGCAAATCAACGTCTTGGTCATCATTCATTGGCATGGCATGAACGCGTCTAAGCAGTACACCAACATTATTTTTTTTTAATAATTCGGTTACTTTATAGGCCTCAAAACCACCAACAATTGCAATTTTTGAAATACCGCTTGCAATAGCCAGATTTATTCCATCAGTAATTTGTTTGGCTTCGTCGGCATGAATATAAAGGGTTTTATTGCCGTCGAATAAGCCGTCCATTGCTTCAAAAGTCAAATTGCGTTCACTAGATTTTTCTTGTAGATATGTTTTTGATTGATGCAAAAATTGTTTCAAATCGTCGACTTGCTTGTCATATTCTTTGTTGGATTCGATACTTCCGGGCTCTGCCCACCATCCGCTTCGGCTGAAAGTGTTTGGAAAATCAAGATGAATGCCATCGTTTTCTTTTAGCAAAGCGTCTTTCCAGTTCCAAGCATCTAGTTGCACAATAGACGAAGTTCCTGCAATACGGCCGCCACGTGGTGCAATTTGAGCCATCAAAATTCCGTTTGGGCGCACAGTTTCTATTACCCTGGATTCGGTATTGTAGGCAATTATACTGCGAATGTGCGGGTTGAATGTGCCTATTTCGTCTTCGTCGTCCGACGATTTTACGGCATCAATTTCTACTAATCCAAGTGTAGAATTTGGAGCAATAAAACCAGGATAAAGGTGTTTACCTCGTGCATCAATTGCTTCATCAAAACCACCAATTGGTGTCTTTTGGTCATTGCTTACTAATGTTATTTTTCCGTCTTTAAAAGCAATAATGCTATTTTCTATAACTTTTCCGTTACCCAGATGAGCGGTTGCGCCAATAATAACAATCGATTTTGATTGTCTTGCGGCAGGTTTTTGTTGTGCAAATAAACTTATGGTTGCACAAATCGAGAGTGCTATAATTGCTATATTTTTCATCTTAAAATTGTTCTTCGGTGTCACATTCATAATGAATTTTTTCTTTCTTTTTTGGGGCTTGTGTCGATGCACCTGCATTTTTTTCAGACAGCATTTGCCCAATCAACATGGCTCTTTCTGTGGCAATATCTTTTTGTTTTTGTGATTCTTTATCTAAATCAAAATAAACAACGCCTTCGATCAAAGTTTTTTCTGCTTTTGCATATATAGAGAGCGGATTGTCGTTCCACAGTACCAAATCTGCATCTTTTCCTACTTTTATGCTGCCAACTTTATCATCGATATGAAGCATTTTTGCCGGATTCAAGGTTACAAATTTCCAAGCATCTTCTTCGCTAATTCCGCCATATTTTACCGCTTTTGCAGCTTCTTGGTTCAGTCTTCTTGACATTTCGGCATCATCAGAATTATAAGCAACCAAAACGCCTGCTCTGTGCATGATTGCACCATTAAAAGGAATGGCATCGTTTACTTCAAACTTGTAGGCCCACCAATCAGAAAATGTCGATGCACCAACGCCATGCGCTTTCATTTCGTTTGCAACTTTATAGCCTTCAAGAATATGGGTATAGGTGTTGATTTTGAATCCCATTTTGTCGGCAACATTCATCAGCATCAAAATTTCTGATTGTACGTAAGAATGACAGGTTATAAATCGTTTATTGTTTAGAATTTCTGACAAAGTTTGCATTTCAATATCGACTCTTGGCGCTTTTTTAGAATCTTTTCTTGAACTTGAATTGAAGGTTTTCCATGCTAAATCATATTCTTTTGCACGCTGAAAATAATCTGTAAAAACCTGCTCAACACCCATTCTGGTTTGCGGAAAACGAGTTGGATTGTCAATGCCCCAATTGGATTGTTTTACGTTTTCGCCAAGTGCAAATTTGATGAATTTTGGTTGGTTTTGATACAGCATTTCGTCGGCGGTTAGTCCCCATTTCCACTTCACGATTGCCGAGCGACCACCGATTGGATTTGCCGATCCGTGCAAAAGTTGTGATGTGGTTACGCCACCGGCAATTTGTCTATAAATATTTACATCTTCAGAATTTACTACGTCTTCAATAGTTACCTCGGCACTCGAGTTGTGTCCGCCTTCGTTTACGCCGCGCGAGATTGCTATGTGCGAATGCTCGTCGATAATGCCTGCGGTTAAATGCTTTCCTTTTGCATCGATTATTTTTGCAGATGCATCGACAATATTTTTGCCTACAGAAACTACTTTTCCATTTTTTACTAATACGTCAGTTTCTGCAAGAATACCATCGTTTTCGTTAGTCCAAACGGTTGCATTTTTGAACAAAATTGTTTCTTGAACAGGTTTTTGTGCATTTCCAAAAGGCAAGTTTGGTAAGGTAACCGATACGATTTTTTGTAATTTGTCGGCTTTTGTTGAATCTTGAACCACCTTGAATGCCTCGATTTTGGTTGCTTTCCAGAAAGATTCAGAACCATCTGCCAAAAATGCTTTTCCTGACAAATTATCAATGTTTTCTACAAGTCCGTTTATTCTTGTGAAATTATTTTTGATGGTATCATTTGATTTTAAAATTCCGGCAAGTGTGTTGTTTTTGAAAGTTAGTTTAGAATATACTTTCTTTTTGTCAACGGTTTGAATATCAAATTTTGGAGCCGTTGCATCGCCTTCAATTTTGAGTTTGTAGGTTTGATTTTCAACAGATAAATCGTAGTTTCCACGAATATCTTTTAGGTTCAAGTCGTTGATTACGAATTTGTTTCCTTGTACATGGTTTTCAAAAACAATTGTTTTTTTGTCGAAAATTTCGCCAGAAGTAACAATAAAATTTGCAAAACTACCAACGTTCAAACTACCAATCTCTGTGCTTTTTCCGAGGAGCGAAGCAGGAATGGTTGTCAATGCAGCAAGGGCTTTATTTGCATCAAAACCGTACGAAATGGCTCTGAGTAAGTTTGTTCTAAAGTCTTCAGTTTTTTTGAGTAAGTCGGTTGTTAATGCAAAATTTATTCCGTTGTCTGATAGTACTTTTAGGTTGGTTGGTGCTTGATTCCAAAATCGCAAATCGGCAAGTTCCATTTGGTTGGCTTGAAACGGGTCTGAAACGTCGTAGGCTTCGGGAAAATTGATTGGAATTATCATTGACGATCCTGTTTTTTTGAGTTCGGCAATGCGTTCAAACTCATTTCCTTGTCCTTTCAAGATATAGTTTATGCCAAATTCTTTACCAAGTTTTGCGGCACGAAGACTGTTGAGTTTATCGCCAGTTTCAAAAATTTGGGGTAAATTTTGGTTAACAATTTGGGCTTCTAACGACAAATCTTTGGTTTTTGAATTACCGTTTTTATACCAATTTAGATCGTGGTTAAACTGCCGTACTAGCGCTATCATGCCCATAAGTGAGCTTGGATAGGCTTGGTTTGTGACGGCACTTCGCGAAAACCCGAAATGGTTTGTGGCAACGTTTGAGATAATTCGAGTTTTTGCATCAAAATTATTTAGGGCAATGATTGCGCCTGTTCCTCGAGAAATTCCGTCTTGATGGTGCGTTCCAACTACGCCGAAACCAGCTTTTAAAAGTGCTTCTGCTTTTGTGGCATCGTATTTAAAGTTTTCAAAACCATTTATTTCTGATCGAATATGTTCGCTCCAATAATAGCCTGTTCGCTTTGTGTCGTACATTGGATTTCTGTCGGAACCACCGCTTCGTTTTGGTTTTTCGATACCAAAACTGGTATAAATATCAATAAACGACGGGTAAATCCATTTTCCGGATAGGTCGACCACCAACGCGTTTTTTGGAATTTGAACGGCGCTTCCCACCGAGATTACTCTACCGTTTTGAACGAGTAAGGTTCCTTTTTCAATGGTCTGTGTTGGTGACACAACTATTTTGGCGTTTATAAATGCTGCAAAATTGTTGTTTTTGTTTTGAACGCTTTCGTTGTTAGGGAAATATTCTTGTGAGTAGTTTTTGGCAAAGGCGAAGCAAAACAAGAGTAGATAAATTCTTTTTTTCATAGGTTTAAATTGGTTTATTGAATTGTAAATATACTGTTTTTTTTATAAAATATTATCGAAAAAGCTATTTTTTGAAAGTTTTTTTGTTCGAAAGTTGGTCTTGCGTTAAGGATTGCGGCGGTATCCTTTTTTTGTTTTTTGCCTTCTCAGCGGCGTGTGAGTTAGGCAAAAAGCAAAAAAAGATATAGCCAAAAGCCTGGCTACTTTTGTGTGGTCTCGTTTTTTGGAACGAGACCACACAAAAGTAGCAACGCCCAAATTTTGAATAAAAAAATTGGTAGTTGTGAGAATTTGATTATTTTTAGAAATTAAATTTAAGAGATGCTTATAAAAGTTTTTGGTAGTGCGGTTTTTGGGGTCGAGGCCACGACGATTACTGTAGAGGTAAATATGGACAAAGGTATTGGTTATCATTTGGTTGGACTGCCAGACAATGCCATAAAGGAGAGTAGTTATCGAATTGCGGCGGCTTTGAAAAACAATGGTTTTGCGATGCCGGGCAAAAAAATTACGATAAATATGGCACCTGCTGATTTGCGAAAAGAAGGATCGGCCTATGATTTGACTTTGGCGGTCGGTATTTTGGCAGGATCAGGACAAATAAATTCGGCGGAGGTTCATGAATATATTATTATGGGCGAATTGTCGCTAGACGGAAGTTTGCAACCCATAAAAGGAGCATTGCCAATTGCCATAAAAGCAAAAGAAGAAGGATTTAAAGGTTTTTTTCTGCCGATTCAAAACGTGAAAGAAGCTGCAATTGTTGAAGGTGTTGATGTTTATGGCGTCGAAAACTTACAACAAGTCATTGATTTTTTTGAAGGAAAAGGCACGATTGAACCTACTAAAATAGATACGAGAGCCGAATTTTATAAAACTCTTGATTTTCCTGAGCATGATTTTAGCGATGTGAAAGGGCAGGAGAGCATCAAGCGATCAATGGAAATTGCTGCTGCGGGTGGTCACAATATTATTTTGATTGGCCCACCGGGTTCTGGCAAAACGATGATTGCCAAGCGATTGCCAAGTATTTTGCCGCCGATGACATTGCGAGAAGCATTGGAAACTACTAAAATTCATTCGGTCGCAGGCAAGTTGAAAGAAATTGGTTTGATGAATCAGCGACCTTTTAGAAGTCCACACCACACAATATCGAACGTGGCTTTGGTTGGTGGTGGCAGTTATCCGCAGCCTGGCGAGATAAGTATGGCGCACAATGGTGTTTTGTTTTTGGATGAGTTGCCAGAATTTAAACGTGATGTTTTGGAAGTAATGCGGCAACCGCTTGAAGATCGAGAAGTGACTATTTCGAGAGCGAAATTTACGATAACCTATCCAAGTTCGTTTATGTTGGTGGCGAGTATGAACCCAAGTCCGAGTGGATTTTTTAATGATCCTGACTCGCCACAAACGTCCTCTCCGCACGAAATGAGTCGGTATTTGAGTAAAATTTCGGGTCCGCTTTTAGACAGAATTGACATTCATATTGAAGTTACACCTGTTCCGTTTGAAAAACTTTCGGATACTCGCAAAGCAGAGGCAAGTGTTGATATTCGTGCCCGAGTTACGGCTGCACGTGAGATTCAAACCAAACGTTTTGAAAGTCATGAAACCGTGAATTATAACGCGCAAATGAGCACAAAATTGATTCGTGAATATTGTAAACTTGACGACACGTCGTTGCAACTGCTTAAAACTGCTATGGAAAGATTGAATCTTTCGGCAAGAGCCTATGACAGAATTTTGAAGGTTGCGAGAACAATTGCAGATTTAGAGGCGGTAGAAAATGTTGTGGCAAGTCACATTGCAGAAGCAATTCAGTACAGAAGTTTGGATAGAGAAGGGTGGTTGGGATAAGTTTTCAATTACGAAGGATGACGTATCAATAACGAAATAAGTATATCAAAGATGACCTTTAAGGTGAGATGTAAGGGTTTATAAAAATTCCAATCTTTAAACAACATTTTGATTATCTGTTTGTAGAAAAAACAATCGTAATTTTTAATTTTTACTTAAAATATTAGATTCCCTCAAAAGTATTTCCTTGACTGATATCGCCAGAATTATAACCTTTCATGAACCAATACTTTCGTTGTTCTGATGTGCCATGCGTGAACGATTCTGGCACGACATGACCTTGCATTCTTCGCTGAATTGAATCGTCACCAACTGATTGTGCTGCACTCAAAGCCTCATCAATATCGTCAGCATCGAGATATTGTGCGTTGTATTTTGCCCAAACGCCTGCATAAAAATCTGCTTGAAGTTCTAGAGCAACCGAAAGTTTGTTTGCTTCGGTTTGGCTCATTCCTTCTTGTTGTTGGCGCACTTTGCCAGATGTTCCTATTATGGTTTGAATGTGATGACCAACTTCATGCGCAATCACGTAGGCAATAGCGAAGTCGCCACCTTTTGCGCCAAACTTGGTTTTTAGCTCTTCAAAAAAAGTTAAGTCCATATAGACTTTTTTGTCGCCCGGACAATAAAAAGGTCCCGATTGCGACGATGCGCCACCACAGGCAGTTTGAACTGAATTAGAAAACAACACCATTTGTGGTTCTTGATATTGCGAATTGTTTTCTTGAAAAATTTTGTTAAAAACGTCTTCGGTATCTGCAAAAACTGTTTTGGCGAAGTTGCCAATTTCTATTTGTTCTGGAGTTAAATCTGTTGGTTCAGCAGCAGAAGTTGTAGTTTGTTGCTGGTTGAATTGCTCGAGAATGGGCGTAAGCATCTGTGCATTTTCGCCACCAAAAGCGTTTAATAAAAAGATAATTACTGCAAGAATGCCGCCACCTGCAACAACTTTTCCACCTATTGACGAGCCCCGCCTATCTTCAACATTATCGCTTTGTCGTCTGCCTATCCATTTCATAAAAAATATTTTTTAGAACTTTAAAAAAAACGAAAGTATAATTTTTTTTTCGAATAAAAATTATTTCGATATGAAAATATCATTTTTTGTGGCTAAGTGCAGCACTTCATGAATCACTTCTTTGTTAATGGGTTTTGAAAAATATTCGTCCATGCCGTTTTGCAAACAAAGCTTTTTTTCGTCGCCAATAACTCCTGCCGAAATTGCTATAATTTTGGTAAGATTGCCGCCGCGCATTTTTCGTATTTTTCTGGATGCTTCGTAACCGTTCATATTTGGCATCTGAATATCCATAAAAATTATACTTGGCTCGAAACCTGCAAATTTTTCGACAGCTTCAAGACCATCAGAAGCTTCTTGAATAATGATTTGGCTTGAATAGTTTTTGATAATAGTTTTTAGCAAAAGCATATTTATCGGGTTATCTTCTACTAAAAGTACCTTCAAATTTGATTGGTCTTTGGTTAATAAAGAACCATGTGGCAACTTACGATTTATATCTATTGTTTTTATTATATCGATATCGTTGCTTATTTTTACGTCTAGGTCGAAATAAAAATGGCTCCCGACGTTTTTTTTGCTATCAAGTTGTAGCGAACTATCCATCATTGACAATAGCTTATTTGAAATGGTGAGGCCAAGCCCTGTGCCGCCAAATTTGCGGGTGGCAGAGTTATCTACTTGTGAAAATGGTTTAAAAATAGCTTGCTGGTTTTCTTTTGAAATTCCTACACCTGTATCTTTGACTGAGAATCGTAATTTTGCGGTCTGCGGGTTTATAAATTCTAGAACAATAATTTCTAGCAACACGGTGCCTTTTTGAGTAAATTTTACGGCGTTACTCAAAAGATTGAGAAGTATTTGTTTGATACGTTGATGATCAATCCAGATGAAACTTGGAACTTCTGCTGATAAAAACAATTTCAGTTCAATATTTTTTTTATCAGATTCAAATGCAATTAAATCGATAATTTGATTAATAAGTTCTATTATATCTTGTTTTGCCTTAAAAATATTGAGTTTTTGGGCCTCAATTTTAGAAAAGTCTAGAATGTCATTTACAATTTCTAGAAGCGATTTTGCAGAATGTTGTACAGTGGTCAAATATTTATTTTGTTGCGCATCAAGTTTTGTTTGTAAAACAAGTTCCGTAAAACCTATAATTCCGTTTAGTGGCGTTCGAATTTCGTGGCTCATGTTTGCCAAAAATTCTGATTTGGCAATATTTGACGATTCTGCAATTTCTTTGGCTTTTATGGCATTTTCGGCAATAATTGTTTGGGAGATGTCTATAAAAATTCCTTCGATATATAAAATTTCATTGTTTTTATATATAGCATCTCCAAACTCTTCGACCCAAATAATTTCTTGGTTTTTGTTAAAAATTCTGTATTTAAAATTGAAAGGTTTTTTGTTTTTGATTGAATTATTAAAAGATTTCCTGACAAAAACAGCATCGTCAGGATGAATGATGTCAATGAAATTGATTTTGCCATCCAGAAACAAATCTTTTGAAAATCCAGTCAAATTTTCGACTTCATCATTTATAAAAACTTTTGTCCACTTTTCATCATAGTTTGCCAAATATACGGTGCCAGGCATGTTGTTTGCCAAGAGCCTAAATTTTTCTTCGCTTTCATAAATCTCATTTTCTTTGTTGCGTCGTTCAACTGCAAAAGACACATTGTTTGCAAATGTTTTAAGGATCTGAACTTCGTCTTTACTCCATGTTTTTTCGGTTGTGCAATCGTCAAATCCTATAAAACCTAGTAGTTTCTCTTGAAAAAACAGCGGATAAATCAATACAGATTTTATCTGGCTATATTCTAATATTGATTTGATATTACTTTCAGAAAGTTTTGATGTTATGGCACTAAAACATTTTTCATTTTCGATTTGGTCAAGTACATTTTGAATATGTGCTGGTTTAAAATCTTGAACTTCTTGCAATTGCAAAATAATTCCGTCTCGACCCCACTTATATTTTTGTCGAATTTTATCATCTTTTTCAGAGTATTCATGATAAAAGATATGATCGCACTTTAGGGTGTGTCCAACAATTTTGAACGATTCATTAAAAATGTCTTCAAAATTCTTGCCCAGCAAAAACTTCTCTGTACATTCTGCAATTGCGGCCAGTAATTCGCTTTTATATTTTAGTTCTTTTTCGGCAATTTCGCGATTTTTTGATGCGGTTGCAGACGTAATAATATCAGATATTGTTTTTGAGAAATTGATATCTTCTTTGTCCCAAATTCGAATAAAATTTTGATTTTCGATACAGATTACACCGCCAATTTTGCCATTGATATAAACTGGAATATCAAGCATAGATTTAATATTATTTGCCAATATATAATTGTCTTGAAATTCGGCAAGTATGCTTTTCTGAATCACATTGCTGGCGTTAATATATTGATATTGATTAATTGCTGAAAAATAAATCGGATAATCAACATTTGACAACACAGTTTTTGTGTTTTTTTGGACAATTCCATCCTGAATCAAAACCTTGCAGATCATTGTAGATTTAGAAAAATTCCAGTAACTAAGTCTACTAACTTCTAACACTGTTGCTGCTTTTTTAGCAATATGTTTGACAATACTGTTTGTTGATTTAAAATTATTAAAGTC
The DNA here is from genome assembly GCA_039804445.1 of Bacteroidota bacterium. Lineage (GTDB taxonomy): Bacteria > Bacteroidota > Bacteroidia > Flavobacteriales > Flavobacteriaceae > Flavobacterium. Next base: position 4,082 of record JBDLWE010000150.1, on the reverse strand, counting down.
GGTTGTGTATAATTCTTTTAGAATGTCAGAGTAAATGGAAGCCTTTTGAATTGCTTTAATGTTTTTGGTTTCGGTTTCTTTAATTTTTGTAATATCTCTAGCAATTCCAGAGTACCCATCGATTTCGTTTTGGTCATTACGTTTTATAAAAACGCGTTGCGATACCCAAATTTCGTCGCCATTTTTTTTAATTACCGGAAACTCAAGTAGAGGAAATTCATTTTCATGAGTTATTGAATTATTATAAAAATCAATAACTTTTGAAATGTAGTCAGCACGTATAAATCGGCTGTGGTTTGAGCCAAGTACTGTACTTGCGGGGTAGCCAAAAAGTGTAACCGTGTATGGATTTATATATGTAAAATCTCCGTTTCGGTCAAGTTCAAATATAAAGTCTTTGGCATTTTCGACCAAGTTTTCGTATTGTTTTTGAATTTTATATTCATTTGTAACGTCCTGACCAATACCAACTATCATATTTTCAGAATATTTTCGATCCTTCCATTGAATGTACTTATAGTTTCCGTCTGCACATTTCAGTTTTCGAACGTGAAGCCTGTTGTCAACATAGTTTTCATGGTAAGACTCGCCTATAAACTCATCGTTTTTAGTTAGTTTCCAGAAATCTAGTCCCATGGCCTGCGAGGGTTTGTATCCAAGAATTTCAAGAATACTATCACTGCAATATATCAATTCACCTTTTTTGTTAGTACCGATAATTAGTGAACTGCCGTTATTTACAATCTCGTTGGCAAACAAAAACTTGTCTTGTGTGTTTAAAATCGCAATATGTCTTATATAATGAATTATAACAATAAATGTAATACTATAAAACAAGATAATTAGTTTGTTTAATTCGATACTTTCAAAAGCGTAAAACACAATAAAAACGATTAGAAAACTTATAACAAATATCCAGTATTGTTTGATTTTCACAAAAACATTGGGTGCAAACAAAAAAATAAGTATTAATTGTAATGTCGAAAGAAGCAAATCTGGACGGAGATAAAATCTATAAATAGTAAAAATTATCAGAAAAACATAAAGTAAAATAAAGAAAGTTCTAAAATTGTTTTTAAACAATTTTATTTTAAAACCATAAAAATATAATAGCAATAAAAACGAGCCTGTAACTGTGTTTAAAAAAATTTTGCTCTCAATACGAATACTGTAAATCTCTAGCAAAATTTCAAGAAGTGGAAAAGTAATACCAAAAAAAAGTAAATATATCTTAAATTGTTTTGCTGTGATTTTGTCTTCATAGTATCTTGTTACAAAATCTTTGTTATAAGCCTTAATTTTTATAAATACTATAAAAAAAGCTGTAACTAAAATGATGACTACTGTTGCAATAAACCACCAACTTGTGATTATGTTAGTATGGAAATTAAACAAATAAGTAAATCTGACAAATTGGTATAAATTTATAAATGAAGAATTATATAAAAATAAACTGGTAATTGTGACAAAATGTTGCATTTGATAAATTTTTGGGGAAATTTAGATTATCGTTATACAAATTTAACTTTTTTTATGAGCTGAAGTGCCTTAAAACAAAAAAATCGATGCAACTTTAAATACTGCATCAATTTTTATGTTTAAAATGTTTGTTTATTGATTAAGTCCAATATCATCTAATTCGCTTTTATCGTTGATGCCAAATGCGGTTTTGTACATGATATATTCTAATGAATAGGCCAATGGAATTGCAAAAAATATTCCGATACAAAACGCAAAAATGCTAAAACACAAGCAAACAAGAAAAATGATTCCAAGCAGCAAGATTGTCCAAAATTTTTGTTTTGCTGCGGCTACGCTCCCTTGAATAGCATTTACTGCAGACAAATTTCCAAATACGACTAATGGTATGGAAAATATCGTCAGAATAGGAGCAACAATGCTAAAAACTACGTTAAATATCCCTAGCGGAGTTTTTAGAAAACTATAGCTTTCGCTCAAAATTGCAACAATTGTTGCCAATCCAGATGTTACAATTGCTACATAAATTCCACACAAAAACAACTCTTTTAAATACGGTGATTTGTAGTAATCAAAAGCAGTAGAAAATCCAAAATCTTTATCCTGCTCTGCTAAATGTGCCATTTTCAGTAGTCCCGCCGTAAATGGAGCTGCAATTCCGGCACCAATTATGCCAACCAGCAATTGAACAAGTAGTGCAACTGTGCCAACACCATTGACTTGCATTTCTGTAAAATATTCGGTCAGTGAGCCAACACCAACAGCCAGTCCCGCAACACTACCAATTACTACTGTAAACAATAGTATAATCAACAAAATAACAAACCCCTGAACCCAAATAATTTTTTTATAATTTTGAATAGTTTGGTCAAAAATTTCGCCAAAACCAAAATAAAATCCTTCTTGTTTTATTTTTTCTATTTTAAGTAACGTTTCTTTCATGAAAATTGGTTATTAAGTTTTATTTAACATTAGTAACAAAGTTTGCCGGGTTGTTACATTTTTTTTAAATGAATTTCAAAATCCTTCGAATCCATTTCAATTTATTGCCGTAGGGGGCATAACGCATGGGCAAGTCTAGCCAGTTTGCTTTTTTGACAATCGATTTATTATGCGAAAAAACATCAAAACTTTTTTTGCCATGATAAGCCCCGATACCAGAATGTCCTACGCCCCCAAAAGGCAGTCTTTTATTAGAAAAATGAATGACTGTATCGTTTATGCATCCACCGCCAAAACTAAAATTTTTGATGATGCTCTCGGCAAAATCATTGTTATTTGTAAAAACATAAAGCGCTAGTGGTTTTTCAAGAGAAGATATAATTTTGTGTAAATCTGCATTTGTTTTGTATGTTAGAATTGGTAGAATTGGACCAAAAATTTCGTCTTTCATCAACGGGTCACTTAAATCTGTAACTTCAACCAAAGTGGGAGCGATGTAGTTATCTACTTCTGATGATTCGCCACCGTGCACAATCTGCGCATTTTCTAGCATTTTGGTCAATCGAATCCAATGTTGTTTGTTAATGATTCTGGCATAGTCAGGTGATACTTGTGCATTGACGTCATATGCCGCTATAAGTTCGTCAATCAAATGGCAAGTTAATGTGAAAATTTCTGATTCTTCGACCAAAATATAGTCAGGTGCGATACAGGTTTGACCAGCATTCAAAAATTTTCCCCAAACAATGCGTTTTGCAGCAAGTTTTAAATTGGCTGTTTTGTCAACAATACATGGGTTTTTTCCGCCAAGTTCGAGCGTTACTGGCGTGAGGTTTGTGGCTGCAGCTGTCGCAACTATTTTGCCGATGGCGACACTACCCGTAAAAAAAATATAATCCCATCGTTGGTCTAGTAATTTTGATGCCAAGGTTGAGTCGCCCAAAATTGCAACAGCGTGATTGGTTTCAAAGGTATCTCGAATAATTTTGGCAACAATACTCGCCGTGTTTGGCGCGTTTTCTGATGGTTTGACCGTTACTTTATTGCCGGCCGCTATTGCCGAAATCAACGGACACATCGTGAGTTGAAACGGATAATTCCATGGTGACAGTATCAAAACATTGCCATATGGCTCGCTATAAATATAATCTGACGACGGAAAATTGAGTATCGACGGCAAAACACGTCTTGGTTTTGACCATGATTCAATGTTTTTTAGCGTGTCTTTCAAATCCGATATCACATAATTGGTCTCGGTTAAAACGGCTTCAAAAGCAGGTTTTTTAAAATCTTTATAAAGCGCATCAATTACTTCATTTTCGTATTTGACTATGTTGTCAAGAAGTTTTTTGAGTGTGCTTTTGCGGTATTGTATATCTGTTTTGAAGTTCATTTATTGATTTTATTTTTTTTTGTGGTTAACCAAATAAAAACATATGCAGTAATACCTGCCAATCGTCGTAACCTATTGTAAAACAATAAAAATTAATTGCTACAAAAACCCAAATTTTAACCCAAAGTACGCATCGGCTTGTTTTGAATCTGATGTCAATGCCGTTATTATAGAATTTGAACCCAAAAAGAATCCGCCTACGCGAAAGCCAACACCAGCAATTGTTCCCGCTACTTCTTGAAAACCAAGTGGCGTAAAAATCTCGAAC
>JBDLWE010000149.1:0-2708 GCA_039804445.1 Bacteroidota bacterium | reverse complement strand
TGGTTGCTGTAGATTTTATGGCAACCGATTTGCAACAGGTTATTTTTGATAATTGCGATTTGTATCGAGCAGAATTTTCAAAAGCCAATTGCGCCAAAACCGATTTCAAAACCAGTCGAAACTACACTATCGACCCAGCAAAAACCAATATCAATAAAGCAATTTTTTCTAAATCAGAAGCAAAAGGTTTGTTGTTTAAGCATGATTTGCAAATCATGTATCAATAGCCTTGTTAGTACACCAACCTTGCGAACCTTGCGACCTCTGCGGTTAAAAAATGAATTATATTTTTATAGTTTCTTTTCCATCCCAAAATCGTCCATCACATAGCCATTTCCTATATCTATAATTTCTTTTAAAACGATTTTAAATCCCATTTTCTTGTAAAAATAAACTGCCTTATTATATTTGTTAACATTCAACGAAACACAACTACAACAATTTTGAACAGATTCTTTTACAATAAAATCAATAATTTTTTTGCCAAAACCTCTATTTTGAATTTCAGGATTTAAATAAAGTTTGTGTAATTTAGTAATATTTTCATTTTTATAAAAATGCTCAATCGCGAAAAATCCAATTGCAGTTTCATTATCAAAAACCAAGTAGAATAAATGTTTTTGGTCTATGTTTTTTTGCAAATAATCGTCGGAATAAAATTGCGAAAGCATCCAATTTAATTGCTCTTCAGACAGTATTTCGCCATAAGCCACTGGCCATGATTTATTTGCAATTTCTCGAATAGTCAAGAAATCTTCATTGGTTGCATTTTTAATTTTCAAGTGGAAACTAAAATTTTAAAGTTATTAAAGGACTCTTTCGGGGTCGGGGGTCTACCCATGAATTGATACCGAATTTCCGTAATTTGCAATTACACTAGCTTCAAATTCAAGCCATTCGCGCCAGCGTTTTTCAACGTCAATTCCCGTTCCATATTTGCGTGCATAATGCAAAAAAGTAGTGTGGTGGCCAGCTTCACTTTCCATTAATTCTCTATAAAATACAGAAAGTTCTGCGTCTTTAATATTTTCTGAAAGCACCTTAAATCGTTCACAACTTCTGGCCTCGATCATTGCCGAAAACAAGAGTCTTTCTACAAATCCTGAAACACGACTTCCGTTGTTCGACCTCTTCATATACTGTGCAAGCTCGCCCACATAGTCATCTTTTCGTTCGCGACCAAGTGTCAAACCACGTGCTTTTATAATGTTGTGAACCATTTCAAAATGCTCAATTTCTTCTCGAGCTACAGTCAACATGTCTGATACCAAATCTTGATATTCAGAATTTATTGTAATAATTGTTATCGCGTTTGTAGCCGCTTTCTGTTCACACCAAGCGTGATCGGTCAAGATCTTGACCGATCACGCTTGGTGTGAACAGAAAGCGGCTACAAACGCGATAACAATTATTACAATAAATTCTGAATATCAAGATTTGGTATCAGACATGTTGACTGTAGCTCGAGAAGAAATTGAGCATTTTGAAATGGTTCACAACATTATAAAAGCACGTGGTTTGACACTTGGTCGCGAACGAAAAGATGACTATGTGGGCGAGCTTGCACAGTATATGAAGAGGTCGAACAACGGAAGTCGTGTTTCAGGATTTGTAGAAAGACTCTTGTTTTCGGCAATGATCGAGGCCAGAAGTTGTGAACGATTTAAGGTGCTTTCAGAAAATATTAAAGACGCAGAACTTTCTGTATTTTATAGAGAATTAATGGAAAGTGAAGCTGGCCACCACACTACTTTTTTGCATTATGCACGCAAATATGGAACGGGAATTGACGTTGAAAAACGCTGGCGCGAATGGCTTGAATTTGAAGCTAGTGTAATTGCAAATTACGGAAATTCGGTATCAATTCATGGGTAGACCCCCGACCCCGAAAGAGTCCTTTAATAACTTTAAAATTTTAGTTTCCACTTGAAAATTAAAAATGCAACCAATGAAGATTTCTTGACTATTCGAGAAATTGCAAATAAATCATGGCCAGTGGCTTATGGCGAAATACTGTCTGAAGAGCAATTAAATTGGATGCTTTCGCAATTTTATTCCGACGATTATTTGCAAAAAAACATAGACCAAAAACATTTATTCTACTTGGTTTTTGATAATGAAACTGCAATTGGATTTTTCGCGATTGAGCATTTTTATAAAAATGAAAATATTACTAAATTACACAAACTTTATTTAAATCCTGAAATTCAAAATAGAGGTTTTGGCAAAAAAATTATTGATTTTATTGTAAAAGAATCTGTTCAAAATTGTTGTAGTTGTGTTTCGTTGAATGTTAACAAATATAATAAGGCAGTTTATTTTTACAAGAAAATGGGATTTAAAATCGTTTTAAAAGAAATTATAGATATAGGAAATGGCTATGTGATGGACGATTTTGGGATGGAAAAGAAACTATAAAAATATAATTCATTTTTTAACCGCAGAGGTCGCAAGGTTCGCAAGGTTGGTGTACTAACAAGGCTATTGATACATGATTTGCAAATCATGCTTAAACAACAAACCTTTTGCTTCTGATTTAGAAAAAATTGCTTTATTGATATTGGTTTTTGCTGGGTCGATAGTGTAGTTTCGACTGGTTTTGAAATCGGTTTTGGCGCAATTGGCTTTTGAAAATTCTGCTCGATACAAATCGCAATTATCAAAAATAACCTGTTGCAAATCGGTTGCCATAAAATCTACAGCAACCA
>JBDLWE010000148.1:0-6570 GCA_039804445.1 Bacteroidota bacterium | reverse complement strand
AACCGTAGTTTTGGGTGTAAACGAAAATATTCTAGATGGCTCAGAAACCATAATCTCAAACGCAAGTTGTACCACCAATAATGCGGCACCAATGCTAAAAATTTTGGATGAGCTCTGCGGTATCAACCAAGCCTATATCACCACAGTGCACTCATACACAACCGACCAAAGCCTGCATGACCAGCCTCACAAAGATCTTAGGCGATCACGCGGTGCAAGCCAATCTATTGTGCCAACAACAACAGGAGCTGCCAAGGCATTAACCAAAATTTTTCCAGATCTTGACGGCAAACTCGGTGGTTGCGGCATTAGAGTACCAGTGCCAGACGGATCGTTAACAGACATAACACTGAACGTCAAAAAGCACGTCACCAGCTCGCAAATAAACGATGCATTTAAACTTGCTAGCAAAACCAGCCTTATAGGCATATTAGACTATACCGAAGACCCAATTGTATCGGTCGATATTATCGGCAACCCTCACTCATGCCTCTTCGATGGGCTGCTCACCTCTGTAATTGATAAAATGATCAAAGTAGTTGGTTGGTATGACAACGAAATTGGTTATAGCCATAGAATAATTGATCTAATAACTTTTATTAGCAAAAAATAAAAAACAGCCACAAAACGCAAATCACTTTTCTAAATTATTTGGGCGTGCCCCCATTTGCCTCAAGGCGCAAGCAGTTTACTGTCTATGGCGCCTTTGGGCAAATGTGGTCGCGCTTTCGGCTATATCTTTTTTGGTTGGGCAAAAGAAGCCCAACCAAAAAAGGATAACGCCTCACCCGAGCCTGAAAGTGCGAACTGGCGAAGCAATCGCTCACGCAAGCGCAAACCAACGCAGCAATCGCTCACGCTAGAAAACTAGCAAACAACTTTTTATAAGCAATTTTAAAATATTAGTTTTTTTGCAAACTTGGTTAAGCTAGCACTGCGTTAGGTGTTGAGCGGAAATCCTGTCATTGCGAGCAACGAGGCAATCTTCGCAAAAGATTGCCTCGTTGCTCGCAATGACAGATTGAGAGCGGAACACCGACGCGCTCCCCGCCGCGGCGGGCGCGCGGAACGCCCAAAAAAAAACCCTCTTTGATAAGAAGGTTTTTTTAATCTTTGAACAAGAATATTATTAGATAATCAACATAGCATCTCCATATGAATAAAACTTATATTCTTCTTTGATTGCTGTTTGATAGGCCTCCATCATTAAATCGTGGCCGCAGAATGCAGAAATCATCATCAATAAAGTAGATTTTGGTGTATGAAAATTTGTAATCATGCAATTTGCAATACTAAAATCGTGTGGCGGAAAAAGAAACTTATTTGTCCATCCATCAAAAGTATTTAACCGTCTTGCAGACGACACCGCACTTTCTACGGCGCGCATTGACGTGGTGCCAACGGCACAGATACGTTTTTTCTTTTCTAAAGCATTGTTGACAATATCACAAGCTTGTTGGTTGATTTTTAACTCTTCTGAATCCATTTTGTGTTTAGACAAATCTTCTACCTCAACAGGGTTAAATGTACCAAGTCCAACATGCAAGGTTACTTCTGCAAATTCTACACCTTTGATTTCTAGGCGCTTCATCAAATGCTTTGAAAAATGCAAACCCGCAGTTGGCGCTGCCACCGCTCCCTCTTCTTTTGCATATATGGTTTGATATCGTTCTGCATCTTCGGGCGTAACCTCACGATTAATATATTTTGGAATTGGTGTTTCGCCAAGATCGGTCAATTTGTTTCTAAATTCTTCATAAGAACCATCATATAGAAAACGAAGTGTTCTACCGCGTGAAGTGGTATTGTCAATTACTTCGGCAACAAGTGTGTCGTCTTCGCCAAAATACAGTTTATTGCCAATTCTAATTTTTCGGGCAGGGTCAACTAAAACGTCCCACAATCGCTGCTCTGCATTAAGCTCTCGCAACAAAAAAACTTCGATTCGTGCGCCAGTTTTTTCTTTATTGCCATATAGTCTTGCCGGAAAAACCTTTGTATTATTCAAAATCAAAACATCGCCTTCGTCAAAATAATCGATAATGTCTTTAAACATTTTGTGTTCGATTGTTTTTTTTGCTCTGTTAATGACCATCAGTCTTGATTCGTCACGATTTTCTGCAGGTGTTTCGGCTAATAATTCTTTTGGAAGGTCAAACTGAAAGTGTGATAATTTCATGTATATTTTTTAACTTATTAAATCAGTACTGTCTGATTGCTGCAAATATACGATTCTCGAAGGGGCGTTGTCAAGTGTTTTGCGATTTAATTTATATACTACGAAATATAAAAGTAGTTTTGATATAATAATCTATCGTTTCAAACTAAAATGCCCCGACGCTACCCTTCCGTCTTCTAACGATAGCGTAAACCAGTAGTCGTCGGCTGGCAGCGGACTGCCATTTAAAGTGCCGTCCCAGCCTTGGTCGTCACCAGATTGAATTTCGTATAATAATTTGCCAAAGCGATCAAAAATTTGGACTTTAGATTTTGAATTAAACTTTTTTCCGATGCCTTCAATTTGCCAAAAGTCGTTATAACTATCTTGATTTGGCGTAAAAAATGGCATAATACCAACCACTGCAAAGCGAACGGCGAGTGGTTCGCAACCAAGTATATTTCGGGCGTAAAAAACGTGAAACCCTGGCGAAACATTTTCAAAAAATGGGCTTTTTTGATAAAATCCATCTGGAATATCAATAGCATATTCAAACTCGCCATTGCCTGTTGCGGTGGCAAGCACCAAATTGTTGGTAGATAAATCTGTGATTGCCAAACTCAATTTTGTTGGCGGTTCTATATCTTTTACTATTTGTGAGCTACTTGCCGCGCACCTTGCTGCGAGGTTTGTTACCAGGCAAGTGTAAACTCCTATTTGATTAATGTCTATATTGCTAGTATTTTGACCAGTAATTTCGATATTGTTTAAAAACCACCGAAACCCAAAATCACTTATAATTTCTTGGTTCGACAGTCCAGATGACAGGGTTATGAAGTCGCTTGAATTTGCGCATAAAAGTTTCTGTGGTTGCAAAACTAGAGTAGGTGCTTTTGCCACTTTCAAAAATAATTTGCCGAAACCATAGCACCGATTGTCAATCGTGCTAATTACTTTAATCCATATTGTTTGTTGGTTTGGATAGCCAGTATTGCGATAATTATTTATATTAGTAATTGCAAGACTTGCACCTGTAGCATCGGTTTCGGCATCAAAATCATTTTTATTTCTATAATATTTGATTTCAAAATTACCTCCTACGGGCAGAATTGACAACAAATTATTGGTTACACTATTAAAATCAAAACTTGTAAAACCGTCTTTATCGTCGTTTTGAGTATTTATAAAATCGTCGCACGCAGACAATGTTTTACTATAATTTGTAGGTAGTTGTGTGCCAGAAATTGCAATCGAAATTTTAACAATTGCAACACATTTATATCTATTGACGGCACGCACCCAAACTGCAACGCCGTTATTTGCTGCATAATTGTCTGGATTTGCGATTAAGAACAAGTTGTCTTGTACTTGGGCAGCACTTTGTGTAGTATAATAACTAAAGGTGGATAGCGCTGGATTTGACACCAAATTATTTTCGACCTGCTTTAAGTTTATTGGTGCAATCAAATCTAAATCTGTATCACAATGAGCGATGGTTTGGGGAAAGCCATTAAATGGTGCTGCAAATTCAATGATAATACTACTCGATATTTTGCAGGTTGTGCCGCCAAGCGATACTTCGGCACGATAAGTTCCGTTGTTGACAACTGCATAGGTTGGCGAAGTTTGATTAAGAATTTCAACATTGTCTTTAAACCATTTGTATGTATTCTGACCAGGAGTAGTAGCGTCTAGCATTTGAGCGGTGTTGCCACAAACTGGGTTTCCAGTAGCAAAAGTCAGGTTTTCACCAAGATTTACACCAATATTAAAACTTCCGCCTTCGATGAAAATGGCAGAGTCATATATGCTATCACTTTGATCTGCTACAACTAATTTGATATGGTATTTTTGCCCTGGAATTACATTTGCAAAAGCCCTTAAAACGGTGGTTTGACCATTGAAGTTTATTGGCGAATCGGTTGGACTGTTATAGCCTGCAAAATAATCTTCATTACTAGAAAAGCAGCCTAGTGGGCCGGATATTGTTGGTCTAATACTGGTAGATGACACCGCAGTGTCTGTGTTTGGAACTTTTGCCAAATTTATATAGGGCGCACTTGGGTTGTTTGCTGGTTTTAGCAAAAAAGCAAAACCGTCTGAGTATTCACACGGATAATTGAATTGATATTCTTCTGATGCAAAAATATATTTAAAAGAAAAATTGCTGGTGAGCGGCGTAAAATCAAACTCTAGAATGGCTGCATTAAATGTGTTGATTGTGCCCAGAGCCACCTCTAAATCTGGGTCGCCCAGCCAACTCTCAATACCTACGCTTAGGGTCGAGCTGTTTGGTCCAGGTACTCTACTTGCTTGGCCAGAGACCAATACTAACCCGTTTTCGAATGGAAAGGTTGAGCCATATTTAGAAAATTTTGCGTAGCTTTTATTTGCTGGGTCAAAAAAAACACCTCCGCTCGCGGTATAGTTTTCGGTGCTGGCACAAGAACTTTGTATCAAAACGTCACGAACGAGTTGTTCTGGCGTTAGTCCTTCGGTTACATTTATTTGAGCATATCCTGAAGATATAACCAAGGTACAAAGAAGAATGAATTGTGCTTTATAAGTTTTCATTTTTGTGAAAATGGTTACTACAAATATAGTGGAAATTGATGTTTAAAAACGTAATAATGTTGTTATGGTAAACACAATTGGTGGCTTTCGCAAGTTTTTTTGTAGCACAAGCGTGAGGGATTGAAGCGGAGCTCTTTTGATAAAAGGCTTTTTTTGCCTTTTATCAAAAAGCGGGAGCAAAAAGCCCGACAGCAACGAAACAAAAACGCCCTTTAGAGAAACCTATCTGGCGTTTTTGTTTTGTTGGTGGCACGCCCAAATTTATTGTTGGTTTATTTGAATACCTATTTTTGATAAATCTGTCCAATAATTTGGATATGATTTGCTAACTACGTCGGCATTTTCGATATTTATATCGGTGCGCAGTGCCAATGGTGCAAATGCCATGGCCATGCGGTGGTCTTGGTAGGTGGCAATTGTGACGTTTTTGTTGATTGTTGCGCAGGTTTCAAGTTTGAGGCTATGGTTGGTTACAGAAATTTTTGCGCCAAGTTTTGAAAGTTCTGTTTTAAGAGCTTCGAGCCTGTCTGTTTCTTTGATTTTCAGGGTGTGCAAGCCTATTAGCTGGCACGGAATGGCAAGCGCAAAACAAGTAACTGCAATGGTTTGGGCAATGTCTGGGCAGTTATTTAGATCAAGCTTGAGGTGGTTTTGCTTATGGTTTTTGTTTTTTAGAATTGTGATTTGCCTGCCGTCGAAAAATGTTTGAACACCAAAATGAGTATAAATTTTTGCTAATCGTGAATCGCCTTGAAGGCTCTTTGGTTTGTAGTTTGAGAGTATGATTTGCGTGTCGACGTCAGAAAGGGCAACAATGGAATAGAAATATGAGGCTGAACTCCAATCGCTTTCAACCGATATTGTTTGTTTTTGAACCGTATTTTTATTTTTAACGATAATTTGATTTTGGATAAAACTGTTTTCGATACCTACTTGCGAAAGCAAATCTAAAGTCATTTTGATGTACGGAACCGAGGTAATTTGCCCCATTAATGCAAGATCTAGACCGTTTGGCAGTGACGGTGCAATGAGCAAAAGTGCCGATATGTATTGGGAACTTACGTTGGCTGGGAGCGAAATTTTATTGTTTATAAGTTTTTGGCCTTTGATTTTTACGGGTGGAAAACCTTCGTTTTTAGTATATGCTATGTCGGCACCAAGCTCACGAAGTGCATCGACCAAAATTTTGATGGGGCGCTGCTGCATTCTATCTGAGCCGGTCAATGTGACTTCGGCACCAACTTTGGAGGCAAAAAATGCTGTCAAAAATCGCATGGCGGTTCCAGCATGATGCACGTCAATAATCGTATCTTGGCTTTTAATTGCCATTGACATGACGTCAGAATCGTCAGAATTTGAAATATTTTGGATCGAAATTTCTGGATATAATGCTTGCAAAAGCAATAGCCTATTAGTTTCTGACTTCGAGCCTGAAATGATGATTTCGGATTTTTGGTTGATTGTAGATTTTAGTAGTTGTAAAGTCATTTTCTGAAATAAATATAATTTTATTTTAGCTTTTGGTTGTCATGATGACGGGTTTTATCGCGGTCTGTTTTTATTGCCATTTTTTTGTCGAATGCATCCTGAAGGTCAATGCCTGTTTGATTGGCTAAACAAAGTACTACAAAAACCACGTCGGCAAGTTCTTCGCCAAGGTCTTTGTTTTTGTCTGATTCTTTTTCTGATTGTTCACCATATCGACGGGCGATGATTCTAGCCACTTCGCCTACTTCTTCTGTGAGTTGTGCCATGTTGGTTAGTTCGTTAAAGTAGCGAACACCGTGGGTTTTTATCCAATTATCGACTTCGAGTTGTGAGGTTTTTAGGTTCATTTT
>JBDLWE010000147.1:0-6475 GCA_039804445.1 Bacteroidota bacterium | reverse complement strand
CTGGTACTGTTGGTTTTAATCTTTATTTCAATATTTCTGGTGGTATATTGGTTATTCTATAAACTTATTTATGGTTTGTTTCTTCAGAAACTTTCAAAAAACTATAAAGAACTACAAAAAGTTGATTTATAATTTACTTCTGTTTATAATCTCTGAAATCTAAAATCGGTAATCTACAATCGGTAATCAAAAATCTAATACTCCCACTTTCGAGTTTTGTTCAACTCTTCTTGTGCCTCTAACTCCTCTTGTGTAATCACCTTCAAAAACGAAGTGTGTTGCTCAATGGCGTATTCTACCTTTTCGACAATCGAATCAATAGAATCGTTATCATAATCAATATCCAGCGGTTCTTTGATAGTAAAACTTTGTAGAATTCCTTTCTTTTTGAGTCGTAATCCTTTTTTGTCAAAAGACCGCCTGAAACCGTCAATAACAATTGGCACAACCACAGGCCGATATTGTTTGATAATATGAGCGGTTCCTTTTCTAACGGGTTTAAAAGATTTGGTAGTGCCTTGCGGAAAAGTAATGAGCCAACCGTCGTGCAATGCAATGCCAATATTTTGGGTGTCGTTTGGATTGACTTCCTTTTTTTCGGTTACGTCTTTTCCTTTTGCACGCCAAGTTCTTTCTACAGAAACCGACCCAACATATGACAAAATTTTGGGCAATAATCCCGCGGTCATTGTTTCTTTGGCAGCCACATAATAAATATTAAGTTTTGGTTGCCACAAATAGCCAATATTTTTGATGCTGTCTTGTCGGCCGCTCAAACTTGCATTAAAAACGTGAAACATTGCCACGACATCGGCAAAATAGGTTTGATGATTTGATATGAAAAGAACGTTAGTTTCAGGCAATGTTTTTAAAATTTCAGATCCATCGATTTCCAATTCATTAAAACCGCGATATCGTTTGTGGGTTAGTGCGCCAAGAATGCGAATTAACCATTTTTTTATGAAAAGTATGTGTCCGAAAGGATTTCGTTTAAATAATCCCATTATTTAAAAATTTGTTAATTTTATGTAGAAAAGTTGCGAATTTACGCAATAACTAACTATTTCAAAGTATTTAATAGCAAATCTTTCAATTCTGATAAAATCATAGCGGTTGCACCCCAAATAAAGTGATTGTGTATTGCAAAGCCATTTACCTGCTTATCAATCATATAAGTTGTTGTTAGGTTTTTAGAAATTGTTTGGGTATTGTATAAAAAATTATTTAAAGAAATTTCTATAATTCCAGCAACTTCTTTAGGATCAAGTTTAAAATGTAGTTCGCTTTTAGAATAACCCAAAAAAGGGTAAACCATAAAATTACTTGGTGGCACGTACAGCGGCGTCAAATCACAAATATATTCAATTTCAATTGGCATAACACCAATTTCTTCATGGGTCTCGCGAACGGCAGTTGCCCAAAAATTATCGTCAAACAACTCGGCTTTGCCACCCGGAAATGCGACCTGCGACGAGTGTACACCGTTGTATGAAGTTCGTAAAATCAAGACCAAATTAGCGATACCATTTTTAGAATAAACCAAAGCCATCACGGCAGCATTTTTAGGACTAAATTTTTCAGGGTCAAAAGTTTTCATAAACTCAACGCGATCAATAGGTTCCATTTTCGCATGCGAATCTAAACTCGATGCGGCTGTTGGAGCCAAAATTGGCAATTTGTTTATAAATTCTATAATTGTCATTCTATTTGTTTTATATAAGCCAAAGATAACAAAACATCAGTTTATTAAACTATACCTCATGAATGTTAAAAATTTTAAAATATCGTTTTAGATTATGCAGAAATACGCATTTAATTATTAGTTTTGTATAACCTAAAAATCCCCAAAAAATGAAGAAGCCAATACTACCGGTTATTTTATCGCTATTATTATTTTTTAATAATGCAGTTGCCCAAAAAGAGTACAACGTTGATGGTGTTATAATTCCTAGAACACTTGATTTTCAAAACAAAAAATTAGAACTCAATGGTTTTGGAACCCGCTCTAAAATGTGGGTGGATATTTATATTCAATCTTTATTTTTAGAACGAATTTCAGAAGACCCAAAGTTTATTCTTGATAATGACCTCGATGTAATGGCTATCAGAATTCAAATCACGTCGCCACTTGTTTCATCTGGCAAATTTACTAGAAATTTTAATAAAGGTTTTGAAAAATCAGCTGGCGAAAACCTTTTTGCACTGCAAACTAAAATAGAAGCTTTCAAGGCGCTTCTCGCAGATAAAATTATTGAAAAAGACGTATTTGACTTGATTTTTAACCCGAAAGATAAATCTATTTGGGTATATAAAAATGACGTTTTCAAAGGAAAAATAGAAGGGCTTGATTTTAAACACGCGCTATTTTCAATTTGGCTTGGCAATGACCCCGTTGACGAAAAACTCAAAAATGATTTGTTAGGAAAGGTTTAGATTGACGTTTTAACCAGAATTACTAACTACAATTAAATCTAACCGCAAAGGTCGCAGCGCACGCAGTGTTGTGGCATTTATCAGCAAGATTTTGTTTAATATTTTTTCTACTGCATAATTTGGGTTTAAGCCATACTTTATATTTTTTTGAGAATTTTACAATGGTCGATTGTTTTATTTTACATTTGCAAATCTTGTAAAACTTAAAAATGAAAGACCTACTACATATTTTTGAAAATGCCGAGCCAGAAATAATTTTCAACTGGAAAGATTCTCAAACCGAAGCCGAAGGCTGGACAGTCATAAATTCACTGCGTGGTGGTGCGGCAGGCGGTGGCACCAGGATGCGCAAAGGCCTTGACGTAAACGAAGTCTTGTCGCTCGCCAAAACCATGGAAGTAAAATTCTCGGTATCTGGCCCTGCAATTGGTGGCGCAAAATCTGGAATCAACTTTGACCCAAACGACCCGCGCAAAAAAGGCGTTCTACAACGTTGGTACAAAGCCGTTTCGCCATTGCTCAAAAGTTACTACGGCACAGGCGGCGACCTCAACGTCGACGAAATTCACGAAGTAATACCAATGACTGAAGAATGCGGCGTTTGGCACCCGCAAGAAGGCGTTTTCAACGGGCATTTCAAACCCACAGAAGCCGACAAAATCAACAGAATTGGGCAACTTCGTCAGGGCGTTGTCAAGGTCATCGAAAACACAAAATTCTCGCCCGACGTAACCCGAAAGTACACCGTAGCCGACATGATCACGGGCTATGGCGTAGCCGAAGCCGTAAAACATTTCTACGATATATATGGTGGCGATGTGCGTGGCAAAAAGGCAATCGTACAAGGATTTGGTAACGTAGGTTCAGCAGCAGCATTCTACCTTACAGAAATGGGCGCAAAAGTCATTGGCATTATCGATAGAGACGGTGGCGTTATCAACGAAAATGGTTTTACGTTCGAACAAATAAAAACACTTTTCCTTAACAAAAACGGCAACCAACTTGTCTCAAACGAAACCATTACGTTTGCCGAAATAAATAGCAAAATATGGACACTCGGCGCCCAAATTTTTGCGCCATGCGCCGCATCTCGTCTAGTGACTCAAGCCCAAATCGATAGCCTGATTGCCAACGGTTTAGAAGTAATTTCGTGCGGTGCAAATGTGCCGTTTGCCGACAAAGAAATTTTCTTTGGCTCAATCATGGAAAACGTCGATGACCGCGTTTCGCTCATTCCCGACTTCATATCAAACTGCGGCATGGCGCGCGTTTTTGCCTATTTCATGGAGCAAAAAGTACAAATGACCGACGAATCTATTTTTGCAGATACCTCGTCAATAATAAAGTCTGCCATTCAAAAAGCACATAATCAAAATCAATCTAAAACCAAAATCAGTGCAACAGCTTTTGAAATTGCGTTAAAACAATTGGTCAAAGTCAAATAAAATTATATTTTTTTGGGCGTTTCCTGTTGTTTAAAATGCAAATTGCTAGCGCATTGCATTTTAAACAACAGGTCGGGCTTTCGCCACTCGCTTTTTTGTCTCCGCTACGCTACGCCAAAAAGAGCTCAGACAAAGGCTCAATCCCTAACGCAAGAACCAAGTTTCTAAAAAACTACACCGTCAGAAACAACAATCAACACTAAAACAGACGGTATTTCGTTTACTTTATAAAAACCAAAAGCAAGAACTTTCAATAATGAATAACAATTTTGCCAATCACAAAAAACAATCAATAGCGATAACTTCGTTGTTGTTTTTGGTATTGTTTTTGACGCTTTATCTGTTGAAAATCAGCACGCAAAACAGCCTTATTAAGCTTGAAGGTAGAGGCGGCGGCAACATTGCCATAAATTTTGGCGATTCAGACGTTGGTCAAGGAAAAAACACTGCATCTACAGAAAAAGTAGTTGCTAAAGCTGCAAAAACACCCAAAACAGAAACTTCCGAAGGACAAATTATAACGTCAAATTCTGAAGATGACGCACCCACAATCATCGAAAACAAAAAACAAAAAATCCAGCCTAGAAAAGAATTAGAAAAGCCTGTCGTTATCGAAAAACCAAAAATATCAAAATCAACCAACGATGCACTATCAAACATCTTGAATACAAATTCAAAATCTGGCGATGGTGACGATAATAGTAAAGGTAACAAAGGTAAAGCCAACGGCGACAAAAATTCCGCAGGTTACAACGGGGGCGCCGGATCGGGCACAGGTGGCAGAAATGGTTCTGGCTATGGATCAGAGTCAGGCAATGGACGCGGTTCTGGCGCGGGAAACTACCAACTGTCGGGTAGAAAAGCGCTAAATAAGCCAGCCCCAAAATATACCTGTAATGAAGAAGGAATAGTTGTGGTACAAATCAAAGTAAATAATTCTGGACAAGTAGTTGAAGCAACCACGGGATTCAAAGGCACTACAAATACCGCAGCCTGTCTAGCATCGCAAGCCAAAATTGCGGCGCTAAGTACCAAGTTTGATACCAATAAAGATGCTCCAGAAAAGCAAACAGGAAAAATAATCTATAATTTCAAACTGTCTGAATAGTTATTTTTTATATGAATTTAGGACAAAATAATCAAGAAAAGTCGACTTACCAACAAACCATTAATTGGATGTTCAATAAGTTACCCATGTATCAAAACATTGGCGCATCAGCCTATAAAAAAGATTTAACCAACACAATTGCTCTTGCTGCCGAACTGGGCAATCCAGAGAGTCGTCTGACTTGCATTCACGTTGCGGGTACAAACGGAAAAGGATCAACGTCACACATGTTAGCCTCGATTTTGCAAGAAAGTGGCTACAAAGTTGGCCTGTACACGTCTCCGCATCTCAAAGATTATCGAGAGCGTATAAAGATTAACGGCATCGATATCTCAGAAAGTTATGTAGTTGAGTTTGTCAAAAAGCATATTGAATTTTTTGAAGCTAACGATTTGAGTTTTTTTGAAATGACATTTGGTCTGGCTATAGACTATTTTGTTAACAAAAATGTAGACATTGCCATCATAGAAGTAGGAATGGGCGGACGATTAGATTCTACCAATATTATAACACCGTTAATTTCCGTTATTACCAACATAGGTTTTGATCACATGCAGTTTCTTGGCAGTACCTTACCATTAATTGCTTCAGAAAAAGCAGGAATAATAAAACCAAATGTACCTGTTGTTATTGGCGAATATATACCAGAAACAAAATCTATTTTTATAGAAAAAGCAAAATATTGCAATTCAGATATATATTTTGCGGCAGAATTGATTACCGATGTATATACATCGATGCTTTTGGGTGATTATCAAGTTCATAATATCAAAACCGTAATGCAAACCATTGCCGTTTTGTGCAGCCAAAAACAGTTTATAATTTCCGAACAAAAACTGCGAGTTGGACTTATGCACGTCTTAAAAAATACAAATTTACAAGGTCGATGGCAGACACTTGGCAGCAATCCCATCATTATTTGCGACACAGCACACAATGCCGAAGGGTTAAAAATTGTACTTAACCAAGTCAAAAATCAAATTTTTGATACGTTGCATATTGTCATTGGTGTTGTAAACGACAAAGATTTGACAACTATTTTGCCATTATTTCCAAAAAACGCAACTTATTATTTCTGCAAACCAAATATTCCGCGTGGTTTAGACCAAAATGTTTTACAGCAAAAAGCAGCACAATTTTCTTTAATTGGAAATACTTATAATTCTGTTTCAAACGCATACACAGCAGCGCGACACGCGGCAAACGAGAAAGATTTTATTTTTATTGGCGGCAGCACCTTCGTAGTTGCAGAAGTTTTATAATTTTTTTTAAAAATTGTTGCACAACTCATTTTTGTTTGTATCTTTGCACAGCATTAGGGCGATTAGCTCAGTTGGTTCAGAGCATCTGGTTTACACCCAGAGGGTCGGGGGTTCGAATCCCTCATCGCCCACCTAGTTTTAAAATATATCGCGGGATAGAGCAGTAGGTAGCTCGTCGGGCTCATAACCCGAAGGTCACTGGTTCGAGTCCAGTTCCCGCTACTAAA
>JBDLWE010000146.1:0-7146 GCA_039804445.1 Bacteroidota bacterium | reverse complement strand
ATTTTCAACTACACCTATGCCGTTTTGCACAATCCTGAATACCGCAAAAAATATGAGTTGAACCTAAAGCGCGACTTTCCGAGATTGCCTTTTTATGACGATTTTTATAAATGGGTATCGTGGGGAAAACAACTTATGGATTTGCATATTGATTATGAAACCGTTGCGCCATTTGACCTTCAAGTTATTGACAATAGCAGCATCAAAGACAAAAACTATAAACTGAAAGTCAAACTCAAAGCCGACAAAATAAACCACGTTATTGCAATTGATGAGCACACCCATATAATTGGCATTCCAGAAAGTGCTTGGTTGTACAAACTAGGCAATCGATCTGCTTTAGAATGGGTTCTAGATCAATACAAAGAAAAAAAATATACCGACAAAACACTTGCCGAAAACTTCAATACCTATCGTTTTGCCGACCATAAAAATCATGTCATCGATTTGTTAAATCGTGTTTGCACCGTGAGTGTCGAGACTATGAAGGTTGTTGATGAAATGGCAAGCTTGTAGAATTTCAAACAATCAACTATGAAAATAACCCTTATCCAAGCACCACTCGCGTGGGAAAACCCACTCGCAAACCTGATTTATTTCGAGAAAAAATTGTATGAAATTAAAAATCAAGTCGATGTTATTATATTGCCCGAAATGTTTACAACAGGTTTTTCAATGCACCCAAAACCAATTGCCGAAACCATGGAAGGCAAAACGGTACAGTGGATGCGAGAAATGGCAAACCAAAAAAATTGTGCAATTGTAGGCAGTATAATTATCGAAGTTGACAATCAATTTTTTAATAGATTGTTGTTTGTAGAACCAAATAATGTGATTCATTTTTATAACAAGCGACATTTATTTTCGTTGGCAGGCGAACACCATGAATATACCGCTGGTCAAAATCAAAAAATTGTAAAATTTCGAGATTTTAAATTTTGTTTGCAAATCTGTTACGACCTTCGTTTTCCTGTTTTTGCCAGAAATACCAGCCATTACGATGCTTTAATATATGTTGCCAACTGGCCAAAACCGCGAATTGCCGCTTGGGACGCCTTGCTAAAAGCCCGCGCTATCGAAAACATGAGTTATGTTCTTGGCGTAAACAGAATCGGCACAGATGCCAACAACCATGAATATTGTGGACATTCGCAAGCCATCGATTTTATGGGAAATCACCTTGTAGAGCCACAAACCAACGAAGAAACATTTATTGTAACTCTCAATAAAAATGCCATGCTCGAGGCAAGAACAAAGTTTGGATTCTTGAATGACAAAGATGATTTTCAAATTGTTTAAACTACTATAGACTTTATAAAAATACTATTGTTCCAGTTGGCATTCTTCGCCCTCAATGTCGTTAAGTTTAAAAGTTAATTACAAAACCAACATACAGATTTAACAGGACACACCCTCGTTTTTATGCAAAAATTTCTGAAATCTGATTGAAAATAAAAAAATCTTTAACTATTTGATATAAAGCAGACGCCCATGTCGTTAAGCGATATTATTTGTAATTCCTGAATTTATTTTCCGCTTCCAGCGCAAGCAAAAATTCAAGCTACCTCATTATATAACTAAATGGTTTTTTGATAAATTTATTTATACAAATCAGCAAGTTTCAGGACATTAAGTTAAAATTTATTTTAAATTTTTTTTTGTACAAAATAAATTGTAATATTACCTCCCGCTTTTACTTTTTATATAAACTTCTAACTTAATAACATTTTGAACCACTTGCTCCCCACAATTTTGTTCATCCTTGTATCGATACCATCGTTTAATTCTAACGAGAAAGAAAATTTGTTGACAACAAATTTTCAATTTGCAGATGAGCCCACAGTTTTATCAAATGCCGAAAATCTTTATTATAGTTTAAATCATAAGAGCGAATCGCTACCAAAGATAGAAACTTTTACAAATGCCCTCAGCGGATTTTACAATCTGAAATCGAGGGGACTAGTCTCTAATAACATTCTTACAATTATAGATTTCAGTCTGTCGTCAGCATCCAAAAGACTTTGGGTCATTGATTTATCTAGTAATAAAATTCTTTTAAATAGCCTTGTTGCTCACGGTATTAATTCTGGTTTAGAATTTGCAAATAGTTTTTCAAATCAAGGAAGCTCAAATAAGAGCTGTCTGGGCTTTTTTGTAACCGGCGAAAAATATATTGGCAAAAACGGTTTGTCGCTCAAATTAGATGGTCTAGAGAAAGGCACAAACGACCATGCTAGATCTAGGTCGGTTGTTGTTCATGGGGCTTATTATGCAAATTCTGATATTTTGCAAACACAAAATTATTTGGGCAGAAGTCAAGGTTGCCCAGCCGTACCTCAAAAAATCAACAAAAAACTTATAGAGTTAATTAAAAACAAGTCGTGTTTATATATTTATCATCCTTCGCAAAAATTTAGTAAAAAATCAAAATCGGTTTCGTAACCTGCAATACAAATCAAAGTCAAGTTTGTAAATATCGTCTCTAAATATAAGTTTGTTGTTTTGTAACCAAGCAGTATAGTACAATTGAAAATGCTGAATCTCCTGTTTTATATTGTGTGTCACTGTTTTTCTAGCCTCAATTATTTTTAAAACCTTTTCGTCATTAAAATTTGTTGTGTCATTCAAAACATATTGCGCCAACTTCAGCGGGTTTTCAACACGTATACAACCAGAACTTAACGACCTAAAATTTCTAGAAAAACCATCTTTATGATTGGTATCGTGAAGGTAAACAGCATATTTGTTGTTAAACAAAATCTTCATGTTACCCAAAGAGTTGTGTTCTCCGGGATCTTGAACATATCTATAATTGGTTGCTTTGTCTGGTTTCCATTCCCAGGGTGTTACTTTTTCGTTTTTGTAATTATAAATCGTGATATTCATTCGCGAGAAATATCTACGACTTCTGGTTGCATCCGGCACCAAATCTTCTTTGATGATTGTTGGTGGCACTGTCCAGGTGGGACAAAAAACTACTGATTTTAGCTTTGATGTCAAAATGGGTGACTTTCGTTTTTCTGTTCCCACAATAATTTTATAGGTCTGGACAGTGTCTCTATTTTTAATAATACGCAGGGCATAATCTGGAATATTGACCACTGTATAATGATCTCCAAAAGAATCTGGAAACCAACGGCACCGCTCAAGATTTGCAACAATCTGTTCTCTACGCTCGTTTTTATTAAAGTTCATGGCAGCAATTGTGCTAGTTCCAATCACACCATCAGCATATAAACCGTGTCGTGCTTGAAATTGTTTCATTGCGTTTTGGGCAGCCTTGTCATAAATTTTGGTAATTGTGTCACTGGTAGGCAAATCTTTCCAATATATTAATCGTTTTTTGATTGCAATAATTTTTGAATTGGTTTCGTTAAGTTTTATTTTTTTTGAAATATAAATAGGACGCCAATAATCATAAGGCAAATCATCAATAATGGATAACGCAACCTTTAGCTGCAAATAATTTTCTGATTTTGGTTCACATTTATCAATTTCAGCATTTATTAAATCTGCATCATATGCAACTTTCAAAATTTCGCCTTCATTAATTTCTTTTATGGGCAAATCCCAATCTTTATAAATTTGTTTTGGATCTAATTTGCCTTTTGACAAGTGATTTATGTATTTTAGAAGGTTGTGCGATAGCAACAAATCATAATCAACCAATTCTTTTTTGGTCAAATTTTTGATATATTTTTCTTTGAGTTCTAGAATTCCGACTGCATAATCTTCTTTCTCAAGACCTTTATTGTTAGCTTTTTGAAGCATCTGCAAGGCAGAGAGCCGTTTGTCTGTAATGTGCCACAATGTTTTATTGTCGTATTTATCATAAAAATCTACGAGGTTTTTATTTTTATATTTGGCAATTTGTGTGGTGTCAATATCGATAGTAGATGCAAAACCTGCATCTATAGCTTGCGCAAACGCATTTTTTTTGCAAGACAAAACATTTAGAATTATAAAAAAAAGTACAATTTTTTTCATAAGCAAAACATAATCTTGGTTTCGATTAAAATATTTATAAGCAATTGTTTTCATTTGACTGGTGAACAATTTTTGAAATTTTTAAGAATCTGAAATCAATGTTTTTTAATTAAAAATTGCTTTCTGACTTACAATTTATTCGATTTCATAATATTAGAAGCAAGTATTTTAAATAATTGAATTTAAAAACTCAACAAATGTAAAACTAAATTTATGAATAATTGTTTAAAAAAAATTTGGTTCACAATCATTTTTATCGTTACATTTGCACCTCAAAATATGCGAAAGTAGCTCAGTTGGTAGAGCTCCAGCCTTCCAAGCTGGTTGTCGCGAGTTCGAGCCTCGTCTTTCGCTCTTTAAAAAACCTTGCTTTTCGGCAGGGTTTTTTGTTTTTAAAATTATTTTTAAAATTAGATTAAGTTTTATACTTGAATGTTTTTTTTATTTTGATTACATAGAAAATCATTTTAAAACCTGAAGTACTTTGCTACTTCATAGGCATTTTATTTACTGATTGTTTAATGCTATTTCCCGAAACAAAATTGATTATCTGTTTTCTGACTTTCTATGTTGTTTGAAACAGACTATAAATTTTTACTAAAATGGATAAAAAAACTAGATGTTCCTGGTGCGGCAACGACCCACTTTATCAAAAATATCACGACACAGAATGGGGACGCCCTGTTTTTGACGATGCAATTTTTTTTGAATTTTTGATTCTTGAGACTTTTCAAGCAGGATTGAGTTGGATTACTATTTTGCGTAAGCGAGAAAATTTTAGAACGGCTTTTGATGATTTTGATGTACAGAAAATTTCGAAATATAAAGATGAAAAAATTCAAGAACTCATTTTAAATCAAGGAATTATTCGCAACAAACTGAAAATAAATGCTGCGGTTGCTAACGCAAAATTGTTTGTTGAAATTCAGAAAGAATTTGGCAGTTTTTCAAACTATATCTGGCAATTCACCAATGGAAAACAAATCGTCAACCGCCCAAAATCTAATCAAGAACTTGTTGCTACCACTGCCCTATCTGACCAAGTTAGCAAAGATTTGAAAAAACGTGGGTTCAAATTTGTAGGTTCGACTGTCATGTATGCTTTTTTGCAAGCCACCGGCATTATTGACGACCATATCGCAGACTGTTTTTTGGCAATCTAGGTTAGCTAGCACAAGCGTTAGCGGGTGAAGCGGAGCTCTTTTTTGTTTTTTTGTCGCTCGACGGTTTGGGGCGTGACAAAAAAACAAAAAAAGCGGGAGCAAAACACGCGACGCGCTCGTGCGACGAAGGAGCACCGCGCGGAACGCCCAAAAAATTAGTCCGAACTTTGTTTCATGTTTTATTATCAAAAAAACTTCTTTTTGCTGTTTTGATTTGTATTTTTGCACCAACGTCGATTTCGTAAAAACGCAATAAACCTTAAAATTTATTTATTATGCTCAAAGGATTTTTTAATGTTCCGAACCCCGTAAACGAACCCGTAAAACAATATGCGCCAAATAGCCCCGAAAAAACGGCAGTTTTAGCAGCCTATGACAAAATGTGGAACGAGACTATTGATGTTCCTTTATACATTGGTCACGACAGAATTAAAACTGGCAACACGCGCAACATGACTGCGCCGCACGACCACATGCACGTGGTTGGCACGTATCATTTGGCCGAAAAAACCCATGTTGAGCAAGCTATTGCAAGTTGCTTGGAGTCTAGAACCAAATGGGCTAACATGGCGTGGGAGCAGCGCGCAGCCATTTTTTTGAAAGCCGCCGAACTTATTGCAGGGCCATACAGGGCACGAATAAATGCCGCAACAATGATTGCGCAGTCTAAAAATATTTATCAGGCAGAAATAGATGCATCGTGCGAATTGATTGACTTTTTGCGTTTTAACGTGGCGTTTATGACCCAAATATATGGTGACCAACCCAAGTCTGATTCTGGGGTTTGGAACCGACTGGAATACCGACCGCTCGAAGGTTTTGTATATGCTATTACGCCATTTAATTTTACGGCCATAGCCGCTAACCTACCCGCAAGTGCCGCCATGATGGGCAACGTAGTGGTCTGGAAACCAAGCGATAGTCAGGTTTTTTCGGCAAAAATTATTATCGATATTTTTAAAGAAGCAGGACTTCCTGACGGTGTTATTAATGTGGTTTTTGGCGATGCAGCCATGATTTCTGAAACTGTTTTTGCTAGTCGCGATTTTGCTGGCGTTCACTTCACAGGATCGACACACGTTTTTAAAGACATCTGGAGAACCATTGGCAACAACATTCATCACTATAAAACTTACCCAAGAATAGTGGGCGAAACCGGCGGAAAAGATTTTATTGTGGCACATCCGTCGGCAAACGTGAACCAAGTAGTTACGGGCATTGTGCGTGGTGCATTTGAGTTTCAAGGCCAGAAATGTTCGGCGGCGTCTCGCGCATACATTCCGCAAAGTTTGTGGCCCACCGTAAAATCTAAATTGATTGACGATGTAAAATCGCTTAAAATGGGCGCGCCAAACGATTTTAGTAATTTTATAACAGCTGTAATTCACGAAGGCTCTTTTGACAAGCTAGTATCGTTTATAGAGCAAGCCAAAAAAGACAAAGATGCAGAAATTATTGTAGGCGGAAACTACGATAAATCTGTAGGATATTTTATAGAGCCAACCGTTATAGTGACCACAAACCCACACTATTCGACCATGGAAACCGAACTATTTGGACCAGTAATTACCATTTTTGTGTACGACGACGCCACTTGGACAGAAACCCTAAAACTAGTAGATCAAACATCAGAATACGCATTGACAGGTGCCGTTTTTAGCCAAGATCGCTATGCTATTGAGCAAGCAACTGTAGCGTTGCAAAACGCCGCCGGAAACTTCTATATAAACGACAAACCAACCGGTGCCGTGGTGGGCATGCAACCATTTGGTGGCGCACGAGCATCGGGCACAAACGACAAAGCTGGGTCTATGCAAAACCTGCTGCGTTGGGTTTCGCCACGCACCATAAAAGAAACTTTTGTCACACCAGAAGATTATAGATATCCTTTTTTGGGCGAATAGTATTTCAATAATTTGGGCGTTTCCTCGTCTGAAAAAAGACGAGGCCGGTGTTCCGCTCTCAATCTGTCGTTGTGTGAAACGGAGCAATCTTT
>JBDLWE010000145.1:0-16686 GCA_039804445.1 Bacteroidota bacterium | reverse complement strand
ATTCTTAGAGGCCTAAATAAATTCAAAGTTTAAAGTAAATTCATAAAATTGTTATAATTTTACGTCTTTAATTAGTCAAAAAATAGTTTTGTACTTAAAACCATTGGGTTTATGAAAATTTTAAAATATTTGTTTTTATTGTCAATTTTAGCAATTTTTGGATTGATTGTTTTTATTGCAACGCAAAAAAGTACAATAAATTTTCAAAAATCAATATTTATTAAAGTACCCCGAACGGTTGTTTTTGATTATTTAATACAATATAGAAATTGGGAACTTTGGGCTTCTTGGCGAGAAGACGATAATTCAATTCAATTTAAATATCCACAAAGCAATACTGGTAAAGAAGGGTCTCTTGAATGGAACGGAATTGGTAGTTACGGCAAAATTGTGACCACGCAAATTGTTACTAACCATATGCTTTTAACAAAGATAGATTTTGATGGAAGTGATTTGATTACAAAGTTGGTTTTGAAAGATTCTATTGGCGGTACAAAACTTACATGGAAAGTCGCGGGGGCCGCAGATTTTCCGACTAAAATTATGTCGTCTTTTTCAGGAGGCATTAACAAATTTTTTCAAAATACTTTTGAACGAAGTTTAAACAATTTGAATATAACACTGACTAATGAAATTAATAAGTTCGATATACAAACTATTGGTTTCGTTTCGATTCCAGCACGATATTACATAAAAACTCTTGTAGTTTGCAAACCGAGCGAAATGCAAACCAGAATAGCAAATACAATTCCAAAAATTGAAAGCTTTTTTAAAGTCAATAATTTAAAAATGAATGGTAAGCCATTTGTAATCAATGAGGCTTTAAATAATGATACAGTTAAACTCGGAATTTACGGTCCTGCAAAAGAAGCAATTTTACTGAACGGCAACAAGTTCTTTACAACCGGATTAATGGAAGGTTTTACTGCATTAAAAACGGTTTTGAAAGGAGACTATTCACACTTAAACGATGCAAGAAGTTTAGCCCAAATAGAATTTAATAAACAACAATTAAGACCAAGCGTAACTGCGCAACCAATGGAGGTTTATTTCAAAACTGTATCTGAAACAAACAAACCATCAAAATGGGTTACCTTTATTCAGCAACCAATTTATTCTCGACCAAGGCTAATTCCAAAAATTTATCGTCCAAAAATAAAGCGTATCCCAATTATAGAAAACACTGAGGTACCAACCGAACCCCAACCCGAAAAAGACGAATTTTAATTTTCTGATTTTAACAAATATCTGATTACTGTTTCTGCTGCATGTAGTCCAAAAAGAGCAGGCATATAACTATTGGTTCCATAAAAAGACTTTTTATAGTTTGAACCGTCTGTAGTTTTTAAGCTTGTTTCATCTTGAATTTCAGACGAATAAACCACCTTCACTCCTTTATCAATTTTTACTTCTTTAAGTCGTTTTTTAATGGCTTTTGCCAAAAAACAATTTTCGGTATTGCTTATATCTGAAACTTTTACTTTGGCCGCGACAGACTTTCCTCCCGCCCCCATACTACTTATAATTTTAACTCGTTTTCGTTTTGCAGCTATAATCAAATTTAACTTTGGCGTCACTGAATCAATACAGTCTATAACATAATCAAAATCTGAAGTTACAATTTCAAAAGCACGTTCGGGTGAAAGGAATTCATTTATTTTGGTAAGCTGCAATTCAGGATTTATATCTAACAACCGGTTGCCAACGACGTCAATTTTATTTAAACCAACGGTTGAGTGCAAAGCAGGTAACTGTCTATTTATGTTTGTGATATCTACTATATCACCATCAACAATAGTAATTTTTCCAACTCCAGCACGAGCTATAAATTCGGCAGCAAAACTACCAACTCCTCCTACACCAACAATTAGTACATTCGAGTTTTGAAGATTTTCAAGCCCTTCCTTTTTGAAAAGAAGTTCTGCGCGCTGCGTCCATGTTGCCATTTTGTTTTTTTTGCAAAAATAGATTTTTGTGTCAAATAAATTATTGAAAAAATTATTTTTTATCTGCAAAAAAGTTCTAGAAAAAAATGTTTTTAAGGCGTTGTACCCCTCGGTGCGGCATGCGACGCGCGACGCTCACAATCTTTTTTATTTTGTGCTAATTGCACGGATTTTCGAAGAAAAATAAGGGCAAAATCTATTAATTCTTGGTACTAATTTTGCAACTTTCTTTGTTCACATAATATAACATAAGAAAAACAATAGACCAAGATTGTGTCGGTATCAACAAAAATTTAAAGCAAATTCGATCGCGATCAACACATCAGATAAAATTGTTGGCATTGACCAAAACGCTGCGTCGCACTAAGCCATTTACTCTTGAAAAATCTATTGTAAAACTTGTTATCTTTTTGATACTAGCCAATTGGCCATCGTTTTTTTTATTTAAATTTTCAAACAGTATAATTTTTTGAAAAAAAATCTTATAATTTATGTTTTTTAAATATTATTGACACCAAAACATAGCTTATTGCAACAAGAAATGCTGCTACAAAAAACGCTGCTCCAGGCAAATATATGGGTGATGATTTTGAGGTTGCATATGCAAAAATATTGTTCATGAGCAATGGGCCACCTATCGCCGTAAGGCTGGTAAGGCTTGTAAGGGCGCCTTGCAACTGCCCTTGTTCGTTGGGCGGGACTTGTGTCGAAATAATGGCTTGTAGCGATGGCCCACCAATGCCACCCAAGCAATATGGCACCAAAAATGCTATCATGTACCAACCGCTGTTTGCCAATCCAAAGAGTATGAGACCTACTGCCGAAAAAGCAAAACCAATGTAAATGGCTTTTTTTTGACCAAGAATCGGGATTATTTTTCTGATCAAAAAACCTTGTACAAACGCTACCAAAACGCCCACAACTGCCAACGAATAGCCCACGGTGGTTGACGACCAATTGAATTTGAACATAGTGTAATAGGTCCAGTTTGACTGAACGGCGTAGGACGCCACCAAAATTAAAACGAGTGGTGGGACAAGCCCCGAGACGATTGGATATTTTTTGAGATGCAAAAGTGCGTTTACAGGATTTGCTTTTTTCCAAGAGAATTGTTGTCTGTTTTCTAGCGACAGCGATTCTGGTAGGATAAAATAACCATACAAAACATTGCAAAATGTCAGGCCTGCGGCGATGAAAAACGGAACGTCTGTGCCCCACTGACTTGCCACACCACCAATGAGCGGCCCGATGATAAAGCCAAGTCCGAAGGCTGCGCCGATGAGTCCGAAATTTTGTGCGCGTTTTTCGGGTGTGCTAATGTCGGCAATATAGGCTGTGGCAGTTGTGAAACTTGCGCCCATGATGCCTGCAATCACGCGACCTACAAAAAGCCACACAATTGACGGTGCAAAAGCATGAAAAATATAGTCGAAACCCAAGCCAATAAGCGACAATAACAAAATTGGGCGGCGACCATACTGATCGCTCAAGGCACCAAGAATAGGCGAAAACAAAAATTGCATGGCTGCGAAAGCAAATATTAGCCAACCACCGTATTGCGATGCCTGGTTAATGCCAAGGCCAGTAAGTTGCTCTATGAGTTTTGGTACAATCGGTATGATGATTCCGATGCCGATGACGTCAACAAGTATTGTAATGAATATAAAGCCGAGCGCGGCGTTTTTGGTTTTTGACATTTTTAGATATATTTCAATTTAAAATTGATTTGTAAATCTAAAAAAAAAATATCGATTTCCGAATTATTCTTTTACAACTATCAAAGATGCTTTTACGCCGGTTGTTAAATTCCATTGATTAGAAACAAGCAATTTTCCTTTGTCGTCATACATTTGAAATTCGGCAGTATTTGGGCCAGAAGTTCCCATGTTTAGGGCTTGAAATTCAATTTTGTTAAATCCAGGATGAAGTTCAACATTTACTTCTTGAAAACTGCCGTTTAAGAAAATTTCGTATTCCACAACTTTGTCATTGTTATAAACTCGGACACGGTCACCATCGACCTCGCCAAAGTCGCGACAGACTATTCGTACGACTTTTCCGTTGCTACGAAAATCGCCAAAAAAGCGGTCGCTCTTGAAACCGTCCATAGGGCTGCCTTCTGCCCTATTTAACCTATCGACTATACCGTCGTTAGGATCTACAAACTTGTTTTTTGTAATGCCCCCACCCGCGCGGGGTAACGGTAGTTTAGGATCAGGAAAAGCACTTGAGTAAGTTGGTGGTTTTTTGAATTCAAATTTTATCTCTTCCTTTGGTTTAACAGCGACAGATGGCGGCAATTTTGCCGAAAATTTCAACGGACTTTTTTTGTTCTCAAACTGAGAAAAAGCCGCGGTAGAGACCAAAAATGTTAAAATAAAAAATACTTGTTTCATTGTGAACAACGTCATAAATTTTTTATAAAGATAAATACATTTTCAAGTTATCAAAAATCAGTCCATTGTTTTATAATAATTTTAAGAAGTACTCGTTGAAATTAAGGTAAATTGCCATTTATTATTACAAATATAAATCAAACCGATATAAAATGAATCAAATAAAAATTCTTTGGGTAGATGACGAAGTCGATATGCTCAAACCACATATTATTTTTTTAGAAAAAAAAAATTATGAAGTTACGACTTGCAACAACGGGCTTGATGCAATAGAAATTTTTGAAAAAAACAATTTTGATGTTGTTTTTCTTGACGAAAATATGCCCGGAATGAGCGGATTGGAAACGCTGCAGGAATTGAAAGAAAAAAAATCGTCGGTGCCTGTGATTATGATTACAAAATCTGAAGAAGAATATATTATGGAAGAGGCAATAGGCTCTAAAATTGCCGATTATTTGATAAAACCTGTAAACCCAAATCAGATTTTGTTGAGTCTGAAGAAAAATCTTGATCATAGTAGATTGATATCAGAAAAAACAACGTTGGATTATCAAAAAGAATTCCGAAAGATTGCAATGGAACTTAACGATGTTCGCAGTTTTGAAGATTGGATTGAAATGTACAAAAAACTTCTTTATTGGGAAATAGAACTCGAAAATATAGACGATCACAGTATGGTTTCGATATTGGAATCTCAAAAAGTAGAGGCTAATTTTTTGTTTGGGAAATTTATTGAACGAAACTATGCCGATTGGTATTTGCCAAAAGCCGATAAGCCAATAATGTCGCACACGCTTTTCAGAGAGCTTGTTGTGCCAGAAATTGTAAAAAAAGACAAACCAATTCTTTTTGTAGTGATAGACAATTTGCGCTATGACCAATGGAAAGTTTTTGAGTCTGTAGTTGGCAATCATTATAAACTTGAAAAAGAAGTGCCGTATTATGCCATTTTGCCAACTGCAACGCAATATGCTAGAAACGCTATTTTCTCAGGGTTGACGCCACTTGAAATGGAAAAACAGTTTCCGCAATACTGGAAAAATGATGTCGAAGATGGTGGCAAAAACCTTTTTGAAGCAGAATTTATTACGGCGCACCTAAAAAGATTAGGGCTTAATATTAAACAAGATTATTTTAAAATCACCAACTTGAATAGCGGTCGCAAATTGGTTGATAATTTCAAATCGCTTAAAAACAATGATTTGGTGACGGTTGTTTACAATTTTGTAGATATGCTGTCGCACGCAAAAACCGAAATGGATGTTGTGAAAGAATTGGCCTCTGACGACAAAGCCTATCGATCGTTGACCTTGAGTTGGTTCAAAAATTCGCCGTTGTTAGAAATTATTCAGCAAGCCCAAAAAATGGGTTTCAAGCTGATTATCACAACCGATCACGGAACGATAAACGTAAAAAACCCATCAAGAGTTATAGGCGACAAGAACACTAGTTTGAATTTGCGATATAAAACTGGTCGCAGCTTGACCTATGAAGACAAAGATGTTTACGTAGTACGCGCTCCAAAATCTGTGGGATTGCCAACAATAAATATGAGTAGTAGTTATATTTTTGCAAAAAATGATTTATTTTTGGCCTACGTAAATAACTATAATCATTACGTGAGTTATTATAAAAACACCTATCAACACGGCGGAATTTCTTTAGAAGAGATGATTATTCCGTTTTTAATTTTAAACCCACGATAAAATTTGGACGCTGTTATTTTTAAATATTTTGAAACCGATTTGCCACACGTGATACCTGATTTTCTGAAAGCTAATAAACACAAAATCATTACTTTTCAAGGCGAAATGGGCGTTGGCAAAACAACTTTTATTAAAGAATTATGCAAAAACCTGGGCGTTACTGGAAACACTTCTAGTCCCACCTTTTCGCTGGTTAATGAATATGAAATTGCCAATAATCAAAAAATTTATCACTTTGATTTTTATAGAATAAAGTCAGAAACCGAAGCGCTTGACATGGGCATCGATGATTACTTTGATTCTGGAAATTGGTGTTTTATAGAATGGCCAGAAAAAATTTCGAATTTGCTAAATTTACCACATTCAAAAGTAGAAATATTGATTTTAGAAGACGGTGCACGAAAATTAATTTTAACTAAAAAATGACTAAAAACACAACTATCATTGGGTTTGAGCCACAATATGCCAATGTGTTTGAAACTTTAAACATTCATTGGCTCGAAAAACATTTTGAAGTCGAACCTATAGACCAACGCGTTTTGTCTGACCCACAAACCCACATTCTTGATAAAGGCGGACACATTTTTTTTGCAAAAATAAATCATGAAATCGCTGGCACGGTTGCATTGATAAAATCGCATAATAATGTTTTTGAACTCTCTAAAATGGCAGTTTCAGAAAATTTTCAATCGCAGGGGATCGGAAAAATCTTGATAGAATATTGTTTTGATTTTGCCAAACAAAATAATATTTCTGAAATTATTTTATATTCAAATACCAAACTTGAAGCCGCAATTCATTTATATAAAAAAATGGGTTTTACAGAAATTCCAGTAAATCAAGATTTGTACAAACGTGCGAATATCAAAATGAAAAAAATTTTGTAGATTATTCTATAAGTTTTCTACCCATTTTCTAGCGTTTACAAAAGCCTGTAACCATGGCGAAACTTCGTCACTGCTCCTATCTTTTGGATAATGAGCCCAATTCCAAGGAAAAGTACTTCTCTCAATATGTGGCATCATCACCAAATGACGACCTGTTTTGTCGCAAAGCATTGCTGTGTTATAATCGGACCCATTGGGACTTGCAGGATAATCTTCATAAGCATATTTTGCAACAATTTTATAATCAGACTCTTGCATCGGTAAATTGAATTTTCCTTCGCCATGCGAAACCCAAACGCCCAAAGTCGAGCCTTCAAGACTTGACAACATTACCGAGTTATTTTTTTGAACGGTTACCGACGTAAAAATACTTTCATGCTTGCGACTGTCGTTATACAACATTTTTCCGTGAGATTCGTGTTCAGGATTCATGATTTCTAGCTCCATAAACAGTTGGCAGCCATTGCAAATACCGACCGAAAGTGTGTCGTTTCGTTTCAAGAAATTGTCTAACGCGGTTTTTGCCTTTTCATTATACAAAAACGCACCAGCCCAACCTTTTGCACTACCCAAAACATCAGAATTTGAAAAACCACCAACTGCACCTATAAACTTTACGTTTTCTAACGTTTCACGACCCGAAATCAAGTCGGTCATGTGCACATCTTTGACATCAAAACCTGCCAAATACATGGCATTTGCCATTTCTCGCTCTGAATTACTTCCTTTTTCACGAATAATTGCTGCAATTGGTCGTGGTTTTTTTGAATCGATTATTGGTTTTTTACCATTATGATTTTCTGGAAAATAAAAGTTCAAGGGTTGTTTATCAAAATTTTCAAATCTTTCGGCTGCTTTATTGTTTTTAGTTTGTTTTTGATCTAATAAAAAAGAAGTTTTGAACCACTTTTTTCGCAAACTTGAAACTTCAAATTTAAAACCATCAACCTCAACGATGCCATTGTTTGTTGCTTTTCCTATTTTAAAAAATTGGACATTGTTTTTATAAAATTTAGATTCAAAAATCAAATTATCTTTTGCTTGAAGTACCAATCCTATGTTTTCTGCAAACAATATTTTGATTAAATCTTTTTGTTGAAAATCAGTAAATGAGAGAGACATTCCTAAATTGATTTCGGCAAAACACATTTCTAGCAAAGTTGTAATCAATCCGCCACTTCCAATATCGTGACCAGCTGAGATTTGCTTTTCATTTATTAATTCTTGAATAACGTTAAAAGCATTTTTAAAATAAACCGTATTTTTTATGTCTGGTGTTTCATTGCCAATTTTATTCAAAATTTGTGCAAAACTACTGCCGCCAAGTTTAAAATCGTCTTGTGAAAGATTGATATAATAAATTGAACCACCGTCAAGTTGCAAAACAGGTTCAACTACTTTTTTGATATCAATGCAATTTCCGGCTGCCGAAATAATCACGGTACCGGGTGCAATCACATCACCGTCAGGATATTTTTGTTTCATCGACAGCGAATCTTTGCCTGTAGGAATATTGATTTCTAACTCGATTGCAAAATCGGCACAAGCCTCAACCGCATTATAAAGTCTAGCATCTTCGCCTTCGTTTTTGCAAGCCCACATCCAGTTTGCAGAAAGCGAAACGCCTTTAAGGCCATTTTTTATAGGTGCAAAAATAACATTAGACAGCGCTTCGCCTATTGCATTTCGGCTTCCTGCGGCAGGATTTATTAATGCCGAAATGGGCGCATGACCGATGCTTGTGGCCACACCTTCAAGTCCATTATAATCTAAAGCCATGACGCCCACATTGTTTAGAGGCACTTGCAACTGGCCAACGCATTGCTGTTTAGCCACTTTACCGCCCACGCAACGATCGACTTTGTTGGTCAACCAATCTTTGCAAGCAACGGCCTCTAGTTGCAAAACTTTTTCAAGATAAACATGAATTTCAGATATATTATATTGCAATGATTCAAAATTTGAAATGACTGTTTTGTCATTCATCACAACCTTTGGCGAGCTACCAAACATATCTTCTAAAGCAAAATCCATTGGTTTTATGCCAGTGGTTTTGCTTTCAAAAGTAAATCTATGATTGTTAGTTACTTCGCCTACATCAAACATTGGCGCGCGCTCACGAACGGCAATTCTCTGCAACAAATCTATATTTCCTTTACCTATTACAAGACCCATTCGTTCTTGGCTTTCATTTCCAATAATTTCTTTGGCAGAAAGCGTTTGATCGCCAATTGGCAGTTTATCTAAATCTATAAGGCCGCCAGTTTCTTCGACCAATTCTGACAAACAGTTCAAATGTCCGCCTGCACCGTGGTCATGAATAGAAACAATGGGGTTTTCATTACTTTCTACAAAAGCACGAATAGCATTTGCGGCTCGCTTTTGCATTTCAGGATTTGACCGTTGAATAGCGTTTAGCTCGATTCCTGACCCAAATGCACCTGTATCTGCAGATGAGACTGCTGCGCCACCCATTCCTATTCTGTAATTATCGCCACCTAAAATCACGATTTTATCGCCTGTTTGTGGTTTCTTTTTGATGGCCTGCTCCAGCTTACCAAAACCAATGCCACCAGCTTGCATAATGACTTTGTCGTAGCCAAGTTTTTTAGCCCTTTCAAGCTGCCCCAACGGGAGAGCGCCAGAAGTTTCTTGGTTTTCAAAAGTAAGAACTGAACCACAAATTAGTGGTTGTCCAAATTTATTTCCAAAATCTGATGCGCCGTTAGATGCTTTTATTAAAATGTCGATAGGTGTTTGATACAACCATTTCCGGTCTTCAAAACCAAGTTGAAAATCTTGAAGCCGTGAGTAAGATGTCATGTAAACTGCTGTTCCTGCTAGTGGCAACGAACCTTGTCCGCCAGCTAATCTATCGCGAATTTCGCCACCAGAGCCTGTTGCAGCACCGTTAAAAGGCTCAACTGTTGTAGGGAAATTATGGGTTTCTGCTTTTAACGAAATCACAGATTCAAAATCAGAAACTTCATAAAAATCAGGTTTATCGGCTGTTTTTGGTGCAAATTGTTGCACTTTTGGTCCTTTGACAAAAGCAACATTATCTTTGTAGGCAGAGACAATATCGTTTGGGTTTTTGGCAGAAGTCTGCTTTATCATTTTGAATAATGATTGATCTTGCTCAACGCCATCGATAACAAAAGTTCCGTTAAAAATTTTGTGACGACAGTGCTCTGAATTGACTTGTGAAAACCCGAAAACTTCAGAATCTGTAAGTTTTCTGTTTAATTTTTTTGATAAATTTTCTAAATAAATAACTTCATCATCAGATAACGCCAACCCTTGTTGATTGTTGTATGATGTAATATCCCTGATTTCGATAATCTCGTCACGCGCAATATTGAATTCAAAAATATCTTGTGTTAATGACGAATATTTTTGAAAAAGCATTTTATCAAAATCATGATGATTATCAGAAATTTGCAAAAATTCTTCGATTCTAATAATGCCTGAAATACCCATGTTTTGAGTGATTTCGACTGCATTTGTGCTCCACGGCGTAATCATTGTAGCGCGAGGGCCAACAAAAAAATCCGCTTCATTGGTGGGCAATAAAACGGAATTTATCATTTGATTTGCATCGGCAAAAAGCCAATTTAGTTTTGATATAGCCTCGGATTGAAGTGTTGTAATTGATTGAACAACAAAAATACTGTTGGTTTTATTTCCAAAAAAAGAAATCATGTTGATTGTTTTGTAGTTGTGCAAATTTAGCATTTAAAACACAAAACACAAAAGTTTTAGGGTGCAAATGGTGCAGATTGATAGGCACCAATATCGGGCGGATTTGACGTTCGTGGTTTGCCGATTATGTCATTGTTTACCAAAAAAAGTGAGTTTCCTTTTTTGAAAGCGGCCG
Organism: Bacteroidota bacterium; assembly: GCA_039804445.1. Classification (GTDB taxonomy): domain Bacteria; phylum Bacteroidota; class Bacteroidia; order Flavobacteriales; family Flavobacteriaceae; genus Flavobacterium. The sequence goes on along the minus strand of JBDLWE010000145.1, from coordinate 5,874 downwards.
AAGTTTCGTTTATGTTTAATTGATTTTTATTAACATTTTTGAATTTCGGATTATTTTCTGAACTGTTTTTTGAAATCAAACAACTGCTATATAAAACAGCATTATTAAAATCATATAATGCATCGTTTGCAAACGCATTACCAACATTGTTGAATTTTATAATACAATTGTTGAATTTATAGTTGAATTGTTTACCAACGACAGAGGTTTTATTCAGCAACATTTGAACTTGATTGCCACCATAAATAATACAATTAGAGAAAGTAGCTTGTGTTAAATCAAAAGCAACTTCTTGTTGCGAAGCATTCTTAAAAAAGTTGTCAATCAAAACAGAAACTTGCCTTGTGCTGTTCCAATTGTTATTAAATGCGCAATGTCTAAAATTATAGTTTCCGCCCAGCGTGCAGGCCAAAGCCGCCTGTCCTGCTGCATTTACTACCAAATTTTCGCCAATGATTGTTGTGTTTTGAGCAAATATACCAAGATTCGAACAATCATAAATTTGTGAATTTTTTATGGTCGTTGCATTCAAATTTTCAGTAATTAACAAACCAACAACTGCATTTTTTAGCGTTAAGTTATCGATAACGTTGTCTTTACTGCCCTGTCGTAAATACACAAGTCCCCACTGTCCGGGGACGTCGGCGTATTTTTCTTCAAGGCGGTCACCTTCAAAAATTACTTCGTTTTCACGAAGTGCGGTTGTGCTCGTGGTTCCGTTTATTTTTATCGATGCGTTGCTTTGAACAATTAATCCAGAATCTTGATGAAAATGTATCCTCGCTCCGGCATTTACGGTCAGCGTTTGTCCGTTTGGCACCGATGCATAGCCATAAACTACGTACGGTTTTGTGTTACGCCAAACAAATTCGTTGCCATTATCGGGATGATTATTGACCAAATCACGACCATTAACGACTACCGTCGTTGTGCCACTTACACCAATTGGAACGGTTTCTATAATGGCATTATTTTTTTTTGGATATATAAAAAATGCATCTTGAATCAAGGTTACAAGTTCTACTTTTTGTTGCAATGCGCCATCGCCAAATAAAATTTTATCATTGTATAAAAAATCATTGGGATTAGCGTCAACAATGTCTGCCGTGGTTTCTATAAAAATAAATAAACTGTCTTTTGCCAACAATTCTACATTTTTAAAAACCTTGTTGTTGCCTTGCATGCCATCAACAATCATTCTGTATTTTGACGAAAGTCCTTTTTCTAAAGCGATGGTTGGAATAGAAATATCTTTATCAGATTTGTTGTAAACCTTGAGTTGATAAGTACTTGAACCAATATTTTTGAAAACAGTGTCAAGATAAACAGTGTCTTTTGAAAAACGCAGCTCGCCGCTTGATGTTTCAAACGAAAAATCTTTACGGCAGGAAGTTAAACTTATTATCAGTAAAAAAAAAGAGAACAATAGTATTTGACGCATAAAGTAATATATAAAAAAGTAAAAATACTTAAAATTTTAATAGAACCAGTCCTAAAGAACGCAAATCAAATTGCTAACGTGAAATAAATACTAATATTTTACAACAATTAAAAAACAACTTATATTTGTTGAAAATATTAGAAATGAATTACGAGCAGAAACTTGCCCTTTGCAAACAAGCATCAACAAACACTTTGATGGAAACGTTAGAAATTGAATATATCGACGTTGGTGACGATTTTCTAACAGCCACAATGCCCGTAAATTCTAGGGTTCACCAGCCACTTGGACTGTTGCATGGTGGCGCAAGCGTTGCCTTGGCCGAAAGTGTTGGAAGTGCCGCATCGATGCTTTTTGTAGATATTAAAACGCAAGAAGTTCGCGGCATCGAGATATCGGCAAATCATTTAAAAAGCAAGCGAGATGGCGTCGTTACGGCAACTGCCCGAATTATTCATAAAGGAAAATCGATACATTTATGGGAGATAAAAATTGTTGATGAGCAGAACAATCTCATCTCGTTATGCAAATTGACCAACATGGTTTTAGAAAGAAAAATAACTTAATGGTGGAAACAATTTTTGCAAAAGCCCAGGTTCATTATTTAGAAGACTTACCTTTTGTCTTGTATAAAAAACCAAATGAAATCTTTTTAAATGCATTTTTTCAAACTGACGACGATATTTATTGCACAGATGATTTTAGTGAAAATGGGTTTGTTTTTTGTGAATTTATTTCTAAAAAAAAAATTATTTTTAATTTTGATAAAAGTAGATTTTTTTCAGAAAAATATAAAATCTCCGCACCCGAACAATTATTATTTGAAGAACCGATTATCAATGAATTGGATAAAATCAGGCATTTAAATTTAGTGCAAAAAGGCATAGATTCAATAACAAACGGCGATTTTTCTAAAGTTGTTTTGTCAAGAAAAGAAATTGTAGCTATTGATAATTTCAATATTTTAGAATCATTTAAAAAATTATTAAATCAAAACGAAAATGCATTTTCATATGTTTGGTATCATCCAAAAATTGGAATGTGGATGGGTGCTTTTGGAGAACAACTATTGAAAGTTGAAGAAAATAATTTATCAACAATGTCGCTTGCGGGTACACAAAAAATTGAAAATCTACAAGATATCAATTGGAGTGCAAAAGAAATCGACGAACAAAATATTGTAACCGAATATATTATACAAACTATAGAATTAGAAACAACAAAAATAGAATTATCTGAAATTCAGACCATTTATGCTAGAAATGTCGCTCATTTAAAAACAAATATTTCGGCAGCTTTAAAGCCAGATTTTAGTTTAAAAAACATAGTTAACAAATTGCACCCAACGCCAGCAGTATGCGGTTTTCCTAAAGATAATGCCAAAAAATTCATTTTAGAAAACGAAAATTATGACCGTGAGTTTTATGCTGGATTTTTAGGCGAATTAAATTTTTATAAAAACAATTCTTGCTACTCAAATTTGTTTGTAAATCTACGATGCATGAAAATTAGTGAAAATTATGTAACGATTTACGTTGGCGGCGGTATTACCAAAGATAGTATTCCTGAGCAAGAATGGCAAGAAACCGTAAACAAAAGTGTAGCAATGAAACAAATTTTGAATCAAAACAATACGATATGAAATTAGATATAATCGCATTTGGTGCTCATCCAGATGACGTCGAATTAGGTTGCGCAGGAACAATCGCAAAAGAAGTAAGTTTTGGCAAAAAAGTCGGTATTATAGACTTGACTCGTGGCGAACTTGGCACGCGTGGGTCGGCAGAAATTCGTGATCAAGAAGCCGCAAGTGCTGCAAAAATTCTTGGTGTTGCAGTGCGTGAAAACCTTAAAATGCGCGACGGTTTTTTTATTAATGACGAAAAACATCAATTGCAAATTATAGAAATCATCAGAAAATACCGTCCAGAAATTGTAATTTGCAACGCCATCGACGATAGACATATTGACCACGGCAAAGGAAGTAAACTAGTTTCTGATGCTTGCTTTTTATCGGGCTTAGCTAGAATTGAATCGATGAACAATGGAACGAAACAAGAGGCTTGGCGACCAAAATTGGTCTACCATTATATTCAATGGAAAAATATTGTGCCAGATTTTGTAGTTGATATTTCAGGATTTAACCAAAAAAGAATAGAATCTATTTTGGCCTACAGCTCACAATTTTATGATCCAAATTCAGCAGAACCACAAACACCGATCACCACCAAAAATTTTTTAGAAAGTTTGAATTATAGGGCACAAGATTTTGGCAGATTGATTGGCGTTGATTATGCCGAAGGATTTACAGTAGAACGGCCTGTGGCAGTAAATAACTTGTCAGATTTAATTTGATTTTTCAGCGATATTTATTTGTGAAATATCAAAAAAATAATATCTTTGCACTCGAAAACAAATGGTGATTGTAGCTCAGCTGGTTAGAGCATCGGTTTGTGGTGCCGAGGGTCGCCGGTTCGAACCCGGTCATTCACCCAATTAAATGCAAAAACTCCGAAGCAATTCGGAGTTTTTTTATTTTTGAAAATCTTAAGTCATCTGAAACAGTGACTTGACGAATGATTTTTAACACTTCGACCACGCTCAGTAGAACAACGCCTTAAGGTTTTTGCTTTTTATTTTTTATCAACAATAGGTCTTTCTTTAGCATTTGCAAGTTCCCACGCAATAGCAAAACCTAGTTTAGTTCTTGCGGTCAATGCTTCAAATTCGATTTTTTCGACTTTGTCGGTTGGTTTATGATAATCGTCATGAACACCATTAAACAAAAAAACTGCAGGTATTCCTAGTTTTGCAAAATTATAATGATCTGACCTTTCATAAAAATGATTAGGGTCTTTTGGATCATTGAATTTATAGTCTAATTCAAGTTTTACGGTCTTGTCATTTGCTATTCGCACTGCTTTATCTAAATCAGTCGAAAGCCTATCGGCACCAATCACGTACACATAATTATTGGTTTTTGGATGGTCATAATCACGGCGCCCGATCATGTCAATATTCAAATTTGCGATAGTATTTTTGATCGGGAAAAGAGGGTTTTCTGAATAAAATCTCGAGCCATGAAGGCCATGCTCCTCGCCTGTCACGTGCAAAAACAAAATAGATCGTTTCGGTCCAAGTCCAGCAATTTTGGCTTTTTGAAATGCTTTTGCAATTTCGAGAATGGCCACAGTACCCGATCCATCATCATCAGCGCCATTGTTTATTTGTCCATTTTTCTCGATGCCAATATGGTCGTAGTGTGCCGAAATTACTAGAACTTCGTCGGGTTTTTCAGTACCTTCTATAAACGTCCAAACATTTTCAGAATCGGGCAAACCTTCATCATACTGCGCATTCAAAAAAGCTGCTGGTACTTTTTGATAAAAATTGTTTGCCCCTTTCGGGAAATTGATTCCAGCTGCTTGATATTCAGAAATCAAAAAACGTCCTGCTTTTTTCTGACCTTCAGAACCAGTTTCTCGACCTTGCATCTCGTCAGACGCCACCACATATAAGTTTTTTTTAAGGCTCTCAATCGAAATTTTATCGGTAAACTTTGACAAGTTTTTTATGCTTGAAACGTCTTTTGAAGCACAACTTGCCAGCAGAATCAGCAAGGACATAGCACAACTTATTTTTTTCATACTGCTTAAAATTATCTAATTATTATTTTTTTAGTTCAGATTTTGTGCAACTTTTGACGAAACATCACTACCACCCCACTCGACCAGTGTAAATCCTTTTCTGTTTGTTTTTAAAAAAAATTGTGGTTTTACATTGTGTAAAGAATTTGTTTTAAAAAACTCCATAAACACTCGGATATTTGTATCTGAAGTTGGCGTAATTTCATTTGTTGAAATTGCATCGTACTTTTCGTTGGTCAAAAAATGAATAAAATTAAATTCGTTTTTTTCTAGAATTGGCAACCAAAACTGCACAAAATCATTAGTTTCATTATTATTTAAGCCTATTTGTTCAAGTTTTTCTATTAAAAAATTTGCAAGGTTATCTCTGAAAACTACAAATCCACGGTCATAAATGTAATGTGCAGATTCTAAATTAATTTCGCCGTCCCAAAAAAGTGACTGGTAAAATCTACTTGTCTTTATGTCATAAATTTTCCCGTCAGGAAAAGCCTCAACTTCCCACGATTTTTCATATTTCGGAAAAGTAGTTTGTATATTTCCTTTAAAATTTATCTTTAGACTTATCGCAGTTTGTAATTCAGGATAAAGATAAATAATTGGTTTTAAAACTCTTATGTTGTTTCTTGAATTATCAATATCTATTTGTGATTTTAAAAAAAGTGCTATTGCTTTTTTGTTTTCTATAAAATATCGTTGTGGTTTAAAACCTATTTGAAAAAATTCAAGTAGCGCTCCATTTGTAACCTCGATTTCAAAATTGCCTTCGGCGTCTGTTTGAACTTC
>JBDLWE010000144.1:0-6084 GCA_039804445.1 Bacteroidota bacterium | reverse complement strand
ACAATTTAATGCCGTCTTCAAAAAAAATGAAACCACAGCAATTGTTGGCGAAAGTGGTAGTGGCAAAACAACATTGATATCGTTATTACAAAATTTATATCCGATTAAAGAAGGTCGCATTTCAATTGGCGATTATGATATCAATCAAATTCATTATCAAAATATTCGAAATTTAATAGGAGTTGTTCCGCAACAATTGAATTTATTTTCTGGCAATATTATTGAAAACATTGCGCTTGGCGATTCTTTTCCTAACATTCAAAGAGTTTTGGATTTGTCAAAACAATTGGGCATTTCAGACTTTGTAGAAAAATTACCAAACGGCTTTGAAACACAAGTTGGCGAAAACGGCACGATGCTATCGGGCGGACAAAAACAACGCATCGCCATTGCAAGAGCATTGTACAATGACCCCGAAGTGTTGCTGTTAGATGAGGCAACATCATCGCTAGATTCGGCATCAGAACAAATTGTAAAAAACACTATTGATGATTTTAAACAACAAGGCAAAACCGTCATTGTAATTGCACATCGTCTAAGCACCATTTCAACGGCAGACACGATCATTGTTATGGAAAATGGCACAATTATTGAGCAAGGTAATCATCAACATTTGCTTGCTTTGAATCAAAAATATGCTGGATTGTGGCAAAAACAAAGTTTGGTCTAACCAAAACTAAATCCTAAAAGTCAGCACAGGTCTGCTTGCATGGTTCATCACCCCTTCTGAAATGCTACCTACAAAAAAGTGCGCAAAAGTTGTGCGTCCGTGCGTGCAAACCCCAATCAAATCGGCATTTACTTTCTCAGCAAAATTGAGAACGCCTTTCTCGACATTGGTGTCATTATATATATGTGTCGAAAAATTTTCTAAATCATATCCATTCACAAAATCGGTCATAATCTTTTCGGCAACCAAATTAGACTTAAAACTATTTGGTGTGTTTATAATTACCAAATGTAAATGCGAATCAAAAATTTTGGCAAATTTCACCAGTTTTTCAAAAGGTTTTTTGATTTCTGCAGAAAAATCTGAGGCAAACACAATGTTTTTAGTATCAAAATCATCTTCATCTCCCTTAATCACCAAAACCGGAATGTCAGATGCTCGCACAATTTTTTCAGTATTTGACCCAATAAATAACTCTTGAATACCCGACTGCCCATGAGACCCCATCACTATCAAATCGACATCGTGGGCTTTGCTGTATGAGACAATTCCTTCAAAAGCTTTTTCGATTTTGGCAACGGTGCTTACTTTTATATCATCCAGAAATTCAGCTTCTGCCAAATCTTCGAGCCGCTCGTTGGTTTTATTCAAAAAAAGCATGACTTCTGGAATGTTTACGCCAGAACTTACAGCATCGTTCATGTGGGTGGGCAAGTCCAGAAGGTTCAAAATCATTAGCTCTGCATTGTTACTTTTCGCAATTTTTGCAGCGACCTTCAAGGCATATTCTGCATGTTCAGAAAAATCTGTGGGCACCAAAATTCTTTTCATAATTCAATAGTTAAAGTTAATTTATTGGTTTGAATTTCAATTAGTTAAAGGTACAAAAAAAAATATCGTCTCAACCGATATAAACATTTTTTCATTTCAAAATAATTAGTTACCTTTGCACCATTATTTATTTAAAAACAAGTAATATGGCACGCATTGCGTGCCGTTTTTTGTAGTAAGCATGACATTCAAAGAGCAAGTAAAAAAATTATTAGATGAAGGACTGTTAGAAAAACCAGAGGTTTTTTTAATAGATTTTAGCATTTCAGATTCATCTAAAATTTCTATTTTATTAGATGCTGACAATGGCATAGTCGTGCAAGACTGCATGGATATTAGTAGAACAATAGAGCACAATCTAGACCGCGAAGAGCATGATTTTTCGATAGAAGTAGCATCGGTTGGTGTGGGTTCGCCACTAAAACTAGTACGACAATACAAAAAAAATGTGGGTCGCATGCTTATCGTTAAAACAGCTTCAGAAACAATAGAAGCAATTTTAACAAATGCCAACGACAAATTTATTACACTTTCGTGGGAAGCACGTGAACCAAAAAAAATAGGAAAAGGAAAAGAAACCGTTCAAAAAACTTTGGAAATTCCTTATTCAGAAATAAAAGAAGCAGTAGTTACAGTAATATTTTAAAATAAAACAGATATTTGGCATGGAAAATATAGCATTAATCGAATCATTCTCGGAGTTTAAAGACGACAAGTACATTGATCGCGTAACGCTGATGGCGATTCTTGAAGAAGTTTTTAGAACCGCTCTAAAAAAGAAATTCGGATCAGACGATAATTTTGATATCATCATCAATCCTGACAAAGGCGATATGGAAATTTGGCAACGAAGAGTAATCGTGGCCGATGACGATCTTGATTTAGACCATCTTGAAATTACGCTAACCGACGCCCAAAAAATAGAACCCGATTTTGAAATTGGTGAAGAAGTTTCTGAAGAAGTAAAACTGATTGACCTTGGTCGTCGTGCAATTCTGTCATTGCGTCAAAACTTGATTTCAAAAATTCATGAGCACGATAACACCATTCTTTACAAACAATTTAAAGACTTGGTTGGCGATATTTTTACGGCCGAAGTGCATCACGTGCGACCAAGAGTTGTGATTTTGATGGACGACGACAACAACGAAATCATTCTTCCAAAAGAAAAACAAATTCCGTCGGATTTTTTCAGAAAAGGAGATAATGTTCGTGGAATTATAGAAAGTGTTGAATTGAAAGGCAGCAAACCACAAATCATCATGTCAAGGACATCTGAACTTTTCTTGGAAAAACTTTTTGAATCAGAAATTCCAGAGGTATTTGATGGTTTGATTATGGTAAAAGGCGTAGTTCGAATTCCTGGCGAAAAAGCAAAAGTAGCAGTAGATTCTTATGATGACAGAATTGACCCTGTTGGTGCATGTGTGGGCATGAAAGGTTCTAGAATTCACGGCATTGTTCGAGAACTTGGCAACGAAAACATTGACGTCATCAATTACACAACAAACACACAATTGTTTATCACTCGTGCACTGAGCCCTGCAAAAGTGTCGTCAATAAAAATAAATGAAGACACCAAACGTGCCGAAGTTTTCTTGAAATTAGACGAAGTTTCAAAAGCTATTGGTCGTGGTGGTCACAATATCAAACTGGCATCGATGCTCACAGGTTATGAGCTTGACGTCATTCGCGAAGGCGTTGTTCTAGACGAAGAAGATGACGTTGAACTAACCGAGTTTTCTGATGAAATTGAAGATTGGATCATCGAAGAATTTGCAAAAATTGGACTTGATACCGCAAGAAGTATTTTGAAACAAGACGTTGCAGATTTAGCAAGAAGAACCGACCTTGAGGAAGAAACAATTATTGACGTAATGAATATCTTGAAAGATGAATTAAACTCGTAATAAATTTCTTTCAAAAAATAAAAATACACCGAGTCCAATTGCTTATATTTGCAAAAAATTGGGCGAAAATTAATTAAAGTTGCATTTTGTTTGATAAACAATAACATACGTGCAAAATAGGTCCAAATAAAAAGGTTTTATGTCTGAAGAAAGAAGTATTAGATTAAACAAAGTTTTACGCGAATTAAATATTTCGTTAGATCGAGCTGTTGATTTCCTAAAAGAAAAAGGAATGAGCATCGAATCTAATCCTAATACCAAAATTTCGGAGCGAGAATTGTCAACGCTCGAAAATCAATTTGCAAGCGACAAAGGCAGCAAAGACGCTTCAAAAGAACTGAATGAAGAAAAGCGCAAAGAAAAAGAAGCCATTAGAATCGAGCGCGAAAAAGAAGTCGAAGCCAAACTTCGTGCAGACGAAGACCGATTGAAACAGCAAGAAGTAATCAAGGCTAGAGCAACGATTACAGGTCCAAAAACCGTAGGCTCTATAGATTTAAATCCTCAAAAACATGTTATTGACACGCCAGTAGAAACTCCATTCAAAGAAACACTAAAACCGGTTGCTGCAGAAGAGCCTCAAGTGGTTTCAAACAGAACGGCGTCAAAAGGTGTTCTTGGCACAATAGACATTCCAGCCACAAAACCACAACCAGCCAAAAAAGGAACAAAAATTGTTCCTAACCCAGCAGTTGTAGAGGCACCAATTGCAGAAAAGGTCAAACCAGAACCCATTGCAGAATTGCCACCAGAAGAGGTCGTAACACAATATGTACAACTTACAGGAGCTACCTTCACAGGGCAAACCATTGACTTAGCGCAATTTAATAAACCAAAGAAAAAATCTGAAGCACCAAAAATAACACCCAACAAACCAGGTGTTCCAGGCGCTGCGGGTAGCAATGCCAATAAAAATAAACGAAAAAGAATTCCAACAAAACCTGGCGCACCAAACACAGGCGGCGCAACTACGGCAGGTGGCGTAAACCCAAACAAAATTACACCAAATGCGGGCGGAAATGCCTTTGGTGCAAATCGTGGCGCAAGACCAGGCTTCGTAAAAGGTGCAAGACCAGCAATAACAGCCAAGGTCGAGCCTACAGAAGAGGAAGTTAAAAATCAAATACGCGAAACTTTAGAAAAACTGCAAGGAAAAAGCGGAAAATCAAAAGCCGCAAAATATCGTAGAGATAAAAGAGATACACACCGTCAAAAATCTGATGACGAACAACGTGCCATCGACGAAGGAAGCAAAACGATTAAAGTTACAGAGTTTGTAACCGTTGGCGAAGTCGCCACGATGATGGACGTGCCAATTACCAAAGTAATCGGAACTTGTATGTCGCTAGGAATAATGGTAACCATGAACCAACGACTTGATGCAGAAACATTGACAATCGTTGCCGATGAATTTGGTTTTGAAGTCGAATTTATATCAACAGAACTCGAAGATTCTATTCAAGGCGAAGAAGATTTGCCAGAAGATCTGCTTGACCGTGCACCAATCGTAACTGTAATGGGACACGTAGATCACGGAAAAACATCGCTACTAGATTATATTCGTAAAGAAAACGTAATCGCGGGCGAGTCCGGCGGAATCACACAGCACATTGGTGCATACGGCGTTGAGCTTGAAAACGGACAAAAAATTGCATTCTTAGATACACCAGGTCACGAAGCCTTTACAGCAATGCGTGCGCGTGGTGCACAAGTTACCGACATCGCAATCATTGTAGTGGCGGCCGACGACGACATTATGCCACAAACCAAAGAAGCCATTTCGCATGCGCAAGCCGCAAACGTGCCAATAATATTTGCAATCAACAAAATTGATAAACCAAACGCCAATGTCGAGAAAATTAAAGAACGTCTTGCAGGTATGAACTTACTGGTCGAAGATTGGGGCGGAAAAATTCAGTCACACGACATTTCTGCAAAGGTAGGAACAGGCGTAAAAGAACTTTTAGAAAAAGTATTGCTAGAGGCCGAAGTTCTCGAGCTGAAATCAAATCCAAACAAAGCTGCACAGGGCACAGTAGTCGAGGCATTTCTTGACAAAGGAAAAGGATATGTGTCGACTATATTAGTACAAAACGGAACCCTGCGCGTAGGCGACTACATGCTTGCAGGAAAGCACCATGGCAAAATAAAGGCCATGCACGACGAACGCGGAAACGTAGTTCTAGAAGCAGGACCATCTACACCAGTATCTGTACTCGGACTTGACGGTTCGGCAACAGCCGGAGATAAATTCAACGTTTTTGTTGACGAAAAAGAAGCCAAACAAATTGCTGCCAAACGCACACAACTCATGCGTGAGCAATCGGTTCGAGTTCAACGTCACATTACGCTCGACGAAATTGGCCGCCGTATAGCACTTGGTCAGTTCAAGGAACTGAACATCATCTTGAAAGGTGACGTTGACGGTTCTGTCGAAGCACTCTCTGACTCGTTCTCAAAACTATCGACACCAGAAATTCAAATCAATATTATTCACAAAGGTGTTGGTGCCATTACCGAAACCGACGTTATGTTGGCATCGGCATCAGACGCAATCATCATTGGCTTCAACGTTCGCCCAGCAGGCAACGCCCGTCAATTGGCCGATAAAGAAGAAATCGACATCCGCTACTACTCTATCATCTACGCCGCAATCGACGATTTGAAAGATGC
>JBDLWE010000143.1:0-42774 GCA_039804445.1 Bacteroidota bacterium | reverse complement strand
TGGCTACCACTTGTTGCTGCTGTAACCACGCGAGGCTCATTTGTGTAAGGGAAAGTCTAAAATCATTTGCAATTTCTGCATACAATTTTGTGGCTTTTTGAGATTGTTCTGAACTATATCTTACAAATTGTGGAAACAATGCCAGTCGGCTGTTTTCGGGTTTTTGGTTGTTCAAAAACTTACCACTCAACATGCCAAATGCCAATGGCGAATAGGCCAAAATGCCAATGTTTTCGCGCAGGCAAATTTCTGAAATGCCAACTTCTAGGCTTCGGTTGAGCAATGAATATGGGTTTTGAAGTGTGATTGGTCGTGGCAAATTGTGCTTACGGCTTTCTTCTAAAGATCGCATGATACCCCAAGGTGTTTCGTTTGAAAGTCCAAAATGTCTGATTTTTCCTTCGGTAATCAATTTTTGAATAACCAATGAAACCTCAAAAAAATTGTCTTGCCAATCGGGTTGCTCGTGCAAATAGCCAAGTTGACCAAACATATTGGTCTTGCGCTCGGGCCAATGCAGTTGGTATAAATCGATGTAATCGGTCTGCAATCGTGTGAGACTTTTTTCGACCGAAGTGCGAATTGTTGCTCCGGTATATCGCATATCCTCTCGAACGTAGTCTAGTGAGCGATTGTCGCCAGCAATTTTTGTTGCCAAAACAACTTCATGTCGTTTGCCTGATTTTTTGAACCAATTTCCAATTATTTTCTCGGTAATTCCGTAGGTTTCTAGCTTGGCAGGTACCGAATACATTTCGGCAGTATCTATAAAATTGATGTTGTTTACCAGCGCAAAATCAAGTTGTTCAAAGGCCTCTTGTTCAGAATTTTGTTGACCAAATGTCATTGTTCCTAGGCAAATATTACTAATTTTTAAATCGGTATTTGGCAAAAAAAGGTGTTTCATTATTCAAAAATTTACTGCAAAAATAACAATTTTATTTGGGCGTGTCAACGTTGCAAAAAAAATATCTTCAGCAAAAAATTTGTTATGTTGCAACGCTGCCGTGCTATACGTTTCCGCTTTGTCATGGCTCAAAGTCATTGCGGGGTATGAAGCAATCTGTTGTGCTTCATGACAAGAGCGCCACTGCTATCACTCAAGCAGTTTTTAACTACGATATTACTTTAAATCTAAAATAAAAATTTCTTAAAAACGTTCTATACATGATATCAAATCAGAAATCGTATTTTTACGTTTTATTTTGATTAATTATGAAAAATTTAATTCTCAAAACTGCATTTCTAATTTTGTTAATGATGTCTTCGATGTCTTTTTCGCAAGTTTTGCGCTACAAAGCCACGAGTTTTAGTGTTATGGAAAAAGTAGCAAAAGACAAATGGGGCGAATGGTCAGATTTTGAACCATCTACAGTTGTGATTGCTGTAGATGCCAAAAAAAGTAGAATTGTTTTTAATTCTCGCGAAATTCAATTGTTTAAAATCATGAGTTTTGGCGATCCTATAAAAACCAAAGACTCAGAAACTTTGATTTTAAATTGTCTTGACAACGACCACGGAAGGTGCACTATCATCATCATTACCAAAAAAAATGAAGATGAGCGAGTGCAGTTTTATGTGAACTATGACGATGTAAAAATGGTTTATAACGTTTATAAAACCGATTAACAATGGATTTTAAATATCCAAAAGCCGACAAACTTAAAAGTAAAAAAACGATAGATTCACTTTTTTCAAAAGGCAAGTCGGTAGCGAGATTTCCGTTACGATTAGTTTTTGTTGAGAGTGATTATGGTTTAGATTTATCGACGAACCAAAAACTAAAAATTGGCGTTTCGGTTTCCAAAAAAAATTTTAAAAAGGCAGTCGATAGAAATTATTTTAAAAGATTGCTTAGAGAAGCCTACCGTTTAAATAAATATATTTTGGTCGATAATCTTGAAAAACCGATGGCAATGATGTTATTTTATCAAACCAAAGAGCGATTGACATTTCAAGAAATTAACGAAAAAACGGTTCAGTTATTTGAGAAATTTTTGGAGCAGACTAGTAACGACAATCATTGTAAGGCGGTTGACTTGTAATCTCTTACCAATTTTTTTATAAATGTGATAGAATTTTGGCCGTTTTTACTTATTTTAGTTGCCATAATTTATTTCATTAGAAAAAAAACAATCAAGAAAAAACTAACCTAATGCGAACATTTTTTAGAAAAAAAATAATTATTCCAATATTGGCATCAGCCTTAATGCTTACTGCTTTAAGTTTTAAAGACGACTTTTTTGAAATTGCAAAACAAGTCGAAATTTTTACTGAAGTTTTTAAGACCGTCAACATGAACTACGTTGACCAAGTCAATCCGGGCGACGTAATGAGCAAGGGAATTCGTGCGATGTTGGCCGATCTTGACCCATATACCAACTATTTTAACGAGGCTGACGTCATCAAGTTTAAAATCAATAATACAGGCGAATATACTGGAATTGGGGCCTATATCTCTAGAAAAGAAGGCCGAGTGATTATCAAAGAACCCTATAAAGGTTTTCCTGCAGATAAAGCTGGTTTGAAGGCTGGCGACGAAATTACGCATATCGGAGACGTTGCTATGGCAGATTATAAAGAAGATGCCTCGCAACTCTTGAAAGGTGCAAAAAACACGAAAATAGATATCAAGTATAATCGTCAAGGTAAAAATTTGACAACCCAAATAGTTCTAGATGAGGTTGATATAAAAGCTGTTCCTTTTTTTGGGAAAATAGATACCAAAACGGGTTATATAGTGTTGACTACGTTTTCGCAAAAAGCATCGGCGCAAGTTAAAGAAGCTTTAGAAAAATTAAAAGCCGATGGTGCAGAACGCATTGTGCTAGATTTGCGGGGCAACGGCGGCGGACTTTTGAACGAGGCCGTGAATATTTGCAACTTATTTGTTCCAAAAAACGAAGTGATTGTCACCACAAAATCAAAAGTCGAAAAGCATAATAATATTTACAAAACACTCAAAGAACCCATAGATTTAGAAATTCCATTGGTTGTTATTGTCGATGGTCGAAGCGCATCAGCATCAGAAATTGTGTCGGGTGCCTTGCAAGATTTAGACCGTGCCGTGGTAGTTGGCAGCCGTAGTTTTGGTAAAGGTTTGGTACAGCGCGCCATTGATTTGACCTACGGTACACAAGTAAAAGTGACTATTTCGAGATATTATACGCCTTCAGGCAGATGCATTCAAGCTTTGGATTATTCGCACAAAGACAAAGATGGTAAGGCAATTAGAACAGATGCGGCTAACTATAACAATTTTAAAACTAAAAACGGACGTGCCGTGCAAGACGGCGGTGGCGTTTTGCCAGATGTTCAGTTAGACGAAACCAAACAAAGCGAAATCGCAAAAGCGTTGCTAAAAAACGACGGTATATTTGATTGGGTAACTACATATTATTACAAAAATCCGGCGCTTGGCGATAAAATCCCTGTGATTACAGATGCCGATTATGCCGATTTTAAAAATTTTCTGAAAGCCAAAAAAATTAGTTTTGATACTGATACAGAATTAGCTTTGAAAAAAACACTACAAACCGCCAAAAAAGAAAAAATTGACGATGCAATTTCTACAGAATATAGCGCGTTGATGGCTGCCATCCAAAAAAGTGAAGAGTCGCAACTGTCTAATAACCAAAAAGAAATCAAAAATTTGATGCTCGACGAAATCATTAAACGTTATCAATACAAAGAAGGATTATATAATTACTACATAAAAAATAATTTCGAAATCAAGAAATCTGTTTCTATTTTAGAAAATTCTGCCGAGTATAATAAGATTTTGAAAAAGTAGGATGAGATTGAAAATAACCATATTGTTCAACATCATTTCAAACTTTTTGTTTGCGCAAGAAGCAGTTGTGCATTCGGTTTATTTTCAGTTTGATAAGGTTATTCTTGACGAAGTTCAAGCTACAAAAATTGTTGAATTTATTTCAAAAACTGACTCAACCCAAATTGAATCCATCCAGATTTATGGTTATACAGACGATATTGGCAAAGATGCTTATAACTATAAATTGTCTAATAATCGGGCAAATACCATCAAAGAAAAATTGGTTTCTAGAGGCATAAAAAATAAAATTATTGTCACGATAGAAGGCAAAGGGCGCATTTTGATTGATGACGATGTGGTCGAAAATTTGCACGACGTCCGTTCAAAAAACCGCAGGGTTGATCTGGTTTTGAAACTGAAGCCTTTGCCAAAAATCGTGCTGCCGGGATTTTATACCACCATTCAAAATAAACATATAGTTGGCGATCATATTTATCTCGAAAATTTACTTTTTGACACTGGATCGAGCCAATTATCTACGAAATCTAAAAATGACCTTGATAAATTAGCCAAAATTCTACAAAAACTTAAAACTATCGAATTTGAAATTCAAGGCCACATTTGTTGCACACCTTCTTTTCAAAAAGAAGCAATAGATAGAGAAACTCGTAAGCGAAGGTTGAGTACCAATCGCGCAGAAAACGTATATAAGTATTTGGTTATTAAAAACATTAATCCAAAACGAATGACCTGGAAAGGTTATGGTAATACGGTACCGCTTGGAAAAGGAGCTGACTACGATAGAAGAGTAGAGTTGGTGATTACTAAAGTTTAGAAATTACAAATTTTAAAAGAAGAGCATCTCGACTGCGCTCGATGACACAAGATTATAAATCAATCAACGGTTGGTTTTTGTCTTAATAACTTGATAGTCGAGGACGTTTTTTTGTCTTTCAATCTTTTTTTGATTACCGATTTTGGAACTTTTGTTGGTTTTCTTTTTTTTGGAATTATCAGCGCGTTTTTCAAGATATTTAAAAATCGTTTTACAACCAATTCTTTGTTTTTTAACTGACTACGGTCTTCGTCGCAAGCCATTATCAATATGTTTTCTTGGGTCAATCGTGATGACAATTTTTCTAGAATCAAATTTTTTTCTTCAATTTCTAAAGCATGTGATTTTGATATGTCAAAACTCAAAACCACCTTTGACGAAACCTTGTTTACATTTTGACCGCCTGGCCCTGAACTGCGAACTGCTTTAAAGATAACTTCTGACAATATTTTTTCTTTAATCATGGTTTTTATAAATTTTGATGTGTCGGCTTCAAAAGATCGTTCACAGTTTTTACTGGATTAAATGTCGAAAGTGGCACTTCTACAAAGATTGTTATCCAATTCGCCATAGCGCCATTCCAAAGTCCTGGTAATTCATAGCCTTTTAGGTCTTGACCATTTTTGTTTTTTTGAACAATAAATCCAGTATTATGGTCAACAAAACCCTCTAAGTCAAATTTATTGCCTTTATAATTTTTTAAACCGCACACCAAATCCACGGGATTAAAATGTGTTGAACTTTTTAAAGTCAGATTTTGCTGGGCATTATTCAAATCTATTTGAGACGATTCAATAATTTGAAGTGACAGTTGCTTTTCAGAATTATAAATCCAAAACGGTCCGCCACCGGGTTCGCCCTCATTTTTGACCATACCGCAAACTCTGATTGGTCTATTCAATGTTGAATTTAAAAACTTGACCTTGTCTTTATGACAATATTTCGCAAAAGAATCATCAAGATATACACTACAATCTGTGATTAAAAAATTTGTGATTTCTAAAATTTTTTTATCGCTAATCTCGTGTTCTAATATTTTTAGATAGTCAAATATTTTGCTTTGAAAAGTCATCAAAATTCCTGCCAAAGCTTTTTTATAAAAAACGATATTGTTGATGTTATTTATAGAAACGTTGTCTATGTTTTTTATAAAAACGATGTCAGTATCAAGATTGTTGAGGTTTTTTATTAGCGTACCGTGTCCTGCGGGTCTAAAAATCAATGAATTATCAGCGTTTCGAATTGCGTAGTTATTGATGTCAACGGCGATGGTGTCTGTTGATTTTTGTTGATATGAGTATGAAACCTCAATTTTGCAATCAAATTTTTTTTCTATCTGTGGTTTATTTTTGGATACAATTTCTTCAAAATCATTTTGGTGCTCTTCAGAAATCGTGAAATGTAGTTTTGCACAATTATTTACTTTACAATATTGCGCGCTTTCGACAAGGTGCTGGGCAGTTGCTGTAATAACTCGGTTATCAATGTTATAAAACGGTAATATTCCTTTTGGCTTGTTAGCATAATCAAAAACATCTTTTGAAAGCATCATTTTTATAAATTCATAATCATGCTTATCTTTGGACCAAGGTGTATTATTTTGAACAATCAGCAATTTGTTTTCAACTAATTCGTAGAAAGGAAGCCTGTTTAAACCTTTGAGAAAAACCACCAAATCTTGTGCGTTTTTTCTGTTGATGTAGGCGTTGATTGTTTCGTTCTGTGGGTCATAATCATTTAAAAAATCATTTAAAAACTTGAACATTCTGCTGGCTGCACCCGATGCAGGAACAAATTTTTGAATACAATATTTGTTTTTGTTTCTTTCAAAATAGCTTACAAATTCAGTGAATTCTGGCGCTGAATAGCTTGAAATTCCGTCCGAAACAGTTGCTGGTTTTTGTAAATTTGTTTTTTGAAAGCCTTTTTTAAAAAAATTGAGTTGACTAGCAATATTGTCGATCGAAATTTGATGCTGATGTATTTGAATAAAATCTTTTGACGAAAACCCAAGTGATCTGCAAATCAAAAGTTGGTTAATAATAAAAATTGCAGTTAAAAGCCGCTGATTTTCATTTCCCGAAAGGGTTATAAATGGTTTGTCAAGGTCAATTAATGTTCTCTTGAAATATTCAAAACTTTCTGCTCGATTACTTGGTTTGTCACGTAAATCGTCTGATTGCCAAGGAACGTCAACGTCTGTCAAAAAAAACAAATCGTAGACGTGTTCGCTGGCAGCGAGGTCAATTTTTTGATCACAAAAACCGTAGTAAGTTTCTGAAAAAACTTTAGTCACAAGGGCATTTGTATCACAAAGTAATAATTTGTTGGCTAATAAAGTCGCTTGATTTTCTTTTAATATTTGACCTTCGGCAATTGGAATTAAGTCTTGCGGTTCACAAATTTTTTGAGATACGTTCCATTTTTGCTGCAAGTAGTCTCGTGCAAACTCTTCGACCCACACTGTATTGTAATGTGTTGCTAGTTGCTTGCAAAGCGTGGTTTTTCCAGTTGACTCAGGTCCCGCAACCGTAATTTTTATGATCTTGGTAGTGTCTTGTTGTAAGTTTTGTTCCATTCGTAATGTGCCAAAATGGCTAAAATAGTAAAAATAATATATTGTAATGCCAAAATTCGAAGCCCACGATACGCATAGAGCGGAATTGCAATCGTGTTTGCGATGATCCATAGGGCCCAATTTTCAAGTTTTTTGCGAGCCATTAGCCACATAGCCACAAAAAAAAGTCCTGATGTTAAAATATCAAAATAATTTTCGATTTCTATTTTATTACCAATGATTTTATAGACCAGCAGAATAAATATTATAGTTATAAAAAACAGCATAAATCCAATTTTTTTATCCTTTAAATTTGTCAAAGATATTTGTAAAAAGTTAGCATCTACAGTTGTTTTTGACCACGTTACCCAACCATAAACACTCATAATTGTGAAATATAGATTGACAATCATATCACCAAAATATCCGGCAACAAAAAGCAAATATGATGTTATAATTGTGGCAATTATTCCTGTTGGATACACCAAAATATTTTCTTGTTTGGCATACCACACGCTGAAAATTCCGAACACAAAAGTTGCTATTTCCAGCAATACCTGGTGTGTTGTTGCATTTGCATAATTTTTAAAAAAGAATTCAAACATTAAAAAACGGGAGTTTTAAATTTTGTCAAAAAAAGTATTATCGTTTTCAAAAGCTGTGCCAACTACTACTAAATCTGCACTGGTTTTATAAGCAATTTCAATTTTTTCAAGAGATTTTATACCACCTCCAACAATCAACGGAATTTTTATTTGTAAAGCAACAGCGTTAATTACCTTGGCAGAAACTGTGTTTTTGGCACCACTGCCTGTTTCTAAAAAAACCATTTTATTTGCCATTAATTGTCCGTCAACTGCGGTGTGAACTGTATAATAAATTTGCTCTTGAGGCAATGGTTTGGTTTTTGTAACACGTTTGACTGCAGATTCTTTTCCGCAATCAATAAGCAAATAAGCGGTTGGAATAATTTCTAGATTTGTTTTTAAAAGTTTCGGTACTGCTTGAACTTGATAGTCAATTAAAAAATCTGGGTTTTGGACTGAAACTAGATTTTGAAACAATATTCCGTCGGCAAATTCTGAAATTTGGTAAGGATCAGCACGAAACAAAATAACTGGCAGTGTTGATTTTGCTTTAATTAGTAAAATCAGTTCGTCTAGAAAATTATGGTGTACGACGTTACCGCCAACAATAACGTGTGTAGCTGGCGATGCATTTATTTTTGCGATCAATTTATCAATATTTTTCAGGTCAATATTATCAGGATCGAGTAGAATTGCGAGCAGTTTTTGATTGTTTTTTTTGGCAATAAAAATATCACCTAAAATATTTTTCATGATTATATGATTTTTGTTCCATAAACCAAAGTAAAATTTTCTATTGGCAAAGTTTGCAATTCAAATTTTGTTGTTTTTCCTGAAAAATTTAGATTAGCGGTTATATTTTTGTCTGAAATTTCAAATCTTTTGACCGAAATGTGATTTTTAAAGCTTATTCCTTTTTGGTTTTCAATTTTGAAAATCGCTTCTTTTACTGCCCAAATAGTAGTTAGTTTTTCAATATAATGGTCATCAACTTTATTTAAAAATTCAAATTCTAAATCACAAAATTTGTCTGCAATGCTAATGATTTTTTCGCGGTTTCTCTCGATATCAATTCCAATTTCGGTATTAGATATTGCAATTACTGCAAAATTATGAGAATGAGAAATAGAGATTTTAAAATCTTTTTTTAGTAGCGGCCTTCCATGTTCATTATAATATAAATCTTTATCAAGAAGGCTGCATTCAATCATTAATTTTCTAACTGCCAAAAATCCTTTTTGATGAGCCTCTGATTTCATAGCAACCAAACGATTTTTGCTGTTGGTAGTTAAAAGTAGGTTATCTGAAAGCTCTTGGACAGATTCGGTGATTTTCCAAATCATGATTTTGGCCCATGTTTTGTGATCAAAATGTATAAAAAAAGTTTTGTAAACGGGCATTTTATTTTATATTATATACTGTTTTTCAATAAAATAGCTCACAATTGCTTCCTTCATTAGCACAGATTGTTCACCTGCTTTCAAAGCAGGAAGTTGTTCTTTGACATTATAGTGCGGCCAGCCATCAACGTCTACATAGTCAAATTCGTAAAATCCGTAGGGTTCTAAAAGTTTGCAAATTGCAATGTGCATCAGATTCAGTTTTTCGTCTTTTTTGAATTCTCGATGAATTTGGCCTAGCTCCTGCACACCAATCAAATAAATAATGGCGTCGAGATCAAGGTTTTCTCCTTGTGAGAATTGGTCAGAAAGCAAAACAACAAGTTTTTCCCAGCGTTCTTTGAGTTGTATATCGCGTGACATTTTATTTTATTTTTTAGTTTCACGTTTTTTTTGTTTCAAGTTTCAAGTTACTTTTAAACTTGAAACCTGAGACCTAAAACTTTCTTGCTGGTAAAGATATGATTTTTGAAAATTTCTAAAGTTTGTTTATGAAAGAACTTCTATTATATTTGTTTTTTAAAATATTAAAACATGAGTTTTCTGGATATTATTTTGGGTTGTTTGTTTTTGTATGCGATTTATAACGGACTAAAAAACGGTCTTTTTGTTGAATTAGCTTCGTTTGTTTCGTTCCTAATCGGAATTTATATTGCCATAAAATTTTCTAGCTTTATGAAGAATTTGCTTGTTATCAATGTGTCTTGGTCACCAAAAACGGTTTCGGTTGTTTCGTTTGGATTGACGTTTATTTTGGTGGTGGTTGGTATTCATTTGTTGGCAAAGGTATTTACAGGCATTGTCAGTTTTGCTTATTTGGGTTGGCTAAACAAGTTGGGTGGAGCAGGAGTTAGTGTTTTAAAAACCGTTTTGATGTTGAGCATCGTCATTAGCTTGTTTCAAAAAATAAATATCAACAACATTTTGGTTGAGAAAGAAGCTTTGGACGAGTCGATATTTTTTAGCCCCATTCAGCAAATTACTACTTTTGTCTTTCCGAGTTTAGAAAAGTTGTTTTTTGAGGGCGTGGCAAAGTTTAAAGAAATTGATAATCCTAAATAAACTATTGATTCATCATTTCTTGAAGATTTTCAAAAAACAAACCCACATGATAGCCGTCTACTAAGGCATGATGCGCGTGAATCGAAATTGGCAGCGTCATCTGTTCATTTCCCGAAAGGGATATTCTCCCAACGGATATCTTTGGGCAACTGTCTGCCAGTCGATAACTTCGAGCGTGTGAAAGCGATGTGAAGTTTATCCAGGGAAGTGCCGAAAAATGAATGACATTGTCTGTAGTAAATTCTCTTGTGAAAAGTCCTGTTGTGGCTTGAATTCTGGCGGTTTCTGCAACTACATTTTCATTAAAAATTCTAAAATCACTATCGTAAGTAATCAATGAAAATCCAAATGATTTGTCGGTTCTCATCACTGTGGCCGAAACGTTTATCTGGTCGTGAATTGCTATTTTGTGGTCATGAATTCTGTATCTAAAATTTTCTATATGGTTTACAACGGTTAGAATTTTATGTAAATAGAAATTGTAGAATGAAAATTTTTGTGTCTTACATTTTGCGTAAGCCAAAGTACAATCGATGTTTGCGGTGACGCCAAAAAAAGGTTCTTCAAATTTTGAATAGAAGTCAAAATGTGCTGCACGGTTCCAATTATCGAGGTCTAAATATGTCATTTTTTATAGCAAAGAAATGATTTCTGAAACGTTTTGAATGGTTTTATATTCATGCATTATGCTGCTGGCGTCAACAACTTCGTGCGCCCAAGTGGTGTGAAACGGCACGTGAATAGCGTTTGCGCCAATGTTTAAAACTGGTAGAACGTCTGATTTTAAAGAGTTTCCAATCATCAAAAATTCTTTAGGTTTGATGTCAAGTCGTTTTAATAATTTTAAATAATCGTCTTCTTTTTTGTCAGACATAACTTCAATATGATGAAAATAATGCCCAAGACCCGATCTATGCAGTTTGGAATGTTGGTCTTTTAGATCGCCTTTTGTTGCAACTACTAATTTGTAATTTTTGCTTAATTGCTTCAATGTCTCTTCAATACCGTCTAGTATTTCGATTGGTTTTTCGAGTAATTCTTTGCCGTAAACGATGATTTTTGATATAATTTCGATTGGAATTGTCCGGTTGGAGATTGCGACTGCAGCTTCAATCATTGACAGAATATAACCTTTTATACCATATCCATAAAGTGGTAAATTTTTGATTTCGACCCTGAAGAGTTCTTGTGAAAGCGTATGATGCGACAAATAGTTTTCGAGTAGTGAGCAAAATTTTTGTTCAACTTCTTGAAAATACGGTTCGTTAACAAACAGGGTATCGTCGGCATCGAAGGCTATTATTTTTGGCAAATGTTGTTTCATAATTTATCTAATTTCTTCGCCATTTGCAACGCCATCGGCATCTGGATTCAAAAAAACCAATTTGCCATCGGGCAAGTTTGTCATCAATATCATGCCTTGACTTTCAACGCCACGCAGGGCTCGAGGCTCGAGATTAACCAGAACCGTGACTTTTTTTCCTATTATTTCTTTGGGCAAAAAACTCTCGGCAATGCCAGAAACGATTGTCCGGACGTCTATGCCTGTATCAACCTTTAGAATAAGCAGTTTGTTTGCTTTTGGCATTTTTTCGGCTTCAATAATTGTTCCTACGCGAATGTCCATTTTTGTAAAATCATCAAATTGAATCGATGGTTTTTGAGCAGCTGTCATTGCAAGAGACAAATCAATCTCTGTTTTATTGGCGGTTTTTGTGGCTACCAACTTGTCTATTTGTTTTTGAATTTCGGCATCGTCAATTTGTGCAAAAAGAATTTCACTTTCGTTTATGTGTTGTCTTGGTTTAACCAAATTCCAATCATTGAAATCTAGATTCCAGTTATTTAGATTGATATTCAATGTTTTGCAAAGTTTTTTAGAAGTAAACGGCAAAAATGGTTCGCACATAATAGCCAGCGCCGATGCGATTTGAAGCGCCACAAACATTTGCGTTTTTACACGTTCTGGATTGTTTTTCATGACTTTCCATGGCTCTTCGTCGGCTAGATACTTGTTGCCAAGTCGTGCCACATTCATCACTTCGCCAAGTGCTTCGCGAAAGCGATATCGTTCGATCGAGCTTGAAATCACGGCAGGGTAGGCCGCAAGTTCAGTCAATGTTTTATTATCAATTTCTAGAAACTCGTTTGGACTTGGTACAATACCACCATAATATTTTTGGGTCAAAACCAGCACACGATTAATAAAGTTTCCAAAAATAGCGGCCAACTCGTTGTTGTTTCTGCTCTGAAAATCTCTCCAAGTAAAGTCGTTGTCTTTGGTTTCAGGGGCATTTGCGGTAAGTGCATATCTCAAAACGTCTTGTTTTTCAGGAAAGTCTACCATGTATTCATGCAACCAAACTGCCCAGTTTTTGGAGGTCGAAAGTTTATTGCCTTCAAGGTTTAAAAACTCATTGGCAGGCACGTTTTCTGGCAAAATATAACTGCCTTCTGCCTTGAGCATGGCGGGAAAAATAATGCAATGAAACACAATATTGTCTTTGCCTATAAAATGGACGAGTTTGGTTGTTGTGCTGCCATCAACTTCTTTTTTCCAGTAATCTTCCCATTTTTTGCCTTGTCGGGTCGCCCACTCTTTCGTTGCCGATATATATCCGATTGGCGCATCAAACCATACATAAAGTTTCTTGCCACCAGCACCAGCCACAGGAACGTCGATTCCCCAATCTAAATCTCTGGTTACGGCACGTGGCTCAAGACCAGCATCTATCCATGATTTGCATTGCCCTAAAACATTGTTTTTCCAATCTTTTTCGTGACCAACGAGAATCCATTCTTTTAGAAAATCAGAATAGCTATCAAGAGGCAAAAACCAATGTTTTGTGGTTTTTAATACAGGAACTTCGCCAGTAATGGTCGATCGTGGGGTTATTAAATCAGTAGCGTTTAGCGTAGACCCGCATTTCTCGCACTGGTCGCCGTAAGCTTCGTCATGGCCGCATTTTGGGCAAGTACCTACCACAAAACGATCTGCCAAAAACTGGTTAGCTTTTGCATCATAAAGTTGTTCGGTTTCTTGCTCTATAAAATCACCGTTTTCATACAATTTTCTAAAAAAACCAGAAGCTGTCTCGTGGTGAACCTGGGCTGATGTGCGGGAATAATTATCAAAAGAAATATCAAAATCTATAAACGACTTTCTGATAATACCGTCGTATTTATCTATTATTTCTTGAGGCGAAACCCCTTCTTTTTTTGCTTTCATCGATATAGCCACGCCGTGCTCGTCTGACCCGCACATAAAAGCAACATCACGCCCTTGAAGCCTTAAATATCGAACATAAATATCGGCAGGCACATAAACACCCGCCAAATGCCCAATATGAATAGGGCCGTTTGTATATGGCAATGCCGCTGTAACAGTATATCGTTTTGGATTTTGAATCATTAGAAAAGTAAATTTATGGCAAAAATAACATTTTTTTGGAGCAATTTCCCGCCATCATTCCAATCTTTTGTTCGGCAAGCCTTTTTTTGTTAGTCGCAAAAGGAACTTCCTGCGGTCGTTTTTTGTCAACTACAAAAAATAGGTTTTCTCTCAAAAGGATTTTCCCTTCTGTCGGGGCTAGTAAAACCAATGAACAACAAATATTTATAAAAAAAGCCACTTCTTTCGAAATGGCTTTTTTTACAAAATTTGAATGTATTTTATAATGAAGATGGAAACTGAATTCTAAAAGTACTTAAATCGTACGCCTTTAAGTTCGAACCATATTTAGCATTGATTGATTTCATAAATTCGTTTGCAATAAGTGCATAACCACGTGGGCTCGGGTGAACGCCGTCTAGTGAAAATCCGCCACCTACTACATAACTTGATGATACCGTAAAACCATTTGCGGTTACTCCAGTGCTAGCAACTTGAGCTAAAGCTGCATTTGCATTCACAAATGCTAAACCTTTTGCTGTTGCTAGTGCAAGAATAGTTGCGTTGTAGGCATCAGTGGCAGTTTTTACTTGCATTGTCTCATTATCTGTTAATGTTGTAGCATCTTGCATTGGATACGAAACCCCAATAGTGCTAAATGATGCTGGAACAGCAGCTTGGGTTGTGCCAATTACTCCCCGAGCAGTTAATAAAATATAATCTCTTGCTGTTGCGTTGTTTCTGGCGTGTCTTGCTTGACCATAGATACTTCCTAAAAAACCTGCGGTTGCTGGTCCAAATGTAGGCGTAAACGCTGCGGTAATTTGTGCTGCGATATTTACTTGAGATTCATCAACAATTAACAACGGATTTGCTTCAGTTGTACTAAGCGTTACAAATCTTGCGGGAAGTCCTGCACCTGCAAGAGCTGCATTAATTCCTCCAAATATTTGATTCAATCCACCTGCAGCAGCAGCTGGCAATCCCGGAATTGGGTTGTGAGGAACCGTTGTAAAAAACGGTACAGACGTTACACTCGGAATGTTAGAAACCACTCCTTTAGCGCCACCTTTTGTAAGACCGTTTGTGCCGTCTAATAACGTGTTGTAAACACTTGCAAAAACGTTTGGATCGGTAATGTCGTTCGGCCCGTAGGTCGCTGGATTCAAATTTCCAGTTTGGTTAGTTCCTGTTCCACCAGATATTGCATAACCTAAAACATCATTATTTCCTATCCAAAGAGAGAAAAACGTTGGTGCCTGAGCAACTGCATCACCCAACACAGTAGCAGTATTAGATGAAGCAAATCTAACAAAGAATGGGTTTGCGTTTGCGGGTAATCCAGCAACACTGCCGTAACCTGGTGCTAACAAGTGAAAACTCTTTGCTCCAGGCACTCCCATATTATTAAAAGGACCCGTTAGTCTTGTGGTTATTTCAGTACTTGGCACTCCTGCAGCGGGTGTTGGTGCAGACCCATTCCAAAATAATCGTGGACCTTGAAAAACCGCACCACCTATTTTAAAACCTCCAACATTATCTGCCATAAACGGAATTTTAAATTCTCCACCGCCGACGTCTGCAAATTTATTGGCCAACAAAGTACTCCACGCTCCTTTTTGTCCTTCAATAAAAAGTGTACCGTCGCTGTAACCTGCGGTCAATGAGTTTCCTACCGCTACATATTTTGCAAAATTTGCCGTTCCTGCCGTCAATGGTTGCCCATCAGACGATGCGCTTGCTTCTGGCACTGCTGCTACTTCGCAATCTTTTGAACATGCTACAATGGTTAAAGCAACCAAACATAGCCATTTTATGTTTTTATTCATAATGATATATTTTTATAATTTAAAATGCAATTAAGGTGTGATTGTCCACGATGCAAACACTTGCGTACCGATAAGACCTGCACCAACTATCTGACGATATTCTTTCATACCAAGGTTTGCTGCCCCGATCTTGAATATAGATTTTAGTTTTGGCACGCCAACATTTATTTGAGCGTCAATGACTGTTGCTTCGTCTATAATTCCGTCTGCAAAGTTTGATTGATACAGGTAACAAGAATTCCAACGTCCGCTTAAATTAAAACCGATAGTAGTACCAAAAAGGTTTTCGCCACTCAATGATCCTTTGGCTCTGTGACGTGGCGTGTTAAAACCTGCTTCAAAACTTGGATCAAGTGCTTGATCATATTGAAACTCGGCATAGTTGTAGTTTGCGCTCAATTCAAAAGTTTTATTTAATCTTCTAGAAAGCGCTGCTCCAAAACCAAGAGATGTGATTTCTGGTTTTGTATTGGTATAAAGTTGGAAAACTCTTCTGTCTCCTAAAGTGAGAGCACGTGCTGATTGCCAAGCGGTATTTGGTGCTGTAAAGTTTCCGCCAGCACCATTTGTTGCAGCTCCGTATAGTGGTGCAACAACATTTAGGTTACCAATAAAATTGTTATAAGTATTGTAGTATCCGTTAAGGTCATAATTAAAACCTTTTACGTCTCCTCTAAAACCTAATTCAATAGCTTTTACAGTTTCAGGTTGTACCAAATTAACATTAGTTTTTACTAATAAAGCAGCTGCTGCAACAACGCCTTGTGAACTAGCTGCTGCTCCAAAAGCCGCAACAGACTGAGCTGTATAAGAGTTAAAGTATGCATTTGTTCCTGTAACTGTTGCTGTTGTTCCTCCCGCAAACGCTTGTCCTGCAACAGAAACAGGCAATGTTTCTCTATATCGTTCTAAGTTATCGGGCGCTGAACCAACCAAAACGGCACTACCTACATTAAAGCCAATATATTGGTCTTGCGTAGATGGGTTTCTAAAACCCGTTTGGAAAGATGCACGAATATTGTGCTGTTTTCTTTCACCTATTGAATATACTGCAGAAATTCGTGGAGAAAAATTACCTTCAAAATTTTGTGCTTTGTCATATCGAACAGATCCTGTTAGTTTTAATTTGTCGTCCATCAACTTTTTTTGAATTTGAGTATATGCACCATATTCATTATAGGTTATTGGACTGTCTTTGTCAGTATAGATTCTACCTTGAGAGTCAAGGCTAAATAATCTGTATGATCCACCAACTTGAATTTCTGCGAATTTAACTTCGTCTTTGAAGTTATAATTTGCATCAGAATGCCAGATTCTAGAATTATCAACAAGTTTAGAACCTGTTCGTACGTCAGCTTCGCTAGTAACTTTTGCGAAAGCAGCTCTAAACTCTGGTGTGCCTGGAAGGAAACGGCCTGTATCAGCAACGCTTCTAGCGGCAGCATGTGCTTGAGTCACTGATTGTCCCTGGGTTTGCGCTGCTAGAAACGCACCTGCATATTGCCCAAACCAAGTTGCGTCTGGCTTCCATTGGCGGTTTATGTTTAAACCTGTAAATAGCATGTCATAAGAGTTTCCGCCGTCTTCTGTTGTGGTATAGCCACGAACAAAAAAACTTTTCCCTTTTACCTCAAGCCCTTGTTGGCTCATCATGAAGTTATTCAAATAATATCTGTTACCACCTTGATAAACGGTATTTCCATATCCAAGTTTGCTTCTAAAAATAATCTCGAAATCATTTGCCCAGGGTTTTAGGTTCAATGAAACATCAAATTTTGAGTTACTAGCTCTATTATTTGTAAGGTCAGTTTCAAGATAACCTGTTCTACTAACATTATAGTTTGGTAGTGCAGATGCTTGACTTTGTGATATTAATCCTAGGTCGGCTAAAGAAGCACCAACGTTACGAAGGTTAGTAGAAGCTTCATCGCCATAAACATTCAAGCCATTATAGTTATGAAATGATCTGTCGGCACCAGGATTTGCCAAGTCTGATTGGTCGTTTGCATACCAGTCCGTACCACGCATAAAGTTGAAATTTGCTTTTGCAGCAAAATGCTTTGAGAATGCTTTTGCGGCGCGAACAGACACGTCATAAAAGTCGTTTGTTCCTGCGGCTTTTTGACTTGTTTGTCCATATTTTAGTGAAGCAGTCACGCCTTCTTTTTCAAATGGGCTTTGGCTGTTCATAAACAATATTCCGTTGAAGGCATTTGCGCCATAGAGTGCAGAAGACGCTCCTGGTAGCAATTCAACACTTTGAACGTCTATTTCTGAAAGTCCAACAAGATTACCCAGCGGGAAGTTCAAAAGCGGAGAAGAGTTGTCCATACCATCGACTAATTGCATAAAGCGTGTGTTGGCAACAGTTGCAAACCCCCTTGTGTTTATTGATTTGAAAGTTAAACTTGAAGTGTTCATGTGAACTTCTTTCATGTTTTCAAGACCATCATAAAACGAGGGCGATGCTGTTTTTTTAATGTCTTTCATGGTCATTCTTTCGATAGTAACACCTGATTCTCGAACACGCTCTGGAGTTCTTGACGCAGATACTACAATTTCGTCTAGGGCAGTATCTTCTGCACTTAAAGCAATCGAAACATTGTTGTCACCGGCTTTTGCAGTTGCAGTTTTCGAACCAAAACCTACACTTGAAACTACTAGCGCTACGTTTCCTTTCTTCGATGTTTTTACGCTAAAGTTTCCATCGTAATCAGTGCTTGTACCATCGGTATCGCCCACAATTTTGACGGTCGCTCCTGCCACAGGCAATCCCTTGTTGTCTTTTACAGTTCCAGAAATCGTTCCTTGTGCAATACCAATGCTACAAAAGAACAAAGTCATAATAAATAAATAAAATTTCATTTGATAAAAATTTGTTAGTTAAGGTCTGCAAAGTACAATTTTTTTTGATATGATATAAATAACTTAAATATATTTCATTTATGACAATAATTCTATCAAAAAAGCAATTTAATCGTAAAACTGACCTTTGTGTATATGTTAATTATTTTAATATTTAGCATTAAAAACTTTACTTATTATTTAGAATTGTCTTAATTTTTTGTGAATTCAACAATAAATTTTGTCAATATTCTATGAATAGAAAATTTAATTTTTGGTTGTAAGAAAAGGTACTTTTGTGCCATATACATTGACTTTTTCTGAAATAACTCATCAATATTTAGTTTTGACTATAAAAAAAACAGGAACAAAGTCCTGTTTTATAATCTTGTAAATAAGTTTTTAGCTATTCAACAGTTACCGATTTAGCCAAATTTCGGGGCTGATCGACATTGCAACCGCGCATCACAGCAATGTGATATGACAGTAATTGTAAGGGAATAGTTGTCAATAATGGCGATAACGCATCGGTAGTATCTGGAATTTCGATCACATAATCGGCCAAATCCCTTACTTGTGTGTCGCCTTTGGTAACTACTGCAATGATACGTCCGCTACGTGATTTTATTTCTTGAATATTGCTTACAACCTTGTCATAATGTCCTTGTCTTGGTGCAATGACAATTACAGGCATGTGTTGGTCGATTAAAGCAATTGGTCCGTGCTTCATTTCGGCAGCTGGATATCCTTCGGCATGAATGTACGAAATTTCTTTTAGTTTTAAAGCGCCTTCTAGCGCCACCGGAAAGTTATAACCACGACCAAGATATAAGCAATTTGTAGAATCTTTGAAAACCGCAGCAATTTCTTTTGCTTTGTCATTGGTCTTTAATGCTTCAGCAACCTTCTCAGGAATTAATTCAAGTTCTTGTAAATACCTATGAAAATCAGAATTATTCATGGTGCCTTTTGCTTTGGCAAGTCGAAGTGCTATGAGCGTGAGTACTGTTATTTGTGTTGTAAAAGCCTTGGTTGATGCGACTCCAATTTCGGGGCCAGCATGTGTGTATGCTCCAGCATGTGTTTCGCGAGAAATAGAAGATCCAACAACATTGCAAACACCAAATACAAATGCGCCTCTTTCTTTAGCAAGCTTAATTGCCGCAAGTGTATCTGCAGTTTCTCCAGATTGCGAAATCGGAATAACAACATCTCCTTTGTTGATAATTGGGTTTCTATATCTGAACTCTGAAGCATATTCGACCTCTACAGGAATTCTGGTGAATTCTTCAAAAATATACTCGGCAACCAAACCAGCGTGCCACGATGTTCCGCAGGCAATGATAAGAATCCGTTGTGCATTTACAAATTTTTCGAGATTATCTTCTACCCCAGCCATTTGGATAATTCCTTGGTTGGCAAGCAACCGGCCACGGTATGTATCTTTAATAACGGTTGGTTGCTCATAGATTTCTTTGAGCATAAAATGGTCAAAACCACCTTTTTCTATCTGCTCGAGATTCATTTGTAGTTCTTGAATATCAGGATTTACTAACGAATCGTCTTTTATTTTTCTGATTTTTAATGGTTTATGCAGTCTTACAATTGCCATCTCTTCGTCTTCTAGGTAGATAGCATTTGAAGTATACTCGATAAAAGGCGATGCATCTGAAGCGATAAAATATTCGTTTTCGCCAACGCCTATTGCCAACGGACTTCCTAGTCGAGCCACCACAATTTCGTCGGGCTTTTGTTTGTCAAAAACACAAATTGCATAAGCACCAACAACTTGATTAAGAGCAATTTGAACTGCTTTTCCAAGCTTTAGATTATCCTTCTTTTGAACTTCTTCTATCAGGTTGACAAGTATTTCGGTGTCTGTGTCTGACTGAAAAGTATAACCCCTTTTGATTAATTCTTTTTTTAATGGCTCATAGTTTTCTATAATTCCGTTATGAATTATAGCAAGATTCCCAGAGTTTGATAAGTGCGGGTGAGAGTTTACATCGTTTGGAACGCCGTGTGTCGCCCAGCGCGTATGACCCATTCCTACGGTTCCGTCGGTATTAATTTCTGAAGATTTTGTCTCAAGGTCTGCAACCTTGCCTTTTGTTTTTGAAATTTTGAGTTGACCTTCGTTAAAAATCATTACGCCGGCACTGTCATAACCACGATATTCTAATCTTTTTAAACCTTTAATTACAATTGGAAACGCCTCTCTAAATCCAATATATCCTACAATTCCACACATACAACAATTTTTTAATTTGGTTTAGTATAATAAATTTCTAGACGTAGTTTTTTTGCCGCAGGAACCACACTAGTGTTTCCAAATAAAACTGTTCCCTTTTGGTTTATCGTAGATGCTACTGGCACGCGGGTTAATAAATTGCTGTTTTGCAAAAATGTACTATTTGTAATGCCGATAAATTCGGTCACTGACAAACCAAGTCGAACATTTACAGCATCTAAATTTGAAACAAGATTTCGCACATGGCTTGTAATTCTTATTTTGTATAGTGCTTCTTTTTCGGATGTTGAATTGTTTTTTGCCAAAATTCCGCCTAAAATAAATTTGTTAAACTTTGGAAAATTTGCAACTGTGACATCGGTCGCATAATCTATTAGCGGAAAATTATTAACGGCATCATATAAATAAACGCGATAAGGTGCTTGGCGCAAAATAAAATCCGAAGGGTCATTTGCCATAATCGATTTGTCTACATGAAAAACAAGGTTTGCTTCGTTTATTAACCATTTGTTTCGTCGCATTGCGTCTAAATCGTCAGGCACGCCATTGCTTCCAGCAGTGCCGTCAAGCCTAAGGTTATCTGGGCCAAAAAGGTCTATTAACGCAACGGCACCATTTGCTCCACCTTTTATCCATAATTTTTCGTCACCTATAGTAGCATTAGCGGCAGTAATTGCTGATTGAAACGTATTGGTGTTTGTTTGGTTGATAAGATTTACAGAGTTTCCTCGCAGGTTCATAACAAATGTTTTAATAACCCATTTTGCAACTTCAGGAGTTGTTGCATTATTATCATTATCAAAGGTTACGGGCACTTTTGGTTGTGTTGTGCCAGCAGGATTGTCTTTTAAAGCAGAAAACTCTTTCCAGTACATTGTGATTGAGGCTGCTGCAAAATTAAGTTTCATTAAACTACCGTTTGGCGCATCGGCAACTTGAAAATATAAACCGCGAAAGTAATTTTTAAAGGCAGTGTTGCTTGCCAATGATCCTGTCGGGGCATTTATGATTTTTGACAGAAAAAAATCCTTGTTTAAATGCAAATTAATTCGTGGTGACTGTCTTACTTCAACCTCGCGGGGTGTAATAAAATTAAATAAATTATCTCTTTTTGGAACAATGTATTCTTTGGCACTTGGCAAAAAGTCTGTGTTTTCTGAGGTGTTTAAATCGTCGTTCAAAAGTTGACCCTTGTTTGAGTCAAATAAATTATCTTGATTTGAAAAATATTTTTGTTGTTCTTGCGAATTTTCTAGTGGGTTTAAGTCGTTTATGATATACTTGTTTTCAAAAACTTTTAAGTTTATTTTTGAACTTCCCTGTATAGAGTCAAGCTTATAAGTTACTGCGCCAGTGGCATTTATAACGCGTTCTGCTAGTCGGTCAAAATATGGAATTGTTAAAACAACACTATCTAATGTTACCGGAGTATTTGCGGCAGATGATTGACCATTTGTGCCAGATGGCTGCAAAGTTGGTTCAAAAACGATATTTGTAGCTGCTAATTCAAGTTGCGAAGCATAATTGGCTCGAGTTTTCCCAAAAACACTGTTGTTATAAATGCCTAAAGAATTCACGGGCAAATTGTTTGTTTGAACCGCATCAAAACCATTGTTAAATGCTACAACAGAAGTGCCAAGATATTGATTAAAACCAAAATGTTCGTCGGCTACTACGTCTGAACCAATGGTGTTAAAATCTTTGTCGCATGACGATGCAATTAGTAAAATTGAAAATAAAAAAAATGTTTTCAGAAAATTTTTAATGATCATGATATTATTGAAAAAATATTGAAATTAGATTTTTAAAGTACCTTCTCTTTGTAGAAATTAGAATAAACTGCCGCAAAATCTTCTTTTGGAACGAAAGGTAAAAAAGGTTTTCCAGATGATTCTATAAATTTTGTTAAACTTGATGAAAGTGCATTTGAACCGATAATAATGGCATCTGAACTGTCGATTGACGTTTTTATTAAATTTTCGTAAGTAGGATTTTCAAGTCCAGCAATTGCTGTTAGCGGAATACCGTCAAACTTAATTTTATTGATTAGTTCGGTATTCAAAACTCCTTCAAAAGATTGGCTGTAAACAGAAGATATGATTTTTGTGTTCTCAAAAAGCGATTCGTTTTTGTAGAAATGCTTCATATATATAGGTAGCAATGCCGCCATCCAACCATGAACATGAATAATGTCTGGTACCCAATTGAGTTTCTTAACGGTCTCGACCACTCCTTTTGCAAAAAATATCGCACGCTCGTCATTGTCAGGAAATAAAACCCCCTCTTCGTCAGTAAAAGTTGCTTTGCGTTTAAAATATTCGTCGTTGTCTATAAAATAAACCTGAATTCTTTCTTTTGGTATAGATGCAACCTTGATAATCAATGGCATATCAAGATCGTTGACTACCAAATTCATTCCTGAAAGGCGAATCACTTCATGCAATTGATGACGTCTTTCGTTGATATTGCCATATCGCGGCATAAAAATTCTTATTTGTCCGCCTTGATCGTTAATCATTTTTGGCACGTCATAAGACATCAGCGATACTTCGTTTTCTGCCAAGTACGGCACAACTTCGGCTGATACAAATAATATTCGTTTGTCGTCCATTTTATGTTTTAGTTCGTTGCTGAAAATATTTAACGTGCAAAAGTACAAAATTTTAGTGAATTATTAATAGAAATATTAAGTTTGCAGTTTATAATTTGAATTTTTAGATGAATTTTTTTGACAATCAAATCGATTTAAAAGCCTATCTATCAGAAATATCTGACCCAAAATCTACCATTGGTTTTGTGCCAACAATGGGTGCTTTGCATGCCGGGCACCTGTCGCTCATGAAGCAATCTTTGAGAGATAATAGTATTTCGGTCGTTAGTATTTTTGTAAATCCTACGCAATTCAACAACCAACTTGATCTTGAAAAATACCCGAGAACATTAGAAAATGACATTAAAATCATTAAATCATTATCAGAAAAAATCATTGTTTATGCGCCAACTGTAGCAGATGTTTATGAAACGGACGTTAAATCTTTTCACTTTTGTTTTGACGGTTTAGAAAACCAAATGGAAGGTAAATTTAGACCAGGACATTTTGATGGGGTTGGTACTGTTGTAAAAAAACTTTTTGAAATAGTATCGCCCAAAAAAGCATATTTTGGCGAAAAAGATTTTCAGCAACTGCAGATTATCAAAAAATTGGTCGAAAAAAACAATTTGAATGTTCAGATTATTGGTTGTCCGATAGCTCGTGAAGCCAACGGACTTGCCATGAGTTCAAGAAACGAACGCCTTATGGCAGGTGACAGACAGGCCGCATCGATTATATTTGAAACATTAGAAAAAGCAAAAAAGCAGTTTCAAAAATTACCAATTCAAGTTGTCAAAGACATGGTTACCAAAACTTTTTTTAATAATAATACCTTTAAATTAGAATATTTTGAAATTGCCAAAGAAGCAACTCTAGAAAGTATTCAGCCAAAATCTGCACGAAAACAGTACCGTGGTTTTATTGCGGTTTTTTGTGGCGATGTTCGATTGATAGATACAATGAAATTCTAGATTTAATCAAAATTTAACGCCTATAATGATCATCAAAATCATTTTTATATAAAATTTCATACCTTTGCAAAATGCAAATACAAGTAGTAAAATCGAAAATTCATAGGGTAAAAGTTACAGGTGCTGATCTGAACTATATCGGTAGCATTACCATAGACGAGGCCTTGCTAGAAGCAGCCAATTTGCTCGAAGGCGAAAAAGTATCTATTGTAAACATCAACAACGGCGAGCGTTTCGAGACCTATGCCATCAAAGGAAACCTAAACAGTGGCGATATCGTCTTGAACGGTCCAGCTGCCAGAAAAGTGCAAAAAGGCGATATCATTATCATTATCGCATATGGTATTCTTGATTTTGAAGAAGCAAAAACTTTCAAGCCATCGTTGGTTTTTCCTAATGAAAATGACAATTCTTTAAATTAAGTGAAACAAAAAATTACGCAATCATTGTCGGTAATCATTCCTCTAGCATTAGGTTTAATATTGACTATTTTTTTTTTTAGTAAATTTAAATCTTCAGAAAAGCAACAAATGATTTCGTTTTTTGTCAATGCAGATTACAAATACATATTCTTATCTTTAATCTTAGCAATTGTAGGATACGTGCTGCGCGCCTACCGCTGGAAATACACTTTAGAACAAATTGATTGTAAGCCAAATTTTAAACTAAATTTTGTAGCAGTCAGCATTGGTTACTTTGTCAATTTGTCTGTGCCCCGTGCTGGTGAAGTTTCTCGCGCCTTGATTCTAAAAAAATATCAAAATCAGCCATTTGATAAAGTTTTTGGCACTATAATTTCTGAACGACTGGTCGATTTTTTGATTTTGTTTTCGTTTATTGGTATCGCACTTTTGATAGAATTTCAAACGTTGCAAGAGTTTTTATTACAATATATACCAATTCAGAAACTTTTGGCGCTGGCAGTAGTAGGTTTTATGATGTTTGTTTTTGGACTTTATTTTTATAAGTTTTCTAAAAGTCCGACTATAATTTTGTTAAAAGAAAAAGTTGACGGGCTTAAAGTAGGTGCTTTAAGCGTAACCAAAATTCCGCATAAGTGGTCGTTTTTTGGCTATACGCTCTTGATTTGGCTGTCTTATATTTTAATGTTTTATTGTGCAACATTTGCTTTAAAAGAAACCAGCCAAATTAGTCTCGGAACAGTTTTGGTGGCATTTGTAATAGGCAGTTTGACCATCGCATTTACCAATGGCGGTTTTGGTTTCTTCCCTTTTTTGATTGCAAAAATTTTAGTTTTATATAATATTCCGCTTGAAGCTGGAACTGCTTTTGGCTGGATAATTTGGATTTCTCAATTACTAATTACAGTTGTTTTAGGTATATTTGCTTTTGTTGTTTTGCCAATTATTACTAAAAGCACCCAAAGACAAACAATTTTTTAACGTGTTATTTATTATCAAAAAAATGAAAAAAACAATTTTATTTTTATCGATTTTGTTCACATTTAATGCTTTTTCGCAAACAATAAGCGATAGCATTATGTCAAAAACTCTTGGTGAGTATCGTGAAATTTCTATTCATTTGCCGTCGTCATACGATAATATAAAAATCAAAAGGTATCCAGTTCTTGTGGTTTTTGATGGCGAATATCTATTTGATCCAGTTGTTGGGGCATTAAAATTTGGAAACTACTGGGATGACTTGCCAGAGGTTATTGTAGTGGGTATTAAGCAAAATAAAAATGGCGAGCGCTCGACCGATTGTGAAATAAACGATAATGGGCTACCCACCAAAAAGGCAATTAATTTTTTTGATTTTGTAAACGTCGAACTTTTGCCATTTATAGAAAAAAAATATCGAACCGCAAATATGCGAATTTTAGCAGGTCACGATTTGACAGCAGGTTTTGCTAACTTGTTTTTGTATCAAAACAATCCTGCTTTCAACGGGTATATTTGTTTGAGTCCAGAACTTGACCAAACCATGCAAGAGCGAGTGCCCGTGCAGCTAGCCGGTTTTAAAAGACCAGTTTTTTATTATCAAGCAACAGCAGATGGAGATCCAAAAGAAATTTCGGACAGGATAAAAATGTTAGATGTTTTTGTAAAAGGAATTGAAAATCCAAATTTATATTCTAAAATGGACGATTTTCAAAATGCGTCTCATTATTCTTTGGTTTTATATGCAATTCCAAATGCGCTGTATCACATTTTTTCTGCATACAAACCCATTACAAATGCAGAGTATACAGATAAAATTGCTGTTCTAGACAAAAACCACGTAAAATATTTGATAGATAAATATGATATTATAAAACGTGATTACGCAATCGAAATGCCAATTAGATTTTCTGATTTTAAGGCAATTGAAACAGCAATATTAAAAAATAGAGATTATAATGCTTTTGATGAATTATCGCAATTGGCTCGAAAAAGCTATCCAAAAGCAATGCTTGCTGACTATTATTTAGCACTACAATTTGAGAATAAAAGCGAAGATAAGCAGGCCATGAAATATTATTTGAACGCATATCAGTATGAAGCAATTGGCGATTTGACCAAAGAAATGATGATGGAAAAAGTCGAAGAAATTAAAAGTAAAATGCCCAATAAAAAAAGATAAAATTTGTTTAATGAAACAAATTAAAACCATTTTCAAAGACAAAGATTATTTGCTCGACGAACCAGAGATTGAGCAACTTGTTGAATATTGCGAGCAATTATTAGACCAAATTGTAGAGTTTAAATTTGAAAAATCAAAAGACAAACAGCTTGTAATGCTTGATATGATTAAAGAAATAGTAAAAGCTTGCGACGATATTCAAAAACAACAAACAGAATTTGTGCGTTTTGGACTTGAACCACCCGATTTTGAAGCAGGAATCAGAAATTTAAGAAGTTATATTTTTGATAGTTGTAGAATAAATAAAATAAAGTTGTGAATTTCAATAATTACTTTAAGATCTAAATATGAATCGTTAAAATCTAACCACAAATTACACAAGTTTCTGTTAATTAATTTTGAAAATTCATGTAATTCGCGGTTCTTATTATCGAGTTAGTTTTTTAAATAACCTTCACCACAAAATAATTCTTCTTTCCGCTTTGCAGTAACACAAATCGATTATTGATTAAATCTATTGCGGTAAGAACAAACTCTTCGGTAACTTTTTCTTTGTTTACAGATATAGAATTTGCCGTCAAAGCTCGTCTTGCCTCGCCATTCGATTTAAAAAAACCAGTTTTGACGTTCAAAACCTCAACTATATTGATGCCTGTCTCTATTTCTGAACGACTGATTTCTGATTGTAGTACACCGTCAAAAACGTCAAGAAAAGTTTCTGAGTCAAGTTGTTTTAACTTATCTGTACCTGCATTTCCAAATAAAATATTTGAGGCAGCGATTGCTTTATCTAATTCATTTTCAGAATGAACAAAAACAGTTATTTCTTTGGCTAAAGTTTTTTGTAGCAACCGCAAATGTGGTGTATTT
This sequence comes from Bacteroidota bacterium, assembly GCA_039804445.1. GTDB lineage: Bacteria > Bacteroidota > Bacteroidia > Flavobacteriales > Flavobacteriaceae > Flavobacterium. The sequence continues at coordinate 15,226 of JBDLWE010000143.1, read as the reverse complement.
ATATGCTCAACAATCAAATTGTCGATAGTTTCATGGTCAAGAAATGTAAAAATCTTGATATATTTTTCAGCATCAACGTCTGTGGTGTTCAACCAAAATTGATAGAATTTATAAACCGATGTTTTGTTGGCATCAAGCCAAATATTACCACCTTCAGACTTGCCAAATTTGCTGCCATCGGCTTTTGTAATCAATGGACAAGTTAGCGCAAATGCTTTTGCTTCGTGGTTTGAATCTACGTTTAAGCGACGCACAAGCTCTGTTCCCGTAGTGATATTCCCCCATTGGTCTGATCCACCCATTTGCAAAGCACAACCATAGTGTTTGTGCAAATAATAGAAATCGTAACCTTGAATCAACTGGTATGTAAATTCGGTAAAACTCATGCCGTCACCCTCTGACCCAATTCTCTTTTTGACAGAATCTTTGGCCATCATGTAGTTCACGGTGATTCGTTTGCCTACTTCTCGCGCAAAATCAATGAACGAAAATGTTTTCATCCAATCATAATTATTGACCAAGATAGGTGCATTTTCGTCAGTTGCATCAAAATCTAAAAACCGAGACAAAACGTGTTTGATTCCAGCAACATTGTGGTTTAAAGTGATTTCGTCCAGCAGGTTTCGCTCGTCAGATTTGCCCGACGGGTCGCCTATCATGCCTGTGGCGCCGCCCACGAGCGCGATGGGTCTATGCCCAAATTTGCGCAAATGAACCAACAAAATAATTGGCACTAAACTGCCAATGTGCAACGAGTCTGACGTTGGGTCAAAACCGATATATGTGGTGGTCGCGCCCGACAAAAGTTGTTCTTCTGTTCCAGGCATTTTGTCGTGCACAAGGCCGCGCCATTCTAATTCTTGAACCAAATTCTTCATTTTTGTATAATTGCAAATTGCTACGCCAGTAGCACTTGCAGGCTCTAGTCGCAGATTTTTTTGTTAATAGTAGAAAATCCCTGATAGGATAATTTCGACTTTCCTAATTCTTATTAAATGTCTTAATTTTCAAATCCCTATAAATAGATAAACTTAATAACCCTTAAATTATTTTCCGTTGAACAAATTCATTGTGGTTTCAAGCCCTAGCATTCCAAACGACAAAATAATTTGTGAAGCAAGTTCGAGCCTTTCGGGCAGTTTTGAATCTTCTTCTAAATTCCATTCGCCAAGGACATAATCGACTTGGCGCCCTTTTTTGAAAGCGTCTGAAATACCAAATCGAAACCGTGGATATTCTTGTGAATTTAAAACCAAGTTAATATTTTTAAGGCCGTTATGTCCGCCATCGCTGCCTTTTGGTTTTATTCTGATGCTTCCAAATTCAAGATTCAAATCGTCGGTAATTACTAAAATATTTTCAGGCAAAATATTTTCTTTTTGCATCCAAAACTGAACTGCCTTTCCAGACAAGTTCATGAAAGTATTTGGTTTTAGCAACAAAAATTGTTTTCCTTTTGAACTGAATTTTGCTAGTGAACCAAGTGTAACGGTTTCGAAAATAACGCTTTCTTTTCTTGCAAAAAAATCTAGAATCTTAAATCCAATATTGTGTCTAGTGTTTACATATTCGCCGCCGATATTGCCAAGACCTATTATCAAAAACTTTTTCATATCTACTTCTACTTCTGTTTTTGGTGGTTTTGTGACCAGATTTTGTAACCATTTTATCATTTTGCAAAAATAGTTGTTTTGGATTAAACCAAAAATTTTACTCGAGTAGATTTTGTCAAACAAAAACAGACAAGCTCTTAACGGTTTATTATTATTGTCCTACAGATTAAAAAGATTTAAGACGTTACAATTTGTCCTAATATTTTTAATCTCTGGCAATAAGCTAACTTTCTTTTGCTATTTCCATTGCAAAGTTTCCATTAAATGTCGCATGTCTTTTTTAAGATAACCTACTGCTGGCAAAATGCTATCGAAATTTGGTTTTGCATAAAAATAAGCAGAGCAATCGACAAAATGTTTGGTGCTATCCGTTACATAGAATTGCGCATTTGTGGCGGCATTTCCGTTTACGTCATAAAACATGCCAAAAACTTTATTGTCTCGGTTCATAAACGGCTGCTCAAGAATTTCGTCGGCTTTTACAGTATGACTGTAAGTAAGTTTTTGAGCATCACGAAGCAAATTATCTATATTATTTGAAACAGGTTTATAGCTTATATAAATGGTCGCTTTCATTTTTGGATAATGAAGCTCGAAGTTGTTATTACCTTTGCTAATGATTTTTGCCTGGTTGTTTATATCAAAATCAAACGGGCTTTGCTGATTGAATTTATCGTAGGTTACCGTTTTATACTCTAATGATAGTTGCGCCGATGGTTTTGGTAAAACGTCGTTTCTGCACGAGAGTATATGTGCGAAAACTATAAAAAACAAAAATACTTTTTTCACTTTAAATATTTTGAATAACCTAAATATTCTCAACAGTTTCTACCTGTGGTGCAAATTTTTTGACAGTGGTTTCAACGCCAGCTTTCATCGTCATTTGGTTTACGCTACACATCGTACAAGCACCTTCGAGCCGTACTTTAACATGCTTGTCGTCTAAGATTTCGACCAAAGAAATATCACCACCGTCGCTTTGCAGAAACGGACGAATTTCGTCAAGTGCTTTTTCTATTTCGATTGTTAATTCTTGCGTTGTCAGCATATTTTTATGAGTTTATTGTCGTACTATATTGTTGGTGTGTTTATTTTTTTACAGCAGAACAACCCGCCATTGTTGTTATTTTTATGGCTTCGGTTTCGGGTAAGCTTTCATTTCTATTTATTGTTTCTTGAACCACATTTCGAGTGATTTTTTCAAAAACTTTAGCAATAATCGAGTCTGTTTGCAATGCAGCCGGTCTGCCATAATCGCCTGCTTCTCGAATGGATTGTACAATTGGAACTTCGCCTAGGAATGGTACTTGCAAATCTGCCGCCAAGTTTTTTGCACCTTCTTGACCAAAAATATAGTATTTGTTATTAGGTAATTCCTCTGGTGTAAAGTATGCCATATTTTCTACAATGCCTAAAACAGGAACATTTATAGCATCTGACATGAACATTGAAACGCCTTTTTTGGCATCGGCAAGTGCAACATTTTGTGGCGTACTTACTATGACTGCGCCTGTAATGGGCAACGACTGCATGATTGAAAGGTGAATATCGCCCGTGCCTGGTGGCAAATCTATGAGCATAAAATCGAGTTCGCCCCAATCTGCATCAAAAATCATTTGGTTCAAGGCTTTTGAGGCCATCGGCCCACGCCAAATAACGGCTTGACTCGGTGCTGTAAAAAACCCGATTGAAAGAATTTTGATTTCGTAGCTCTCTACAGGTTTCATTTTTGATTTGCCATCGACGGTTACCGAAATCGGTTTTGCCGATTCAACATCAAACATTATTGGCATTGATGGCCCATAGATATCGGCATCCAGAATTCCGACCTTGAAACCCATTTTGCCTAGCGTTACTGCCAAGTTTGCGGTTACTGTACTTTTGCCAACGCCGCCCTTGCCAGATGCTACTGCAATAATGTTTTTTATGCCTGGAATTGCTTTTCCTTTAATGGTATTTGGGTTTTCTTTGGCTTCGACCTTAATATTTACTTTGACAGATTCTGTTGTTGGAAACGTGTCTTGAATCAGTTTTCTAACGTCATCTTCTGCCCGTTTTTTGATATGCATGGCTGGTGTAGATAGTGTTAAATCGACAACAACTTCGTTACCAAAAACTACAACGTTGGTAACCGCGCCGCTTTCGACCATATTTTTGCCTTCGCCTGCTACGCTTATTTTTTCTAAAGTGTTTAGGATATCTTTTCGATCAAGTTTCATATAAATTGCAAATCTCTAATTTTTATTTAAAACAAATTTGAATTGCAAATATAAACAACAAGTGCCTTTTTTTATAATTTTAATGTTGAAACTTATTTGAAAGTATTGATAATGTTTTCATAAAAAAACGCCTTCATACATTTCATGAAGGCGTTTTTATTATTATTATTTTCAATTTAGTTTAAAAGCGATAGTTTAAACCAAGTCCAAAAACCTGACGAACCTGAACGGCTGTTACAGCATTCTCGTCATAAATGGCTTGAAAAGCAAGGTTTGTCGAAATGTATTTATTGACTTTCATGACCAAATTCATTTGATAATCAACATCTACGTTTTGCGGTTTGTCTAAATAGTTTGAATATAAATTCAAAATATTTTCTACCGATACGTTATCCATAATATTAAATTTGTAATATCCTGCTACGCTTGCACCAAATTCAAAACGGGTGGTTTTGCCTTGTGCCACACCAAACGAACTGCCAACTTGTGTGAATTGTTTGTCTACATAAATAAGTCGAGAGGTGACTGGTGCAATATTTATTTTCAGGTTATCGCTTTTTTTCCAGAGCATACCAGGCCCCAGTTGCAAGTAAGCTGGTGAAAAAGATTGTGAAGTGCGGATTCCAGCGGCGTTAAAACCATCGTCAAATTGGCTTCTGAAATTCAGGAAACCTGAATAAAACCAATATCCCGAAGCTTTTTTACCTACTAATGACGTTAACTCCAAACGGTCGTCTGACTTTACGGTGCGGTCGGCTCCTTTTATTTGAGTAAGTCCGTAGGCTCCAAAAAGTTTATTGTCCCAAACGAGGTCGCCTTTTTTATAATTTAAATCATAATTTATTGTCAAATTACCTGCAAAACTTGAAATTCCGCCTGCTTGCCATTCTTTGTTAAATGCCGATTGATTGAATAAAAAAGTGATTGTGCCAGTTTTGTTCCAGCTTGACGGTGCTTTGTCTGTGCCCAGAGGCGCAGCTTTCGTTGTTTTGTTTGCCACTTGTTGATCAGAGTTTTGCGCTATGGCAAATGATGTTGCAAGAATTGCGAGGCCAAATAAGATTTTTGATTTCATTTAGGTTCGTATTAAAAATTTTGGTAAAACTAAAAAAATGATGATAAGTGTGAAGTTTATTGTTCAAAAAAAACACTAAAAACGCCAAAACGCCAATTTATCTGTTGAAAATATCTGAAATTATGGCAAAATACAGATTTTTATGACTTTTTAAAAAGTGGTACTGCTGAACAAGCTTCGCCATACATGATGCTTTTGGCGTGTTTTTGCAATTTTTGAATTGCAATAATATAGGCATTTTCTGGGACTTGTTTTTTTGAACAGCCTTTCAGGATTACAGATTTGTTTGCATAAACGCTAAAATCTACTGTGTCTAAAATGTCATGATAAATGGCAGTTTCTAAATCTGTGAAACTACCAACTACTGTTTTTTTTGCAAATGGTGTCAAATAGGTTGTTACCAAAATTGCTGCCCAGGCTGGCAGTATAGCGTCTGTGCTGCAAAAAAGCGTTACGTAGTTGTTTTGGTATTGTTGCCAATTATGATTTTTTAGGTGTGCCCTAAATTTTTTTTCGATGAGCATAAATCCCTCTTCGAGCCATTGCGAAAGATCGATTTGGATTCGTACCTCGGTTTGGTAATAGTCTTCGAGGTCAAAAACTTCAAGCGTTGAATTGGCAACTTTGTTAATTATTTCGGACATATTGGTTATTTTTTTTGACCACAAATTACACAAATTACACAAATTGTCGCAAATTTAAGCTGATTTTTTTGGAAAATTTATTTCAAAAATAACGAATTCAAATAAAAAAAATTGGTTAGTTTCTTTAACCAAAAATTTTCGCAAATTTGAGCTGATTATTTTGGGAAATTTATTTCATAAAAAAACGATTTTCAAATAATTGAAAATCGTTTTTATGAATATTCAAGTCAATGTTTATAGCCGGCCAAGACCTATCATTATAGCCACGGGAGAGGCGATATCCTTTTTTAGTCGCTTTTTTTGCGACCTTAAAAAAGATAAAGCCGAAAACGGGAAACCAAGTTTGGAATTTGACTGATGTTTCGCTTCAAAAAATTATACTACAAATTGAATGATGCGCCTATGTTGAACACAAATTGGTTGTTGTATAAATTTTGGGTTTTATCATATTTTGCCAGCGGAATGCCAACTTCTGAAAAAATGCCAAAACCGTCGGTAAAAAAATAACGTGCGCCCAGGTGTGCGCCAAAATTGCGAAGCCCTAGGTTTAGACCAGGATAAATATCTACGTTTGCTGGCAATGTCAAAACATTGCCAATGTTGGCGTTGAAACGTGCTTTGATGTCAAAACGGTCTGTAAATTCGAGGTTGTAAGTGCCGTTGTTGCTGTTGAGCAAATAAACGCTTGATAGGCCTATTGAAATGTTTTCGCCAATGCCAGTGTCATAAGCCACGTTGATGCCCGTACCGCCGTTTTGGGCAGAAAATCCGACTTGACCTTTTTGGTCGCCTTTGCCACTAAATGCTTGTGAAAATGAAATTGCTGTAAAGGCAATTAGTAAAATTGTAAAAATGTTTTTCATGTTTTTTGAGTTTTAAAATATTTTGTAAAGTAAGGTTTTTCTGAATGAAAGAACAAATTTATAGTTTTTTGAAATTGTTAAAAATTTTGATATAAAAGATTTAATTGGTCGGACTGCCAAAATTCTTTTGTGTCGATGTTCATGATTGTCAATTTGCCGACATATCCTGCGCCAGTGTCGATGTTCCAGACGTTGGCGCAGTTTTGTGGTGTGGTCTGTGCAATTTCTATTGTGGCGGTGTGTCCAATATAGATTTCGTGGTAGAGCTTTAGTCTTTTGGGATAGTATAAATCGGTTTTTTGAAGTGCAGGATTTAATGAAAGTGCGGTTTCCCAAAGGGTTCTGTCCCAATAAAGCATCGTTTCGTGCCACTCATACCGCACGCCTCGCATATGCGTAAAACCGCCGTGAACAAATAGTCGTTGTTGATTGTCGAGGTAGTAACTTTTTAAGGATTTTAGAAATTCTAAATGTTTGTATTTATTTTTTGGGGGTGTGTTTTGGTATGATTTTATGGTTTGAGCGCCGCCTGCATTGAGCCACATGGTGTTTTCGGGTGCTCCTTCGAGATATTTTTGCAACAGATCGTCGTGATTGCCACGAATGAAAATGCAGCTGTGGGTTTTCTGCAAATTGATTAAAAAATCTATGGTTTGTGCCGACTCATACCATCGGTCAACGTAGTCGCCTAGAAAAATTAGTTGGTCGTCGGGCATTACTTTTGCGCGGTCTAAAATTTGTATTAGGGCTTTAAGACCACCGTGAATGTCGCCTATAACGAAAGTTTTTTGCATCGATCTAGAGTCAGCCCCATTAGGACATTTGTTGTTGTTATGTTATTTACCCGAAGAAATCTTTGTGAAAATATGTTTCAAAACGCGGTAAATTATTTTTCTAAGAAATGTTAGATTTTAATTTTTTCAATTTTGAAGATATTTTATTTCTTGTAAAAAGGATTAGAATCAAACGGAAATTGAGCATCAGAAATATACCAATAACCAGCATCAAATTTATAATTGATAACCAAATCACCCGAAAAATTGAATTTTTGAGACAAGCCGGTGTAGCCTTCAAAAGCAATATCAAAAATCAGGGTTGCTTTTTTTGCGTTAAAAGTTATATGTTTTTGTTGCAGCTCGATGAGCTTAAGTCGTGTGAATTGTTTTTTCGCAGCTTGGATTTTTTTGCCAACCGCTTTTTTGTCAAAAGTTATATCGTCAAAAGATTTTTTGTCATTTTTAAAAAACGATTCGATAAAATTGTTGGCGTCTTTCTGTAATATATATTTATGGTTTGGTCGAAAATCTTCGTAAGTAAAAAACGAAATCATATTTGGTACATCAATATCATCTACTTCTTGCTCAAGAAAATCTTCTGTCAAGAATTTATAAATCTCACGATTGTTATATTGGTCTTGCGCCAAGGTCTCGAACCGGATATTGTTTTTGACAAGTAATTCGAACACTTTTTCGATTTCGAAATCAATTTCTGTGTCATTCAAAACATTCTCTGGAATAAAATGCGGTTTTTTCAGTTTTTGATTAATAGTAATTCGTTCTGAATTTCTGAATGCTTTTTCAAAATTTATGATAGAATCCAGAAAAGCACCTTCTATCTCGGGTGGCAAATCTTTAGAAAGTTGGTCTGGAAAAACAGTGCCGAGTTCTAAATTCATTTTCATTTTTTTGAAAGCATTTTCTTGGCGAATGTCTAACTCTGGCAAATCATCGTTTCTTTCATCTTCAGGAATTTGGTCTTCTTGCATCTTGATTTTTTTAATTTCAAATTTCGATAATTTATTTTAAAGAAAACAATTTTGCTAGAAAAAATTTTAGAAGTTTTGCTTTTTTTGCCATAAACCTGTCCGTAGTAGCGGCTGTACAAATTGTTTTAATTTTTAATTCCGAGTATGTAGGATTTTTACTAGTACATGAATTTTAATAGTGCCTAAAACCACAAAAAAATAATTAAAAAAAGGCTCCTAACGCTATTGAAGATTACAATACTCTTCTACGATTAAATGCAATGCGAATGAAATATCGTAGTATTTTTTGTTTAAGAAGACAATTCTATATTGTTAAAACCACATTATATCATTAGTTTTTTTAATAGCAGAAGGTATTGAGAACATAAAGTTTTAATTATTTTTATAAAATCAAATCTAAAATTTGCGCCATTTCTTGACTTGAGCCCGAAAGCGCAACTGTCAAAGCAAATTCGTGTTTAAAATATTAGACTAATAAACAAAACATAGTTTAAGCCAAAAATCTCTACAAATCCAAATAATCTGTGGCAAAAAATCAAAGTCACAATTTCAAAGTCCTATTTTTTTACTTAAATTTGCACTTTTACCAAAAGTCATGACCGATAGAATTAAGGAATACATAGCCGAAGCCAAAAATTTTTCGACCACCAACAAAGAAAAACTCGAAGAATTTCGAATAAAATTTCTTGGCGCAAAAGGAATCTTGAAAGACGTTTTTGCCGAATTCAAAAACGTGCCAAACGATCAGAAAAAGGCATTCGGACAAATCATCAATGAGCTAAAAATTTCTGCCGAAGAAAAAGTAAAAACCATAGCCGAAAGTCTAGAATCAAAAGACGAAGCAGCCGGAATTTATGGCGATTTGACTCGGCCAGGATATCCGCTATCAATAGGTTCGCGTCACCCAATTTCGATAGTAAAAAATCAAATTATTGATATTTTTTCGACCATTGGTTTCAATGTTTCCGAAGGGCCCGAAATCGAAGACGATTGGCACAACTTCACGGCTTTGAACCTGCCAGAATACCACCCAGCACGCGACATGCAAGACACTTTTTTTATCCAAACCAACCCCGACGTGTTGTTGCGCACACACACCTCGTCGGTTCAAGTCAGATACATGGAAAATCATCAACCGCCAATTCGCACCATTTCGCCCGGGCGAGTGTTTCGCAACGAAGCCATCAGTTCGCGATCACATTGCATTTTTCATCAAGTTGAGGGGCTTTATATTGACAAAGACGTTTCGTTTGCCGACCTTAAACAAACCCTGCTTTATTTTACCAAAGAAATGTTTGGCAAGTCCAAAATCAGACTTCGCCCAAGCTACTTCCCATTTACAGAGCCAAGTGCCGAAGTCGACATTTATTGGGGACTAAAAACCGAAACCGATTACCGAATCACCAAAGGAACCGGCTGGCTAGAAATCATGGGTTGCGGCATGGTCGACCCAAACGTACTCAAAAACTGCGGCATAGACGAAACCGCCAACACAGGTTTTGCGTTTGGAATGGGCATCGAGCGCATTGCAATGTTGTTGTACCAAATTGGTGACATCAGAATGTTTTATGAAAACGACGTCCGGTTTTTAGAACAATTCAAAGCAAGTATATAGTCATTGCGAGAAACGAAGCAATCAGAAGCCAATCCAGCCGTTTACTACAATCTTTTGTTCGCAAACCTTTTTTTGTAGTATTTTGCAAGAGCTTCCGTTGGTCGCTTTGCAAAATCCACAAAAAATAGGTTTCCTCTCAAAAGGATTTTCGCTACCGTCTGGGCTAGGGCATTCAATTTATTAAAAAAAATCAACAAAAAAAAGCCTTCGACTGCGCTCGGGCAGACAAAAGAAACAACTATCTAAAAGCCCTCGACTGCGCTCGGGTAGACAAAAGAAACAACTATCTAAAATCCCTCGACTGCGCTCGGGTAGACAAAAGAAACAACTATCTAAAATCCCTCGACTGTGTTCGGGCGAAAAAAGCATCTTAAATAATGAAATCAGACATCACAATTCCAGTAGTAGAAAACGTTTTTCTGGCGTCCGTTCAAGAATGGTCAGACGATTTTATGGCAAAAGTATGGTACGCCTACCTTGTAAACGATTCTGATTTTCAAATAGATAGCGTGATGGTTGTTTCAAAAGCTTTTGGCACCATTGACGGCGAAATGAAAAAAACCTCGTTACTCCGCCACGCCTTTCTTGAAGTTCCCGCCGTTTCGGTTGTAAAAATCGAGATGATCGAAGATTCTGTTTTGACACTTAACAACGAGTTTATGCTTACTTATTTTCTTGACGGAAAACTGTTTGACAAAAAATTCATTTTCAAAGCCAATTCAATCAACGAAAATAATGTCGAAGAAGTACCAATTTTGTTCGTTGATGGCGTGATAGTTCGCTAAATTTTTTTTTCAAAATTATCGCAACCACAGTTACAGTAATTTGTGTTGCAATAACTTTTGGTATTTAATCCAACTTATCAGTCAATTTTTTAAAAGTACTTTTTGCTGGTTTTCCTTCGTACAAAATTTCGTACACTGCGTCTATAATTGGAGTTTTGGCACCATAGGTTTGGTTGAGTGTCCAGGCGCTTTTGGCGGCGTAATATCCTTCGGCCACCATACTCATTTCCATTTGTGCAGATTTTACGGTGTAGCCTTTGCCAATCATGTTTCCAAACATTCTGTTGCGCGAAAAAACCGAATAGCCCGTCACCAGCAAATCGCCCAAGTAGGCCGAATTGTTTATGTTTCGTTTCATGCGATGCACTTTGCGAATAAATTTTTTCATCTCGCGAATGCTGTTACTCATGAGCACCGATTGAAAATTATCGCCATAGCCAAGACCATGCGCCATGCCTGCTGCTATGGCATAAATGTTTTTGAGCATTGCGGCATATTCTGTGCCGATAATGTCATCGGTAATTTTGGTTTTAATAAAGTTTCCGGCCAAACATTTGGCCATGATTTTGGCTTTTGCCGCATCGCCACAAGCAATGGTTAAATATGATAATCGTTCGAGTGCTACTTCTTCGGCGTGACAAGGACCTGTAATAACACCAATGTTTTCGTACGGTATTTGATATTCTTGATGAAAATGTTCGCCAACAATGAGGCTAGTTTCGGGTACGATACCTTTTATTGCCGAAAAAATTACTTTATGCTCGAGACTTGCCGTCAATTTTTTGAGTTCGTTGCCTACAAATGCAGATGGTATTGCAAAAATGAGATAATCGGCATAGTCAACGGCTTGATTAATGTCGTTTGTAAGTCGAAGTTTTTTGATATCAAACTCGACACTTGAAAGGTAGTTTGGATTATGATGAAATTTTTGAATGTGGTCAATAGCCTCGTCGTTTCGCATGTACCAAGCAATTTCGGGCAGGTTTATGCACAACATTTTGGCAATTGCTGTTGCCCAGCTTCCGCCGCCAATTACTGCAAATTTGGTTTGAATTGTCATTATTTTTATTGCAAAATTTAATTAGCCAAATGTACAAAAAAATAGTAGGATTTTATTTTTGCTATATTTTTCAGGTACATTTTTGAATTTTAGTAAAAAAAATATTGCTAAATAAATTTTAAACCCGCAACCATTCAACAAATGTTAATCGTTAAAATGTTAAAAAAAGATTGACTATCTTTGCGTATTATTGGCAGCGATAACACAGCGTTAGGGATAGTAGCGATAGCCCACAGCCCGACGAAGGAGGTGCGAGGACTTTAGCGGAAAGCCCGGCCCGAAGGGAAACGCCCAAATTTTAAATCGAATTTTGATAATCATTTTTAGATGAAACATATTAGAAATTTTTGCATTATTGCGCACATTGACCACGGAAAAAGCACGTTGGCTGATCGACTTTTGGGCGCAACGCAAACGGTAACTGCTCGTGAAGAAAAAGCGCAACTGCTTGACAACATGGATCTTGAGCGTGAACGTGGCATTACAATAAAAAGTCACGCCATTCAGATGGAATATACCTACAAAGGGCAAGAATATATTTTGAACTTGATAGACACACCAGGTCACGTTGATTTTTCTTATGAAGTTTCGCGGTCTATTGCCGCTTGCGAAGGTGCGCTTTTGATAGTAGATGCGGCGCAGAGTATTCAGGCTCAGACGATTTCTAATTTGTATTTGGCATTAGAAAACGATTTAGAAATTATTCCGGTGCTTAATAAAGTCGATTTGCCTAGTGCCAATCCAGAAGAGGTTTCTGACGATATTATTGATCTTTTGGGTTGCAAACTCGAAGATATTATTCACGCAAGTGGCAAAACTGGTTATGGTGTAGAGAATATTTTGGCTGCAATTATAGAGAAAATTCCTGCGCCAAAAGGCAATATTGACGAGCCTTTGCAGGCTTTGATTTTCGATTCGCATTACAATCCTTTTCGAGGTATTGAAGTTATTTTTAGAATCAAGCATGGCGAAATTCGCAAAGGTCAAAAAATAAAATTCATGGCTACAGGCAATGAATATTTTGCGGACGAAATTGGTACATTGAAACTAAATCAAGTTCCGAAAAACGTGATTTCGGCAGGTGATGTTGGTTACTTGATTTCTGGAATTAAGGAGGCCAAAGAAGTAAAAGTTGGCGACACTTTGACTGATGCTAAAACGCCAACAACCAATATGATTGTTGGTTTTGAAGATGTGAAACCTATGGTTTTTGCAGGAATTTATCCGGTTGACACCGAAGATTATGAAGATTTGCGCAGCTCGATGGAAAAACTGCAGCTCAATGATGCATCGTTGGTGTTTTTGCCTGAAAGTTCGGCGGCACTTGGTTTTGGTTTTCGATGCGGATTTCTAGGAATGTTGCACATGGAAATTATTCAAGAACGGTTAGAGCGTGAGTTTGACATGACTGTAATCACGACTGTGCCAAACGTTTCGTACCACGCATTTACCAAGAAAGCGCCTGATACGGTAATGATTGTGAATAACCCAACCGACTTGCCAGACCCATCGAGTCTTGACCGTGTTGAAGAGCCGTATATAAAGGCAACCATTATTACCAAATCCGATTTTGTGGGCAACGTAATGAGTTTGTGTATAGAAAAAAGAGGATTGATTACCAATCAAACCTACTTGACAACCGAACGAGTAGAGTTGACATTTGACATGCCACTAGCAGAAATTGTATTTGATTTTTATGACCGTCTGAAAACAGTTTCAAAAGGATATGCTTCGTTTGATTATTCACCAATTGGTTTGCGAACTTCTAAATTGGTGCGATTAGATGTATTATTAAATGCTACAAATGTTGATGCTTTGTCTGCATTGATTCACGAAAGTAATGCTTACCACATTGGTAAAAAAATGTGCGAGAAGCTGAAAGAATTAATCCCGAGACAGCAATTTGACATTCCGATTCAGGCGGCAATTGGTGCCAAAATTATTGCGCGAGAAACCATAAAAGCACTCAGAAAGGACGTAACCGCCAAATGTTATGGTGGCGATATATCGCGAAAACGAAAACTTTTAGAAAAACAAAAAAAGGGTAAAAAACGAATGCGCCAAGTAGGTAATGTCGAAATTCCGCAAGAAGCTTTTATGGCGGTTTTGAAATTGAATGATTAAGAAAGAAAATTACTTAAAATATATTTTCTGGATTTAAAGTATTAAATAGCATCTCTAAAATCTCAATTTCTTTTAATTTGAAATCGAACCATTAAGTTCAATAAGAAAATTAAGTTACTTAAAACATAATTGTCATATTGGAACTTAATGATTTATTGAGGAACTATCAAAATTTAAATTGAAAAATGTTTTGAATTGCAGTTTTTAGAGGTTCTCTAAATCCACAAAAATTTTATTGTTTTAATAATGTCAACGAACACTTTGTAGGCGTTACTATAAAAAGTATAACAAATAATTTAGATAGCGGCTTTGAAATTTAAACACTAAACTACATTATGTGAAAAAATCAAAAAAAATTCTAACGTTATTAACTTAAGTTTATGCAAACTTTAATTAGATTTGTGTTTAAACAAAATTAACCATAATAAAATGAAAACAAAAACCATTTCAATTGGATGTTTTTCGCTTGTGATAATTGGTTTTTTGAGTGCTACCGCTCAAAATTCTACCACAAAAGTTCCTGGAATTAATCTAGAACTTATGGATAAAAAGACCAAACCTGTCAACGATTTTTTTAGATACGTAAACGGAACTTGGCTTGACAAAACGCCAATTCCTGCCGACAAAACTCGTTGGGGAAGTTTTGACGAATTGCGCCAAAACACGGACAAGGATGCACTCGAAATCTTGAAAGATGCCGTAGCAAGCAAAAAATATGCGTCGAATTCTGATCAAGGGAAGGCAATCAATCTGTATTTGTCGGTTATGGATACCGTTGCCAGAAACAAGGCTGGACTAAAACCACTTTTGCCTTATCTAAAGAAAATTGATGGGGTACAAAACATTAAAGACCTTCAAAAACTGATGGTCGAAATGGATGCCGTCGGTGGTGTTGGTTTTTTTGGGATCGGCGTAGGATCTGACAGCAAAAACAGTAAGCGAAACATTGTATCGGTTGGACTTGGTAGTCTTGGGCTTCCTGACCGTGATTACTATGTCGGTGAAGATAAAGACTCGAAAGAAAAACGCGACAAATATGCGCTTCACGTGGCAAAAATGCTACAATTTTTGGGCGATAAACCAGAAATTGCCAAATCAAATGCCGAACGAATTTTGGCTTTTGAAATCCAGATGGCAAAACCAAGATTTGATAGAGTAGAGCGTCGAGATAGTCGAAAATCATATAACCCAATGTCAGTTGATGGTCTTCAAAAACTGATGCCAACTATCGATTGGCGTGTTCAACTTTCGGGCATTGGACTGCCAAAAGTAGATTCTATTATTGTGTCGCAACCCAAATATTTGGCTGCAATCAACAGTATTTTTGCCGAAAACAAAGTTGATGACTGGAAACAATATATGCGTTGGAATATGCTAAATCGTGCCACAAGTCAGCTTTCTACAGATTTAGAAACTGCCAATTGGGAATTTTATGGAAAAACCCTAACAGGTGCCGTAAAAGA